>NZ_JQNA01000002.1:626371-939556 GCF_000745015.1 Burkholderia sp. 9120 | reverse complement strand
ATCGACTTCGCCAGCAACGTCAACGGCAACCACCTCTATCAGATGGCCAGCGGCGTCAGCGCCGGCAGCCGCTGGGGCGTGAGAGGTAAAGAAGATCTGGGCGGCGGCCTCGACGCGATCTTCGATCTGGAAAGCGGCTTCAACTCGAGCAACGGCAACCTCGGCAGCGGCCTCGCCTTCTCCCGTAATGCCTACGTGGGTCTCGACAGCCAGACGTTCGGTACCGTCACCCTCGGCCGTCAATGGGATCCGCTCGTCGACCTGATCGAGCCGTACTCGCTCAACGACAGCTACGGCGGCTGGTACTTCTCCCACCCGAACGATATGGACAACCTCGATAACGGCTTCGCCATCAGCAATGCCGTGAAGTACACGAGTCCCACTATCGGCGGCTTCACCGGCGAAGCACTCTATTCGTTCGGCGGCCAGGCCGGCCAGTTCTCGAATAACTCCGCCTATAGCGCGGCCGCGTCGTACACGAACGGACCGTTCTCGATCGGCGCCGGCTATCTGCGTGTCAACGACCCGGAACAGGCTGTCCAGAGCTATCAGAACGGCTCGGGCTTCACCAACGCGGTGTACGGCAACTACCTGGCCAATGCGCGCAGCCAGGGCATCTTCGCGGCCGGTGCGTCCTATCAGTTCGACAAGTTCAAGCTGATGGGCAACTTCACTAACGTCGACTTCCAGCAAGGCGATGCCGGTCAGGACGTCAAGTTCCAGAACTATGAATTCGCGGGCACCTTCGCCGCCACCAGCCAGCTCAATCTCGCGGCCGGTTACACGTACACGGATGGCCGCGATCACGCGACCAACCAGGAACCGAAGTACCAGCAGCTCAACCTGAGCGCGGAATACGAATTGTCGAAACGCACCGCCGTCTACGCACTCGCGGCATTGCAAAAAGCCAGTGGCGGCGCGGTCGCGCAAATCGCCGGCTTCGATCCATCGTCGAACGGTAAGCAGGTGGTGGGCCGCGTCGGTCTGCGTCACTCGTTCTAAAACACAAAGTACTCGCACCAAATGAAAGAGAGCGCTGCCCGAAAGGGTAGCGCTCTCTTTTTTCATGAACCAAAGTAAATGTTGCAGTAACTGGGCGGCCCGACGCAATTGTCGGCGGAGGTCGGTGTGGTGCTCGTCGCGCAGCCGGATAACAGCAGTCCAGCAGCCACGGCGGCGACGGCGAACGAAGCGGTTCGTTTGATCGCGGTGCGAAGAGTCATCGATATGGGGGTGTCAATACAGAGCGTTGCGATGGGCAGTCAAGCGAGTCCAGACGACAGCGGCCACATGGCGCGCCGTCGGCTGGGGTTCAGCAGAAGCATCTCAGTGCGCGTAAATCGTCGAATTCAGATACGCCAGTTGACCGTCCTTCTCGGCGTGCACCAGTTCGCGATAAACCTGAGCGCGAGTCTTGCCGGGCGTGGCCTGGCCGTACGGCGCGACCCACGAGCCCGTCACGTTGCCGGTGGTGCTGGTGGTGTTCGCCGCCACTTGCATGGCCGGCGCGGCGTTCTGTTGCGTCGGCGCAGTGGTCGATTGAGCGAAGGCGGAAGCCGTTGCGGTTGCACCGATGAAAGCGATGGCGAGCGTCAGAGATTTCATGTTCGTAATCCTCATAAATCAGGTTGGGTGGCACCGATGCGCGAACCTCAAGGGTTTCGTGGATCGGTTGATGAGAAGGATAGTCAAGCGGCGTTAGCGGATCGGCCGTGTGTGCATGAAAAGAAATTTATCTGCTGGAGCGTCGGCGAGGCGCTGATTCATCGGTCCGTCGCGGACATGTCATGAACATAAAAAACGTTTCATGAAACGACCGGTTTTGATCACGGGTGTGTCACCGCCGCTATTTACATTGCGGCTACCCGTACGGTGTGCGGGACCAGTCCGTTCTTGCGCGGACCGGTGCCTTCTCTTACCCGGAATCAAACATGAATAAAGCATTCGCAACCACACTCGTCGCGCTGGCCAGCACCCTCGGCGCGGCGGCACACGCGCAAAGCAGCGTGACGCTCTACGGGACGCTCGACACCGGCCTCGACTACATCAGCAATCAGAAGTCGGCTAACGGCGGCAAAAGCAACTGGATGATGGAAAGCGGCAACGTGAGTACCGACCGCTGGGGCCTGCGCGGTAACGAAGATCTGGGCGGCGGATTGAGCGCGGTCTTCGATCTGGAGAACGGTTTCAATATCGACAGCGGCAAGTTCTCCAACGGCGGAGATGAGTTCGGTCGTCAGGCGTGGGTCGGGATCGCGAGCAAGCAGTGGGGGACGGTGACGCTGGGCCGTCAATACGACTTCCTGGTCGACTTCGTGGCGCCGTTGTCGGCGACCGGTTCGGGCTTCGGCGGCAATATCGCCGATCATCCGTTCGATAACGACAACCTGAACAACGACCTGCGCATGAACAACGCGGTGAAATACCGCAGCGCGACCTACTACGGGGTCACCGTCGGCGGCGCGTACGCGTTCAGCAATGCGGCGGGCGGCTTCAGCAACAACAACGCTTACAGCCTCGGCGCGCAGTGGGCGGGCGGTCCGTTCAACCTGGCGGTCGCGTACCTGCAGATCAACCAGCCGGGCGGCGTCAACCAGCCGGCCAATACCGGCGGCGCGGTGAGCAGCAGCGACGGCGACGCGGTGTTCACCGGTGCGCGTCAGCGCGTGCTCGGCGCGGCGGGACGCTATACGTTCGGCGCGGCGACGCTTGGCCTCGTTTTCACGCGGACCATGCTCAACGACCCGCATCAGATCACGCAGGGCGGCGCGTATTCGACGCTCAACGGCGATCTGCTGACCTTCAACAACTATGAGTTGAACGCCCGCTACGCGATCACGCCGGCGTTCACGCTGGGGGGCTCGTATACGTTCACGGATGGCCACTTCAGCACGGGCGGCCAGAGCTACTCGCCGAAGTGGAACCAGTTCATGCTGCAGGCCGATTACGCGCTGTCGCGCCGCACCGATCTGTATCTGGAAGGCACCTATCAGCACGTGACGGGCGCGGATGGGATCGCGGTGCTGGGTAATGCGTCGATCTATTCGCTGGCGGCTTCGTCGAGCGACCGGCAAGCGGTCGTGGCGGTGGGCGTGCGGCACCGGTTCTAAGGCGTGCCACAGGCGCGGCTCTGAAGGGGCGCGCCTGAAAGAAGAAAAAGAAACGTCGCGGGTTCAGAGAACCCACGACGTTTTTTTGTTTGCGGCCGCAACGGTTTGCGACAAAACGTTGTTGAAGGCAGTCGCTCGTTTAACCTGCGGAGGCGACTGCGGCAGAGGCGCCAGAAGTACTGGAAGCGCCCACGGCAACCGGCATCGCCCGAAGTGGCATCGCCTCAACCTCAGGCGCGGCCTTGGCGCCGTCCGCCGACCAGCCGCCACCCAACGCCTCGATCAAGCCCACGGAAGCCAGCAAACGCCGCGTTTCGAGGTTCAACGCATCGATCTGCGTGGTCAGCTCGGTGGTCTGCGAGGTCACCACGTCCAGATAGCTGACCACGCCGTCGCGATAGCGCGACATCGACAGCGTCAACGTGCGTTGTGCGGCGATCAGCGCGGCGTTCTGCTGCGTGGCTTCATCGCCGAGATGATGCAGTTGCGCGAGGTTGTCCTCCACCTGCTGGAACGCGAGTAACACGGTCGCCTTGTACTTCGCGCCGTTCTCGGCGAGCTTGGCGCGCGCCTGATCGGTCATCGCTTCACGGCGGCCACCGTCGAACAGCGTGAGGACGAGACTCGGACCCACCGACCAGATTTCGTTGGGCGCCATCAACCATGGCGAAAGCGTGTCGCTTTGATAACCGCCGTCGAGACCGAGCGAGATATCCGGGAAGAACGCCGCCTTGGCCACGCCGATCTGCGCGTTCGCTTGCGCGACGCGTCGCTCGGCCGCCGCGATATCGGGCCGCCGCTGCAACAACGCGGCCGGCACGCCGGTCGGAATGGACGGCAGATAGGTCGTCGCCGTCACCGGCGCCAGCGCGAAAATCGACGCGGGCTGGCCGGTCAGGCTGGCGATCGCATGTTCGTAGAGCGCGCGGCGCGCGGCGATATCGTCGGCGGAGGCGCGCGCGGTGTCCAGTTGCGTCTGCGCGCGCGACACGTCGAGGTCCGACGCAATCCCACCGGCATGGCGGCTCATGGTGAGGGTGAGGGCGCGCTGGTAGGTGGCGATCGTATCGTTGAGCAACTGCTGTTGCGCGTCGAGCCCGCGCAGATTGAAATACGCGTTAGCCAGATCCGCCTGCAAGCTCAGGCGCACCGATTCGAGATCGGCCTCGCTGGCCTGCGCCGCCGCGTTGCCCGCGGCCACTTCGTTGCGGATCTTGCCCCATAGATCGAGGTCGTAGCTGATGCCGACGTCGACGTTATTGGTGCCGTACACCGAAGGCTGTCCCGCGCCCCGCAGCGGGCGGTTATCCGACTGCCGCTGACGTTCGACCGACGCTTCCGCGCCGATCGTTGGCAACAATCCTGAGCGGGCCTGCGCGAGATATGCAGTGGCTTCGTCGTGACGCGCCATCGCGGCCGCGACATTCGGGTTGGCCGCTGCCACCTGTTGTTCCAGATGATCGAGCACGGGATCGCGATACACGGTCCACCACGCGTCGCGCGGCACGCGGTCGGCCGGCCGCGCGAGTTGCCAGGCGCCGCCTTCCTTGAACGTGGTGGGAATGCTGGCGGCCGGCGCATGGTAGACCGGTGCGAACGAACAGCCGCTCACCAGCAGCGCGGCAGCTAAGGCAACCATTGCAACGTTCGCCACGTTCGCAACGCGCAAGCGGCGTTTATCCATGGGTGCTCTCCGCCGCGCGGCGCTCCGCCAGCGCCGTGCCCGGGGTGCCTTGCAGCCGCACTTCATCGCCCGAGGCGAGTGAGTCGGGCGGGTTGTCGATCACGCGGTCGCTCGGGTTCAGACCCGACGCGATCTCGACGTGCGTGCCGAGATCGGTTGCGATCGATACGGGTTTCAGCACCGCGCGGTTGTCGTTGCCGACCACGGCGACCTGCAAGCCGTGTTGCCGGAAAATCAGCGAACTCGCGGGAATCGACAACGCGTGGGCATTGGTCGGCAAATCGAAATGCACCTCGGTGTACTCGCCGGGGATCAACACGCCGTCTTTGTTGTCGACCGATAGTTGCACCAGCAACGTACCGGACGACGGCGTGATCGCGTCGTCGGTATCGACCAGTTTGGCGTTGAACTTGACGCCCGGACGTTCCGGCACGGTGAGCGTCGCGCTCATGCCGGGCTGGATCGCGGCCGCTTCATCCTGCGGCACGCTGACATAGACGCGCAACTGGCGCGCGTCGGATACCGAGAACAGCTCCGGCCCATTGCCGCCACCGGCGTTGATCAGCGCGCCGATATCGGTCGTGCGTGCGGTGACGACACCGTCGAACGGCGCGGTAATGCGTTTGAACGATTCGAGCGCTTCCAGGCGGCCCACATTCGCCTGGGCCGCGGCGACCGTGGCCTGCTTTGCGACGAGGTCGCTGGTCTTCTCATCGGCGTCCTGCTGCGAAACCGAGTCCTGTTTCAGCATCTCCGTCCAGCGGTGCGCGGTGGACGCCGCGAGTTTTTCATTGGCCACCGAATTCTGCAGATCGGCGCGCGCCTGCTGCAACTGCTGATCGAGGTCCGGCGTGTCGATCACCCCAAGCAATTGGCCGGCTTTGACATGCGTGCCGATATCCGCGTACCACGCGTGCAGATAGCCGGACACACGCGCATAGATCGGCGCGTTGACGAAGGCGGACAGACGTCCCGGCAACACCAGCGCCTGCGCGTCGGCGTCGTGTTTGGGTGTGTACGCAACCACCGTCGGCACGGCTTGCTGCGCGGACCAGGTGGTCAACTCCTGCTTCGCGTGGACGCGACTCGCGATACCGCTCGCCACGATGCCCGCCGCGACCAGCAGCGCGACGATACCGACGAGCCTCAGATGACGCAGCCGTTTGGGCGAATTGATCTCGATCTCAGTGGACATGATGGGCTCCGGGTTCGGATGAAGAGTGGTCGTGAGAAGAAGCGGGCGAATGATCGTGCCCGGCGGCATCGCGCCGGTGCACGAGACTGAAGACGACGGGCACGAACAGCAGCGTGGCGAACGTCGCGCAGATCAGACCGCCGATCACGGCGCGACCGAGCGGGGCGTTCTGTTCGCCGCCGTCGCCGAGGCCGAGCGCCATCGGCGCCATGCCGATGATCATGGCGAGCGCGGTCATCAGCACCGGGCGAAAGCGCGTGAAGCCGGCTTCCATTGCGGCGACCAGCGCATTACCGGTCACCGCCAGCCGTTCGCGCGCAAAGCTCACCACCAGAATGCTGTTGGCGGTCGCCACGCCCATGCAGAGAATCGCGCCGGTCAGCGCCGGCACCGAGAGCGGCGTGTGCGTGGTGAACAGCATCCAGACGATGCCGGCCAGTGCCGCGGGCAACGCGGTGACGATCACGAACGCATCGCTCCACGAATGGAAATTCACGACGATCAGCAGAAAGATCAGCAGGATCGCCCCGAGCAGGCCGAGCGACAGACCGAGGAACGCGCTGTTCATGGTTTGCACCTGGCCGCGCAGCGTGACGATCGAACCCTTCGGCACGTCTTTCGCGGTGGCGTGCACGATGGTCTGGATCTTCGCGGCGACCGCGCCGAGGTCCTGACCTTGCGTCGTCGCGAACACGTCGTAGAGCGGCTCGATGTTGTAGTGCGACACGACCGCATCGCCCACGCCGCGTGTGATCGTCGCAATGCCACCGAGAATCTGCGCCTGGCCGGCCTTGCTGGTCACCGGCAGATTGCTGAGGTTCGACAGCGACGTCATCCGGTATTGCGGCGTTTGCGCCACGATCGGATACGACACGCCGTTCTTCGGATTGAGCCAGTAAGTCGGCGACACCTGGCTCGTGCCGGACAGGCTCGCCACCACGGAGTTGGTGACGTCCTGTTCGGTAATGCCGAGCTGATCGGCGCGCGAGCGGTCCACCGAGACGGTGAATTGCGGATAGGTGGAAGCTTGCTGGATCCGCGTATCGGCGATGCCGGGAATCATCCGCATCTGGCGCATCACTTCGTTGGCGTAGCGATGATTCGCCGCCTGGTTCGGCCCGGCGACCTGCAGATCGATCGGTGCGGGCGCACCGAAATTCAGAATCTGACTCACGATATCGGCCGGCAGGAACGCGAACGTCGTCCCCGGAAACTGGCGCGGCAATGTTTCGCGCAAGGTGCGCACGTAGTCCGCGGTCGGCTGATGGTCCTCGTTCAGCGAAACGAAAATGTCGCCGTCCTGCGGGCCGGTCGTGCCGCTGTTGTTATAGGTCAGATTGATACCGCTGTTCGGCAAGCCGATGTTGTCGACGATGCTGCGCAGTTGATCCGGCGGAATCGCGCGGCGCACCGCGTTTTCGATCTGATCGAATTGCGCGGCCGTGTCTTCGATCCGTGTGCCGATCGGTGCGCGTACATGGATCGCAATTTCGCCCGAGTCGATATTGGGGAAGAAATTGCGGCCGAGCCACGGCGCGAGCAGGAACGACGCGCCGACCACGATCAGAAACCCCGTCACGAAGCGCTTGCGGTGGGTGAGCGCGAGACCCAGCACGATCCGGTACACGCCACGCACGCGCTCGAAACGATGTTCGAAGCCGCGCTGGAAACGCACCAGCGGATTGCGCGACGGCGGCGCGTGGAAGTGGCCGCCGTGCGGGTCCATCACGGCGGCGAGTTCGCCCGACGCGTGGCCGCCCGATGCATGCGGACGCAACAGGTATTGCGCCATCATCGGCACAAACGTACGCGACAGAATGAACGACGCGATCATCGCAAAGATCACGGCTTCGGCCATCGGCACGAATAGAAAACGCGCAATGCCGTTCAGCAGCAGCATCGGCACGAACACGATACAGATACACAGCAGCGACACGAACGCAGGCGCGACGATCTGCGCGGCGCCGTCCAGAATCGCGCTCCTCACGTCCTTGCCTTGTTCCAGATGCCAGTTGATGTTCTCGATCGTGACGGTGGCGTCGTCGACCAGAATCCCGACCGCCAGCGCGAGGCCGCCGAGCGTCATCACGTTGAGTGTTTCGCCCATCGCGGCAAGGCCGGCAATCGCGGCCAGCACCGCGAGCGGAATCGACGCCGCGATAATCACCGTGGAGCGCCAGCTACCGAGGAACAGCAGAATCATCAGCGAGGTCAGCGCGGCGGCGATCACGCCTTCGCGCGCCACGCCGCTGACCGCGCCTTTCACGAAGGTGGACTGATCGCCCATCGTGACGAGCTTCAGGCTCGGCGGCAAGGTTGCTTCGATACGCGGCAGTTGCGCCTTGACGCCCGCGATAATGTCGAGCGTCGACGCCGAGCCGTTCTTCAGAATGCTCATCAGCACCGCGCGATGCCCGTCCACGCGGACCACGTTGCTTTGCGGCGGATAACCGTCGCGCACGTGCGCCACATCGCGAATGTAGATGGTTGCGCCATCCACGGTCTTGATCGGTAGCGCATTGAGCTCGTCGAGCGCGAGCGGACTGTTGTTCAGCTTGATGTTGTATTCGAAGCGGCCGATCTTTTCGGTGCCGGCGGGAATGATCTGGTTCTGCTGCGCGAGCGCCGTGGCAACGTCGTTCGCCGAGAGCTTTTTCGCCTGCAAGGCCTGCGGATCGAGGTCGATCTGTACTTCACGGGTCTTGCCGCCGTACGGCGTCGGAATCGCCACGCCCGGCACGCTGAGCAATTGCGGACGAATGAAGTTGGTCGCGTAGTCGGCGAGTTTCTGTTCGTCGAGCGTATTGCTGGTGAGCGCCAGTTGCAGCACCGGCACCGTGGACGCGTTGTAGTTGAGAATTTGCGGCGGCGTGGTGCCGGGCGGCATCTGCTTGAGCACCGTCTGCGACACGGAGGTGACCTGCGCGGTGGCGGTGCGGATATCCACGGTCGGCTGGAAGAAAATCTTAACGATGCCGTAGCCGCGAAACGATTGCGACTCGATATGCGCGACGTCGTTGACGGTCGTGCCGAGCGTGCGTTCGTAGTAGCTGACGATCCGCCCGGACATGTCGTCCGGTTGCAGGCCGGCGTAGTTCCACACCACGCTGATCACGGGAATGCGGATGTCGGGAAAGATATCCGTCGGCGTGCGCAACGCGGCAAGCGGGCCGATCAACAGGATCAGCAGCGCCAGCACGATGAACGTGTAGGGCCGGGTTAAAGCCAACCGGACTATTTTTAACATCGAAGGCTGCTCCGTTCAGAGGCGCGATTGAATCTGCGCGGGCGTGTGTCAAGTGGGGCTCGCCCTGATGGCGCGACCCGGTACCGGCATTCTGGAGAGCGGGGCCTAACAGGCGTGGACTAATCAAATGAAACTAGTTTTAGGAAGCGGCGCGTGGTCCGTCATCGCATCGGCACGCGTGCCGCAACGACTTTAGCGCTGCAGGCAGCGCTAAAGTTCGTTCACCGCAACGGTTGGAATGCGTCAGCCGAACAGATAACCCGAACCGCGAATCGTGCGGATCAACGGACGCTCGCCGGGCGTGTCCACTTTCTTGCGTAAGCGGCCTACATGGACGTCGATCAGGTTCGTGCCGGGATCGAAACGGCAGCCCCACACAGCTTCGAAAATCATCGTTCGCGTGAGCACCTGGCCGGTGTGACGCATCATGAATTCGAGTACGCGGAATTCAGTGGGTTGCAGGTCGAGTTCGCGTTGCCGGTGCATGACTTTGCGGCGGACCAGATCGAGTTCCAGCGCGCCGCTGCGCAGCAGCGTCTCGGCTTTCGCGTGACGTGGGCGGCGTCGCAACAATACTTCGACGCGCGCGAACATTTCTTCGGGCGAGAAGGGCTTGGTCAGATAATCGTCGCCGCCGGCACGCAGACCCTGAATGCGCTGATCGACGTCGGACATGGCGCTCATCACCAGCACGGGCGTTTCCATGCCGACGCCGCGCATGGTCGCGACGATCGTCAGGCCGTCGAGATCGGGCAGCATGCGGTCGAGCGTCACGACGTCGTAGTCGCCCGCCATGACCTTCGCCATGCCTTCGCGGCCAGTGCGTGCCACCTCGACGGAAAAGCCGCTGGCGGTGAGCGTGCGCACGATGTCGTGGGCGATCAGCTCGTCATCTTCTATGGTCAATATTTTGGGCATGATGCGCGAGCCCGGTTCAGGCGACCGCGCGCAAAGCGACCTGACGGTCCGGCGCGCGATACTGGCCGACCGCGAAGTCGATGAAGCTGCGCACGCGCATCGACAGATAGTTGCGGCCGGAGTAGAGAATCGACACCAGGCGAGGTCCGCCGTTGATCTCGAACTGTTCGAGCACGGGCACGAGCGCGCCGCGCGCGAGGTCGTCGGCAATGATCGGCAACGGCAGCAGCGCGATACCCATATGGTTTAACGCCGCTACGCGCACCATCGCGCTGCTCGTCGCGGTGAGCGCGCTGCCGGTGTTGACGCGGTAAAGGCCGTCGGCGTCGGTGAACTCCCAGGTGCGCGACGAACCGTCGGACACGGTCAGCAGACCATGTCGGTTCAACGCGGCCGGATCGCGCGGCGTGCCGTTGCGCGCGAGATACGTGGGGGACGCTACCGTGATTTCGTCGACGCTGGTCAGCAATCGACTCACCAGCGTGGAGTTGGTGAGCCGGCGGTCGTCGGAGAAGCAGACGTCGAAACCGCCTTCCACCAGGTCGATGTGCGTGTCGAACGTCGTGACGTCGAAGTCCACCCGTGGATGCAGCGTGCGATACGAGGCCAGCAGTGCGCCGAGGCCCGCGCTGGCGAACGTCATGGGCGTCGCGATGCGCAGCGTGCCTTGCGGGTCGCGGGTGGTTTCCAGCAGCGTCGATTCCATCTCGTCGAGCTTTTCGATGATCGCGCGGCAACCGTCGAGATACTCGCGGCCCACGTCGGTCAGCGACAGACTGCGCGTGGTGCGATTCAGAAGACGCATGTTCAGATGCGCCTCCAGCGTGCCGACGCTGCGTGTGACCGCGGCCGCGGACATGCCTAACTGTCTTGCCGCAAGATTGAAGCTGGCGAGATCGACTACTCGTGTGAAGACACGCATCGCTTGTAGCTGGTTCATAGTGGAACAGTAGAGAAGGGCGATGGGATGCATCATCGGCGATGGCGAGTAAAACCGGACAGCTAGGTGGATTAAGTCTTTTTTAATTTTATGAAATGTTCATGAACAATGCAGATTACGCAGGACCGTCATGCCTGGGTGAAAACATCTGGAAACCTAAGTAATGGGAAAGCGCGGACAAAAAAAGAGCGCGGACGGAGCCGCGCTTCGGAAAAAAGACTTGAAAGAAAGTAGCCGCTGCCACGCGGCTGGGCACAGTATAGGTGGGATGGGTGGCGCGTTGCGCGCGCATTCTGAAACGCTGTTGTGCGCGCAGCGCAATATTCAGTTGAGCATGCCGTGTACTTCGAGCGAGGCTTCCAGATGTTGCGTCAGCGCGTGATGCAACTTGGCGAGACTGTCGGTCGGCAGCGCGAAGCCGGCCCAGCCGAGTCCTGAATGACGCAGGAACACCACGGCGCCATCGTGCAGCGGATGCTTCTCGGTGTGCCAGCAGGGATCGACCTCGACCACATATTGATGTGTGCGCAACGGCTCTTTCGGCACTTCCGGGCGCATCATCGCGCGCAGTGCGCCGAGATGTTCGATCATGGCGTCCAGATCGGACACGTCGAGCAGCACCGCGCGACCTTCAATGTCGATGCGGATCGCCTGCTGTCCATACTCGTTGACTCTTTCGATGTTCATGGGGCGCGTCATGGCTCTGCTCCTTGCGGCTATCACGATGCCCAAATTATGGCCCCGCGATTCTTAGACGATCCTTAAAGTGCACGATCGGGGCATGAAACTTTGTTTAAGAACGCCGCACGACCTGCCCGTCGCCGCAGGGTTCAATCGTCTGAGGTTTTTTCTTGAGCCGTGGGGATTGGAAGCCGTTTAAGTCAGACGTAAAGGCGCCGGATGTTTCAATATCGAAACATTTTCTGTCGGTAAGAAATGGACTGAAAAATGCTTAAAGAACGGATTCGTATGATATCGGGGCCGGTATCAATGGAAGCGTAGATAAATTCCCGGTTTGCGAATAAAAATGCGATTGGATTGTCATTATTCGCGAAGTGTCGAGTTCAGGTTTGAAACACTTTTCGCCGCATCGTGAATCACCCCGGACGGTAAATCAAACCCACGCTGGCTTGCGTACAGCCGGCGGCCAAGCGGCTGAAATGCGAGTCTGCACGCGGCTGCGCAGGCAGACGGCAAAATCGCACCGGGATTTCGCCACGCCACCACGCCGCGACAGGCCGTCTGCCGGATGAAACGCCAGATAATGTTTTTCTTCATACCTTGCGTTTCTCGATACGGATTTGTTTTTCAAATTTACTATAGCGAAGCATTCCGCTAACATCACGCTTAATCCGTTAAGCGGCGTTATCGGCGGTTTCAATCTTAATAACGCATTTTGCTGATATGGGCGCTAACGGGGCATCGGGGTCCACAACGTAGGCTAGTTTGGGGAAAGATCATGCCGCAGATGCACCTGGATACCGCGAGGATCACCTGGCTCCATACGCCGACATTGAACGTGCGTAGTGCGGCGCGGCGAATCGGCGTGGTGCTGTTCAACGGCTTCTGGCTGCTCGGGCCGGGCACGGTGATCGAAATGTTCCAGACCGCCAATGAACTCGCGGGTTCGCGAGCCGGCGAGGAGCCGCCCTACGAGGTGCAGTTTCTGTCCATGGACGGCGGCAGCGTCGCCAGTTCGTCGTCCGTGCGGATCTGGACCGACCGTATCGACACGCGCTACGGCAGCGGCTTCGACGTGCTGTATATCGCCGGTGGCCAGGGCGCGCAGACGGCCGCGCACGACGAGCGGCTGCTCAGCTGGCTGCGTTCGGTGCAAACGCGTACCCGGACCATCGAAGCGATCGGCGAAGGACGGCTTGTGCTGGACGCCGCCGGGCCGACCGAATCCACCGGGCCGCAACTCAATCGCTTCCCTGCGGGCGCGTCGGCCGACAGCGCCTTCGGCGCCTCCAGTGATCGTAACGACTGCGCCCGCAGCGCGCTGATGTTCATCAAGCGCGACCTGGGCGCGGAACTGGCGCGCAGCGTCGCCGACCGCGTCATGCCCGGCATGGCCGCAACGTGGGTGCCGTTACCCGCGGAAGGCGGCACGCTCAGCGTGGCCGAGAAGATCCGCGCGGCGGCGCGCTGGATGGAAGCGAACTGCGATCGCCCGGTCTCGGTGGCGGATGCCGCGCAAGTGGCCGCCATGAGCGAGCGCAATTTCCTGCGGCGCTTCAAGCACGAAATGCAGCTCACGCCGTCGGACTATCTGTTGCAGGTGCGGCTACGGATTGCCTGCAATTTCCTGACCGAAACCGAATTGCCGGTCGACAAGATCGCGCGGCGCAGCGGCACCGGCAACGGCGATCGCCTCGCCAAAATATTCCGCAAACGGATGGCATTGTCGCCGACCGAATATCGCGCGCGTAGCCGGGTGGCGTCGGAGGTCTAGCGTTCTTTCAACTCGCGCAAGCGAGGGTAGGCGCGCCGGCGGTGCGCCTCATGACCGGTTGGCGCGGCCGCAACGGCGGTCGTCATCGCGCCGGGCAGGCTTTTTACGAGTACAGCGGCAATGGGCAACAAGGTCATCGCGACGGCATTGCCGGAGGTGAAGCTCATCGAGCCCGAAGTGTTTTGCGACGAGTTCGGTTTCTGCTTCGAGAGCTTCAGCACCGACGAGTTTACCGACGACGTCGCGCCCGGCTTCACGTTCGTGCAGGACCGGCATTCGCGCGCGGTGCGTGGCGTGTTGCGCGGACTGCACTATCAGGTGCAGCGTCCGCAAGGCCGCCTGATGCGCGTGACGGTCGGTGAGGTGTTCGACGTCGCCGTCGACGTGCGGCTCAATTCGCCGAACTTCGGCAAATGGACTGGCGCGTATCTGAGCGCGGCGAATCATCGGCAGATGTGGGTGCCGCCGGGCTTCGCGCACGGTTTCGTGGTGCTGTCGCAGGCGGCGGAGTGTCTGTGGAAGACCACGGAGTACTGGTTTCCCGAACTCGAGCGCTGCATCGTGTGGAACGATCCGGATATCGGCATCGACTGGCCGATCGACTTCGCGCCGACGCTAGGCACGAAAGACGCCGCGGGCCGGCGGCTTTATGAAGCGGAAAACATCGCGTGAAAGGGAATGTAGCCGCGATCGTGACCGCGACGGCACAGGCCTTCACCTTCAACCCGTGGCCACCACCGCCCCGACACTCGCGGTGACGACCAGCAGCGTCCCCGCGATCTGCAAGACTCCCATCGGCTGATGCAGCACGACGAAGCCGGCCACCGCGCCGATCGCCGGTTCGACGCTCATCAGGATGCCGAATGACGCGGCGGGCATGCGCCGCAGCGCCACCATTTCCAGTGCGTACGGCAGCAACGGCACCAGCAACGCGAGCCCCGCCGTGGCGGCGATCTGCGCGCCGGCGATGTGGCCGCCGCTTTGCGCCAGGCCGAACGGCGTGGCGATCAGCGCCGCGGCAAGCAGCGACACCGACAGTCCTTCTAGTCCCGCGAATAACGCGCCGGTCTTCTTCATCAGCACGATGTAGCTGCCCCAGCCGAGCGCCGCGCCGAAGGCGAGCAGCACGCCGAGCGGCTCGCCGATCCAGCCGCCGCGATCGCGCGACAGCAGCACCACGCCGGCAATTGCCAGCAATGGCCACAGCAGCGCCCGCAGGCGGCGCACCGCGAAGGTGGCGACGGCGAGCGGTCCGAGAAAGTCGATCGCGACCGCCAGTCCCAAGGGAATGCGCTGCAATGCCGAGAAGAAACACAAGGTCATGCCGGCCATCGCCGCGCCGAGCGCGCCGGCCGCGAACCAGTGCGCGCGCGAGTAGCTCAGCAGGCGCGGGCGCACCAGCAAAGCCAACACCAGGGCGGCCCAGCTCAGTCGCAGCCACGTCGTGCTGAGCGATCCGTAGGCGGCCATGGTCGGCGCGGAGAGCGCGGCGCCGAACTGCACGCTCGCCATCGACAGCATGCACAGCAAGGCGGCCCACGGGGAGCCGGCGGGTTTTAGCGCGGGCTGCGCGGGGCTCAGCGCCGGTTGGAGGGTGGTGTCCTGCATCGTCGTAGGTCGCTTATCGCCGTTGGTTCGGGTTCGTGGCCGCTATCTTAGCGGCGTGGCGGGTATTAAGATAAGTTGATATTTCTTATGCCCACTTCAGGAAAGCTGATGACCCGAGATCTGGACAGCAGTCTGCTGCGCGCGTTTGTGACCGTGGCGGAAACCGGCGCGGTGGGCGTGGCGGCCGCACGTCTCGCGCGCACCCAGGCGGCCGTCAGCATGCAGTTGAAACGGCTGGAGGAGGAGCTTGGGCAGCGTTTGCTCGACCGCTCGCCGCGTGGCGTGCAACTCACCGAGGCCGGGCATGTGTTGTTGCCGTACGCGCATACCATCCTCGGGGCGGGCGCCGATGCACGGCGCGCGTTGAGTGCGGGGCAAGTCTCCGGCAGCGTGCGCCTCGGCATGCTTGAAGACATCGCGGTCGGACGTCTGCCGCGCGCGTTGCGGCGCTTTTCGACGGCGTATCCGCAGGTGGCGCTGGAGATTGTCGTCGACAGTAGCGAGGCGTTGTCGAACCGGCTCGGCGAGGGCGGTCTCGACGTGGTGGTCGGCGATCCCGCGCTGATCGATGCGACGCCGCTGCTCACGTGGACCCAGCCGCTCTTCTGGGTCGGTGCGCGCGGCTTCAGTCGCGAGCCGGACGCGCTGTTGCCGGTGGTGGCGTTTGGTGGCACATGTCTGTGGCAGCAACTGGTGCTGACCGCGCTGCGGCGCGCGGGGATCGCGTGGCGCATTGTCTGCACCAGCACCAGTTTGCCCGCGGTGCAGTCGGCGGTGGAGGCGGGGCTGGGCGTGTCGGTGCTGCTCGACGGCAATATCCGGCCGGAGTCGATGCGCGTGCTCGGTCAGGCCGACGGTTTGCCCGATGCGCCCACGGCGGACTTTGGGCTCTTCATGCGGCAAGTGCCGGGCAAGCATGCGGCCGCGGTTCAAACCTTGCACACGTTTCTATGCGAGGAGTTGCATCTCGGTCCTCAGTGAGTTTTTACGACATTTTTTCTTGAGACGCTGCTACCCCAAATCTACACTTCGAGCATCCTGACAAGCCTGAGGTGCTCACCGTGAAGCGACGTGCAACGCAGCAGCAATCCGTTCGTATCGACTACGTGTATCACGGCGTCGGCCGTGTCGAATTGCGCCGCTTCGATCCGGCGCGCGATTCATTTGTCGCGTTGACGGCGTTGCTGCATCGCGCCTTTGCACCGCTAGGCCAGGCCGGTCTCAATTGCACCTGTGTAAACCAGACGGTCGACACCACCCGCTCGCGCGCCACGCGCGGCGACTGCTACGTCGCGGTGTGCGAGGGCCGCCTCGTCGGCACGATGACGCTCTATGCGCCGGAGCGTGAATCTTCCTGCGAGCTCTACCGGCGCGACGATATCGCCAGCTTGCGGCAGTTCGCCGTGGAACCCGCGTGGCAGGCGCGCGGTATCGGCACCTTGCTGATTGCGTTCGCCGATCATTGGGCCGCGACGCGCGGTTATGCGGAGCTCGCGCTCGATACGCCGCAGCCGGCCGCGCATCTGATCGCGTTCTATCGTGGGCAGGGGTTTCGGATCGTCGATTTCGTGCGCTTCGACGGCAAGCAGTACGACAGCGCGATCCTGAGCAAGCCGCCGGTGGCGACGCGTACGCTGGCTAACTGGTCGCATCGATTGAGTGTGCCGGCGCCGGTCGCGCGCGCCGCTTGAACGATGCGCTGAAAAGAATAAGCCCCGGTGCGCGCAGCAACTATTGCAATACCGTGTGGCAATTATTGCAATGAAGCCGCAACGAGCGCTGACGCGCGCACCGGGGCGGGGTCATCCGACCTGAAGAGTCGGACGCCGATGGGCTAAGGGCGCTCAGCGCCGCATCACGCCCATCAGCAAGGTGACGAGGAAGATCACCACGAAGATGAAGAACAGCACCTTGGCAATTTCCGTGGCGCCGGCGGCAATGCCGCCGAAACCGAACACTGCGGCGATGATGGCGATGATGAAGAAGATGACAGCGTATCGAAGCATGGGGCCTCCCACCGATGGATTGCTGGATTGAACTCGAAAACGGCCACGCGTTGTGGGCACGACGTGCTTTGACGGGGTGTGTGCCGGCGAGCGGAATAGAGCAATAGATGTGCCCAGCGTTGTCGAACCAGGGGCTGCCCCGGATCGGCCGCGTGGTTTTGTGCTGTTACCATCGCGGATCGTCGATTTCCGCGCTCCTTCGCCATGCAATCCAATCCGCTCAGCGAGATTTCCCTGATCCGCAAGCTGAAGCTCAATCAGCTCATGATCTTCGAACGTGTGCTGGAAACGCGTTCCGTCGTGCGTGCGGCCAATGAAATGCGCCTGACGCAACCAGCCGTCACCAAGGTCATTCACGAACTCGAGTCCTGTTTCGACGGCGCGTTGTTCGCGCGCTCGAATCGCGGCGTGGTGCCCACCGATCTCGGCCTGCTGCTCGGGCGGCGCGTCAAATCGCTGATGGCAGAACTGCGCTATATGACCGACGAGCTGAACGATTTTCGCCTCGGCACCAGTGGTCATGTGATCGTCGGCACACTGATTTCGGCGTCGGCGCGGCTCTTGCCCACCGCCATCGCAATGCTGAAGGCGCGCACGCCGAACGTGCTGATAACAGTGCGCGAAGGCACTACCGCGCATCTGTTCCCGGCATTGGCCACCGGCGACCTCGATATCGTGGTCGGCCGCCTGCCCGAGCGTGAATTGCCGATTGCCAGCGCGTTTCCGCTGACGCACGAGGCGCTGTTCGACGAATCCCTGTGCGTGGTGGTCGGCAAGGGCTATGGCCCGGCGCCGGCGGGCGTCACGCATCTGGCGGCGCTGGTCGGCTCGCCGTGGATTCTGCCCACGCCCGATTCGCCCGCGCGGCTGTCGGCGGAACATCTGTTTCGCGCGGCCGGCTTGCCGTTGCCGACCGATATCGTCGAGTCGCTGTCGCTGTTGACGAACATCGGTCTGCTGCTCGACACGCCGCGTATCGCGCTGATGCCGCGCGTTGCGGCGCAGCAGTTCGAAGACGCCGGTTTGCTGCGGATTCTCGATCTGCCGGAGAGCGGCGCATTCGGCACGGTCGGCTTCTCGGTGCGCTCGCACAAGGAGCAGAGCGCCGCCTGTCAGGCCTTCGTGGAATGCCTGCGCGAGGCCGTCAGCGTGGCCGCGCCCGTGGCCGATGCGGCGGTTTGAGCCGGCCTGAACGGCCTGTTTCTGGTATTCCCCTTTAGCATACCCACCACCCAATCTTTGATTACCGCCGCGCGAGGCCTCGACCTTAGACTCCTGCCAATACTTCAATCGAGCAGGAGACGTTGTGACCTTCACCCCGGCCGCCGCGCAGCGCGCTCAATCTTCAGGTGCGTTACTTCGCCATTACGTGAATGGCGAATTCGTCGCCACCGCAAGCACTTTTCCTAACATCAGTCCGGTCGACGGCCGCGAACTCGCGCAGGTCTGCGAGGCCGACGCCGCCACGGTCGACGCCGCCGTGCGTGCCGCCGTCGCCGCGCAACGCGCCGGCTGGCGCAACACCACGCCGGCGCAGCGCGCCGACTGGCTACACAAGATTGCCGACGGTATCCAGGCGCGTTTCGACGACTTCGTCGCCGCCGAAGTCGCCGACACCGGCCGTCCGCTCGAACAGGCTCGCAAGCTCGATATCGCGCGCGGCATCGCGAACTTCCGCACGTTTGCCGATCTGATCCGCACCGCCCATAGCGAGTTCTTCGAAACCCACGCCGCCGACGGCAGCGAACTGATCAACTACGTGACGCGCAAACCGCTCGGCGTGGTCGGCATTATTTCGCCGTGGAATCTGCCGTTGCTGCTGTTCACGTGGAAAGTCGCGCCGGCGCTCGCCATGGGTAATTGCGTCGTCGCCAAGCCTTCGGAGGAAACGCCGACTTCGGCCACGTTGCTGGCCGAAGTGATGCACGACATTGGTCTGCCGCCTGGCGTGTTCAATCTGATTCACGGTCATGGGCCGAATGCGGCGGGGGAATTCCTGACGCGTCATCCGGAGATCAGCGCGATCACGTTCACCGGCGAATCGCGCACCGGCAGCACGATCATGAAAACGGTTGCCGACGGCGTGAAGGAAATCTCGTTCGAACTCGGCGGTAAAAACGCGGCCGTGGTGTTCGCCGATGCGGACTTCGATGAAGCCGTGGCGGGCGTGCTGAAGTCGAGCTTCACGAATGCGGGCCAGGTGTGTCTGTGCAGCGAGCGCGTGTACGTCGAGCGGCCGATTTTCGAGCGCTTCGTCGCGGCGCTGAAGGAAAAGACCGAAGCGCTGCGAATCGGTGCACCGGACGATCCAGTGACAACCATGGGCCCGCTGATTTCGCGCGGGCATCGCGAGAAAGTGCTGTCGTATTTCCGGCTGGCGGTCGAAGAGGGCGCCACGGTCGTGACGGGCGGCACGGTGCCGCAATTCGGCGACGCGCGCGATCAGGGCGCATTCGTGATGCCGACCATCTGGACCGGCCTCGCCGATAACGCCCGCTGCGTGAAAGAAGAAATCTTCGGACCGGTGTGCCACATTGCGCCGTTCGATAGCGAAGACGAGGTGATCGGCCGCGTGAACGATAGCGCGTACGGTCTCGCCGCCAGTATCTGGACGACGCACCTGGCGCGCGGCCACCGCGTCGCGCGGCAGATCGAAACCGGCATCGTGTGGGTCAACGCGTGGTTCGTGCGCGATCTGCGCACACCGTTCGGCGGCACGAAGCTGTCGGGCATCGGCCGCGAAGGGGGCCGTCATTCGCTCGATTTCTATTCGGAACTGACCAACGTTTGCGTGAGGATCGCATGAGCGCCATCGACCTGAACGCCGCACGACTGCTTGCCGATGCGCTGTGGCAAGCGCAGCAGAACGGCGCCCCCATCGCACCGCAGCGCGCAGCTATTGCCGCGCTCGGCGGCGACGCGCTCGACGCCGCGTACGCGGTGCAGCGTCTGAACACCGAGCGCAAGCTCGCGAACGGCGATCGGCTGGTGGGTCGCAAAATCGGCCTGACGTCGAAAGCCGTGCAGGCGCAACTCGGCGTCGATCAACCGGACTTCGGCATGCTGTTCGACGATATGTCGATTGCCGACGGTGAGGAGATCGCGCTGTCGCGCACGCAGCAGCCGAAAGTGGAAGCGGAAATCGCGCTGGTGCTCGCTCGCGATCTGCCGCACGAACGCCACACGATCGCCGATCTGATCGGCGCGACGGCTTACGCGTTGCCCGCGATCGAAATTGTCGGCAGCCGGATTGCCAACTGGGATATCCGTCTGACCGATACGGTGGCCGACAACGCCTCCAGCGGTCTGTTCGTGCTCGGCAACCGCCCGGTCAAACTCGACGCGTTCGACGCGATCCAGTGCGGCATGGTGATGGAGCGGCGCGGCGATCAGGTGAGCGTCGGCGTCGGCGCGGCCTGCCTCGGCAATCCGCTCTACGCGGCCGTGTGGCTCGCCAATACGATGACGCGCGTCGGCGCGCCGCTGCGGGCCGGCGACATCGTGCTGACCGGCGCGCTTGGGCCCATGGTGGCAGTGAATGCCGGCGACGTTTTCACCGCCCATATCGAAGGGCTCGGCTCCGTTAGCGCGAGCTTTGCCCATCACCCTGACTCCACGTCGTGAACGGGAACGCCATGCACGATCAACTTCAGCAGGACAAGCAGGCCGTCGCCATTATCGGCTCCGGCAACATCGGCACCGATCTGATGATCAAGGTGCTGCGAAACGCGAAGCACCTGAAAATGGGCGCGATGGTCGGTATCGATCCGGCTTCGGACGGCCTCGCGCGCGCCGAACGGCTCGGTGTGCCGACCACCGCGAACGGAATCGACGGCCTCGTCGCCATGCGTAATTTCAGCGATATCCGCATCGCGTTCGACGCCACCTCGGCCGGCGCGCATCATCGCCACGCAGCCGTACTGCGCGAGCACGGCGTGACCGTGATCGATCTGACGCCGGCCGCGATCGGGCCGTTCGTGGTGCCGGTGGTCAATCTGTTCGCGCATCTCGACGCACCGAACCTGAACATGGTCACGTGCGGCGGCCAGGCGACGATTCCTATCGTGCATGCGGTGTCGCGCGTCGCGCCGGTGCGCTATGCGGAAATCGTCGCATCGATTGCGAGCCGTTCGGCCGGGCCGGGAACGCGCGCCAATATCGACGAGTTCACCGAGACCACCTCGAAAGCGATCGAAACGGTCGGCGGCGCGACGCGCGGCAAGGCGATCATCGTGATGAATCCGGCCGAGCCGCCGCTGATGATGCGCGACACCGTCTACTGCCTGACCGAAGAAGACGCCGACACCGACGAAATAGAAAGTTCGATTCACGCGATGGTCGCCGCGGTGGCGAGCTACGTACCCGGCTACCGGCTGAAGCAGGCCGTGCAGTTCGACCGCTATACCGCGGCGAATCCGCTGGCACTGCATGCGAACGAGCGCCGCGCGGGCCTGAAAGTGAGCGTGTTCCTCGAAGTGGAGGGCGCCGCGCATTACCTGCCTTCGTATGCGGGGAATCTGGACATCATGACCTCGGCGGCGCTGGCCGCGGCCGAGCAGATCGCGGCCAGCCGCGTGGCGGCGTGACGTGACGGCGAAGACACGAGGACAAACGCAATGACCGATAGCAACAAGATTTACGTTTCGGATGTGACGCTGCGCGACGGCATGCACGCGATCCGCCATCAGTACTCGATCGACCACGCGGTCGCGATCGCGCAGGCGCTGGATGACGCGGGCGTCGACAGTATCGAGGTCGCGCATGGCGACGGCTTGTCGGGTTCCAGCTTCAACTACGGTTTCGGCGCGCATACCGATCTCGAATGGATCGAAGCCGTCGCGGCGACCGTGAAGCGCGCAAAAGTGGCCACGCTGCTGCTGCCCGGTATCGGCACCGTCCACGATCTGCGCGCGGCTTATGACGCCGGCGCGCGCATCGTGCGGATCGCCACGCACTGTACCGAAGCCGATATTTCGAAGCAGCATATCGAGTACGCGCGTTCGCTCGGCATGGACACGGTCGGCTTTCTGATGATGTCGCACATGACCTTGCCGGATGCGCTGGCGAAGCAGGCGAAGCTGATGGAAAGCTACGGCGCGCAGTGCGTATATGTGGTCGATTCGGGCGGCGCGCTGAATATGCGCGACGTCGGCGAGCGTTTCGACGCGTTCAAGGCCGTGCTCGATCCGGCGACGCAAACCGGCATGCACGCGCATCACAATCTGTCGCTGGGCGTGGCGAATTCGATCGTCGCGCTCGAACATGGTTGCGACCGCATCGATGCGTCGCTCACCGGCATGGGCGCGGGCGCGGGCAATGCGCCGCTCGAAGTGTTTATCGCGGCGGTGGATCGCATGAAGCTGAATCACGGCTGCGACGTGAAAAAGCTGATCGACGCCGCGGAAGATATCGTGCGTCCGCTGCAGGAACGGCCGGTACGTGTGGACCGGGAAACGCTCGCGCTCGGATATGCCGGCGTGTATTCGAGCTTTCTGCGTCACACGGAAGCGGCGGCGGCGAAATACGGCCTGTCCGCTTTCGAGATCATGGTCGAACTCGGCAAGCGCCGCATGGTCGGCGGCCAGGAGGACATGATCGTCGACGTCGCGCTCGATATGCTCAAGGCGCGCGAGCTGGCGAAGGAGGCCGCATGATCTCGCTGGACGCGATGGCCGAGCGCATCGACAACGCCGCGCGCCACGCGGACCCGATCGCGCAACTCACCACGGCCACACCGTTTTCGCTCGACGAGGCGTACGGCATTCAACGCGCCTCGATTGAACGGCGCATTCATCGCGGCGAAAGCATGGTCGGCGTGAAGCTCGGCTTTACGAGCCGCGCGAAAATGATCCAGATGGGCGTGGATAGCCTGATCTGGGGCTGGCTCACCGACGCCATGCTCGACGAAGACGGCGGCCGCGTGGCGCTCGACCGCTTCATTCATCCGCGTGTCGAGCCTGAAGTCTGCTTTTTGACGAGCCGCGAAATCGATCGACCGCTGACCCTGCTCGAAGCCTCGCGTTACCTCGAAGCCGTGGCCCCGGCCATGGAGATCATCGACTCGCGCTACCGCGACTTCAAGTTTTCGCTCGAAGACGTGGTGGCGGACAACTGTTCGTCCGCAGGCCTGGTGATCGGCCCGTGGACCCGCAGCTTCGACGGTTTGCGCAATGCGGGCGTGACGATGCGCGTCGACGGCCGTGTCGTGCAGGCCGGCTCCACCGCCGCGATTCTCGGCGATCCGTTGCGCTCGGTCGTGCAGGCCTCGCGTCTGATTTCGCAAAGCGGGCTCGTGCTGCCCGCGGGTTCGCTGATCATGGCGGGCGCTGCGACTGCCGCTCATCCGTTGCCGGTCGACGCGCATGTGCATTGCGTCGTCAATGGCCTCGGCAGTACCGAATTCACTACCTATCGACTCTCCCAATGACCGAACCGACCATTCAAGGGCGCGTGGTGCCCGGCAAAGCGAAACCGCGTGGCCGTTTCCCGCATGTGACGCGGGCCGGCGACTTCCTGTTCGTCTCCGGCACCAGCTCGCGCCGGCCGGACAATACGATTGCGGGCGCCAGCGCCGACGAGCTCGGCACCGTGCAACTCGACATTCGCGAGCAAACGCGCGTGGTGATCGAGAACATTCGCGATATTCTTCAGAGCGAAGGTGCGGATCTGTCGAACCTCGTCGAGATCTCGTCGTTTCTCGTCAACATGAACGACTTCGGTGGCTACAACGCCGTGTATGGCGAGTACTTCGACGAAACCGGCCCGACCCGCACCACGGTCGCCGTGCATCAATTGCCTCATCCGCATCTGCTGATCGAGATGAAGGCGGTGGCGTACGCACCGAAACGCTAGACACGCGCGATAAAACCAAACCAAGAGACAGCCATGCTCACGTACGGCAAACCGTTCAATTTCCCGCGCTGGATCGACGATCACGCGCATTTGCTGAAGCCGCCGGTCGGCAACCAGCAGGTGTGGCAGGACAGCGATTTCATCGTCACCGTGGTGGGTGGACCGAATCACCGCACCGATTATCACGACGATCCGCTCGAGGAATTCTTCTATCAGATGCGCGGCAATGCGTACCTGTATCTGTGGATCGACGGCAAGCGCGAACGCGTCGATCTGAACGAAGGGGACGTGTTTCTGCTGCCGCCGCATGTGCGTCATTCGCCGCAGCGGCCGGAGGCGGGCAGCGTCTGCCTCGTGATCGAACGGCAGCGCCCGCAGGGCGTGGTGGACGGCTTCGAATGGTATTGCGACGACTGCGGGCAGCTCGTCTATCGCGTCGAGGTGCAGCTCAAGAGCATCGTCAACGATCTGCCGCCGCTGTTCAATGCGTTCTATGCGTCGGAAGAGAAACGCCGCTGCGCGCATTGCGGCCATGTGCATCCCGGCAAGGCCGTCTGACTCAAACGATACCCGACAGAATCACGATGACACTTCGAATCGACATGCATTCCCACTTCTTTCCGCCGATCACGCGGGAGGAGGCCGCGCGCCTCGACGCGGACCACGCGCCGTGGCTGAAGATCGACGCGGACGGTGAGCGCGGCATGATCATGACCGGCGACAAGAGCTTTCGCCCGGTGTATCGGGCGCTGTGGGACCCGGCGCTGCGCATTGCGGAGATGGACGCGCTCGGCGTGGATATTCAACTGATGTGCGCGACGCCCGTGATGTTCGGCTATCGCTACGACGCTGGCGCCGCGCACGCGTGGGCCGCGCGCATGAACGACCAGGCGCTCGAACTCTGCGCGTACGCACCGCAACGTTTGATGGCGCTCGCGCAAGTGCCCTTGCAGGATATCGATCTGGCGTGCCGCGAGGCGACGCGCGCGCATCGCGCCGGCCACCGCGGCGTGCAGATCGGCAATCACCTCGGCCCGCGCGATCTCGACGACGAACATCTCGTCACCTTCCTCACGCATTGCGCGAACGACGGCATTCCGGTGCTGGTGCATCCGTGGGACATGATGACCGACGGTCGCATGAAAAAGTGGATGTTGCCGTGGCTCGTGGCGATGCCGGCGGAAACGCAATTGAGCATGGTGTCGCTGATTTTGTCGGGGGCATTCGAGCGGATTCCGAAGTCGCTCAAGCTGTGCTTCGCGCACGGCGGCGGCAGCTTCGCGTTCCTGCTCGGCCGCGTGCAGAACGCGTGGGAGCAGCGCGATATCGTGCGCGAGGATTGCCCGAATCCGCCGGTGTCGTATCTCGATCGCTTTCACGTGGACAGTGCGGTGTTCGACCAGGGCGCGTTGCGTCTGCTGGTCGACACGATGGGCGAGGATCACGTGCTGCTCGGTTCCGACTATCCGTTTCCGCTCGGCGAGCAGAAGATCGGCGATCTCGTCGCGCATCACCCGCAATTGAGCGACACGGCCAAAGCGAAGATTCTCGGCGCCAATGCGCGGCGTTTCTTCGATTTGCCGGTGGACGTCGCGCACACCGTTTAAACCGACTCCGGCAACGCAGCTCCATTGCGTTGCGTCAGTCCAGTCATTGCAATAAGAAATCACAGGAAACAAGCCAGATGATCACCCGGGAACACTGCGCCGCGCTCGATGCGGCCGATACCTTGGCCCACTGTCGCGCGCGCTTCGATCTGCCCGCCGACACGATTTACCTCGACGGCAATTCGCTCGGCGCGATGCCCTCCAATGTGCCCGCACGGATCGAGCAGGCGTTGAAACAGGAATGGGCGCACGGCCTGATCCGTTCGTGGAACGACGCCGACTGGTATCCGGCGCCGCAGCGCACCGGCAACAAGATCGCGAAGCTGATCGGCGCGGGGCAGCACGAAGTGATCGTTGCCGATTCGACCTCGGTGAATCTGTTCAAGGTGCTGGTAGCGGCCACGCGCATGCGGCCCGGCCGCAACGTGATTCTGGCCGAGCGCACTAATTTTCCGACCGACGTGTATATCGCGTCGAGCGTCGCGGAGATGACCGGTTGCGAATTGCGCTGCGTCGATCCCGACGAGATCGTCGCGGCGATCGATGACAGCGTGGCGATCGTCTCGCTCACGCAGGTCAACTACAAGACCGGCAAACGCTACGACATGGAGGCGGTGACGCGTCAGGCGCACGAGGCCGGCGCGCTGATCGTGTGGGATCTGTGCCACTCGGCGGGCGCGATGCCGGTCGGTCTGAACCGTTGCGACGTCGATTTCGCGGTGGGTTGCGGCTACAAGTATCTGAACGGCGGTCCGGGCGCACCGGCATTCGTGTTCGTCGCGTCGCGCCATATCGAAGCGATGCGTCAGCCGCTGACCGGCTGGCACGGTCATTCGAAGCCGTTTGAATTCACGCACGACTACGCGCCGCATCCGGGCATTGACCGCATGCTGACGGGGACCGCGCCGCAGCTCGGCGTGATTGCGCTGGAGAGCGCGCTCGAAGCGTTCGACGGCGTCGATCTCGACGTGTTGCGCGAGAAGAGCGTGGCGCTCGGCAATCTGTTTATCGAGTTGAGCGATCAGGAATTGAAGGGACTGGGTTGTACGCTGGCGTCGCCGCGCGATGCGGAGCAGCGCGGCAGCCAGGTGTCGCTCGGACATGCCGAAGGGTACGCGATCATGCAGGCGCTGATTGCACGCAATGTGATCGGCGACTTCCGTGCGCCGGATATTTTGCGCTTCGGTTTTGCGCCGCTGTACGTGCGCTACGTGGACATCTGGGACACGATCGCGCAACTCAAGGACATCATCTCCACCGATGCGTGGAATACCGACGAGTTCAAGGCGCGCAAGTCGGTGACCTGAGCGCGGTTGTGCAATGAGCAGGCAAGCGCCGCGATGCGAGCCATAAAGAGTCGGACAAGAGCGTAATAGAGCAAGCGAGTAAGACGACAGCGCGGCACCGGCGGTTGCGTGCGACGCACGCAACCGCATCCAGGAGGAGACATAAAGATGACGCAAGAGCAGCGAGGCTTCGACACGATTGTCGAACGCGAAAAGGGATTGCACCGCGGACTGTCGACCGGGCAATTGTCGATGATTGCGATTGGTGGTGCGATCGGTACGGGTCTGTTTCTCGGCAGCGGATTTGCGATCGGGTTTGCCGGACCGAGCGTGCTGGTGAGTTATGCGATCGGTGCGCTGATCGCGCTGCTATTGATGGGGTGTCTGGCGGAGATGACCGTCGCGCATCCTACTTCGGGGTCGTTCGGGGCTTATGCGGAGCACTATATCGCGCCGTGGGCCGGGTTTCTGGTGCGATATGCGTACTGGTCGTCGATTGTTTTTGCGGTCGGCACCGAGGTGACGGCGATTGCCGTGTATATGAAGTACTGGTTTCCTGCTGTGCCTGGGTGGTATTGGATTGTCGGTTTTTCCGCTGCGCTGATTGGGATCAACTCGGTGAGCGTGAAGGTCTTCGGCGCGGTCGAGTATGTTTTCTCGATGCTGAAGATCGTGGCGATTGTCGGCTTTATTCTGCTTGGCGCTTATGTGGTGTTTGGGGCGCCGGCTCAGTCTTCTATCGGGTTTTCGAATTACACGTCGCATGGCGGGTTCTTTCCGAAGGGCGTGTGGGGGATGTGGGTTGCGGTGATCGTTTCGATCTTTAGTTATCTGAGCATCGAGATGATTGCTGTTGCGGCGGGGGAGGCTCGAAATCCGCAGAAGGCTATTACGCAGGCGTTTCGCGCGACGATGTTCCGGTTGGTGTTTTTCTATCTGCTGACGCTGGCTTTGATGCTGGCTATCGTGCCCTGGAATGCGGCTGGGACCGATGAGAGTCCCTTCGTGCGGGTGATGGCGGCTACGCATGTGCCGGGAGCCGCTGGAGTTATTAATTTTGTGATTCTTATTGCCGCTTTGTCGGCGATGAATAGTCAGCTCTATATCACTACGCGGATGATGTTCAGTCTTTCGCGGGCAGGGTATGCGCCTGGGCGGTTGGGGGTGCTGAGTTCTAAGGGTGTGCCTGTGGCGGCGTTGTGGCTTTCTACTGTTGGGATCGCTTTGGCTGCTGTGCTGAATGTCGTTTATCCCGATGCTTCGTTTGTTTTGATGATGTCCGTCTCCATGTTCGGGGCGATGTTTACCTGGTTCATGATTTTTGTTACTCATCTGTTCTTTCGGCGCGAACATGCGCGGGCGGCGCTGGCGTTCAGGATGTGGGGGTTTCCTTTTACTTCGCTTCTCGGGGCTGGGCTTATGCTTGGGGCGCTTGTTACTACGTGGTTTACGAAGGAGTTTCGGTTGACGCTTGTGATTGGGGTGCCGTTTGTTGTTGGGTTGCTTGTTGTTTATTTTGTTTGGTATCGGAAGAGGGGTGGGCGGGCTGCCGGGGTTGAGGTGGCTTGAGGTAGGGTTTGGGTTTTTTGGGTTTTTTGGGTTTTTTGGGTTTTTTGGGTTTTTTGGGTTTTTTGGCCTTTCCTTGATTTGGTTGTGGTCTATTAGTGATCCCCCTGTGCGGGGGAGCACCTACTTTTCTTTGCCTGCCGCAAAGAAAAGTAGGCAAAAGAAAGCGGCTCACACCGCTAACCATTAAGCGGGTCCCCCGCACAATTGCGGTAGTGGTGCATCTGGAATCCGTGCTCTCGCACATTCCGCGCTCGTGGCAAGGCGTCATTCTTCCGGCGGCGCTGCGCGCGCCGTCGCGGTCGTTCAAGCACGGCCGCTGCTAAGCGGGTCTCCCGCGCAGTTGCGGTGGTGGTGCATCTGGAATCTGTGTTCTCGCGCATTCCGTGCTCGTGGCAAGGTGTCATTCTTCCGGCGGCGCTTCGCGCGCCGCCGGGGTCGGTCTTGCGCCGTGGCTTTGGGGTTGGTTCTTCGCCGCTTTTGCATTTCACCCTGGCGGGACTCTCTTACGGACTTGTTCTTCCCCATGTTTTGGCCGAACCGATCGCGTCGTTTACCTTGCCTGTAAAAGCCGCGACTCCGGAAGACTGGGGTTTGAACCACTCCGGTTCGCCCTTCATGTTGCTGACCTTTCCGGCGTAGCCTATTACCGGTAGCCCCGTTCTGTTGGATAACATTTGAGCGTTCGAGAACGGTCCCCCCGTGGCGCCGTAGCAAGATTGCAACTCGACGCGTTTGGTGTCGAAGGGGACGTCCTTCGCCCAACTCTTTGCCGCCGTGTAACCACTCGCACAATCGTTGGACTCCAGACGCTTTTCGGCCATGAAGGGCGCGCCGTGAGCTGAGATCTTGTGTGTAAACATGCTCTCTTCCTCTTGAGTGATGTTCTTACTCCCGCACCGAAAAAACTTCCGGTAGACCGGGTTCGAACGTCTCGAAGAATAGTGATGCCATCATCCATTGGGTGTTCAAGGAGTAATACGAAGACCAATGTGGCGATACATTCGAAAGTACTCCGTGAATTCTTGCGCTCCGTCACGCTTCGTTCATTCAACTGTTGCCTGTTGCCGTTTGTTCTGGTGTCCCTCGCTGACGTTGCTAGCCGAATCGATAACCGGAGCCGCGCACTGTCCGGATCATCTGTTGCGCGCCGAGCTCGCCGACCTTTTTGCGCAGGCGGGCGACATGGACGTCGATCAGGTTCGTGTCGGGATCGAAATGGCGGTCCCATACGGCTTCGAAGATCATGCTGCGTGTCAGTACCTGGCCCGCGTGCCGCATCATGAATTCGAGTAGGCGGAACTCGGTCGGTTGCAGACAGAGTTTGTCCTGCCGGAACATGAGCGTTCGCTTCACGAGGTCGAGCCGCAATGAGTCGACGCGCAACATCGGTTGCGCTTCTTTCTTGAGCGACGGCCGTGTTCGTAGCAGCACTTCGATGCGGGCGAGCATTTCGTCGAACGAGAACGGCATGGACATATAGTCATCCGCGCCGGCACGCAGGCCTTCGATGCGTTCATGCACATCGGCCACGGGACTCACCATCAGAATCGGCGATTGCGCGCCAATGCCGCGCAGCGTCGCCAGAACGCTCTGCCCGTCGAGATCCGGCGGTGTCCGGCTAAGGATCACGGCGTCGTAATCCGTGCTCATCAAGCGCCTGATGCCTTTGCGGCCGCTGTCTGTCACGTCGACGGAGATGCCGCCCGCGTTGAGCGTGCGGGCGATTTTCTGCGCGACACACGGGTCGTCTTCAATGATCAAGATGTTCCACATGTCATGACCGGCATCGATTTAGCACTATCTGGGCACAGAATCCATCCCGACGTACACCAGCACGTTGTTCATCGACCGCTCAGCGCCGCAGGATGGGCTACAGGTGGTTAAACACATCCTCCCGCCGTTTTATTCCACCCCGCAATCGAAACCCAAGCCCACCTGCCGCCAAATGTTCGAAGCAGATAAAAATAATCATTAGACGGACGCACGAGCGAGGCGATGCTGAATCCAGCACCACCGACGATTGGCTCGACGCCGAGAACGCCGACGAGCGCGAGACGGAAGGAGAGAGCCAAGGGCGTGTGTCGCAGACAATGACTGTGCGAGGGCGAGGAATCCAGATGCTCCACTTTCTGGGGTAGGAAGCGATGTAGGGCGGCCGAGCACGATGCCAGAAGTGCGCTGGAGACCGCAAAAAAGCGAGTGACTTACGGACGACCGCGACGGCGCGCGCAGCGCCGCCGGAAGAATGACGCCTTAGTCACGAGCTCGGAATGTGCTAGAGCACGGATTCCAGATGAGCCACTACCGCAACTGTGCGGGAGACCCGCTTAGCAGCGGCCGTGCTTGAACGACCGCCGCGGCGCGCGAAGCGCCGCCGGAAGAATGACGCCTTTGTCACGAGCGCGGAATGTGCGAGAGCACGGATTCCAGATGCACCACTACCGCAACTGCGCGGGGGACCCGCTTAATGGTTAGCGGTGTGAGCCGCTTTCTTTTGCCTACTTTTCTTTGCGGCAGGCAAAGAAAAGTAGGTGCCCCCCGCACAGGGGGATCACTAATAGACCACAAAGAACACAAGGAAAGGCCAACACCCAAAGAGCACACCAAACCCCAGCCAACCGGCACCCCCCCACTACTTAACCCCAAGAACCCACCGAGCAAACCTCTCAGCATCAGCATGAGAAATCGCATTAGCCGGCATACTCGCCCCGGTATTCCACTTCCCCGAGCTCCCCTCAAGCATACTTTTCACAAGCTTCGCAACCGCATCAGGATCACCGCGATAGCGTTCGGAGATAGCCCGAAAGGGCGGCCCGACTTTAGTGGTATCGATGGAATGACAAGCGCGGCAAGTCTGCTCGCTGGCCGAGCTCGAGTGAGCGGCATTCGCAGCATCTCCGGCCGTAGCCGCAGCCGTAGCACCAAAGGCACCAGCACCAAGAGTCCCTCCAGCCACACCCACAAGAACCCAAAAGACCCGAATCCATTTCACAATCACACTCCAGACAAAAAGAACAAAAGAACAAAAAACAAAAAGCCCCACCGAACGAAACCGCCGGCAGGGCAAAAAGCAAAGCGCTCAATCCAACAGCATGGAACAACAAAAACCCAAACCGCTCACCGCGGCGGCCAAGGCTTAGCCGGTGCGCCAATCACCGGCTTGCCCAACAACGGCGTCGACAACGCATACGCGCCATTCTCAGTAAAGGCCCAGATGATATTGCGGTCGTACTCGGTATAAATCGCCAGCACACCCTTCCCAAGCGTATAACTCGGCAACTCACTTTCATCCGCCAGAGCAGGCACAAAATACCCAGCAATAGTCGGCTTCTCCGGATTCCGCACATCGAAGATCTGCACACCGGCGTTATAGAACGAGTAAGGAATCACCCCTTGCCGCGACCCACCAGGTTGCCCAATAGCATTGGAACGCTTCGGCCCAAAGTTCCCCCCACGCTGGCAGAAGCTGGTGAAAGGCGCGCCCTCAGGCGGCGTAGGCTGAGGCAACTTCGCTGCTACCTTCAGATGCGAAGGATCGCGCGCATCGACGACAAAGATATCCTTATACGGCTCATAGCAATCGCGATTCATCGGATAACCGCTCGTCAGTACGAAGCCTGTGCGCTCGTACTGACTGACATCGGCATTGTCGTACTCGGTGCCCGCGAAACTCGGCGCCGTATTCACATTGCCGAGTACCTTCGGCTTAGCCGGATTCGACAGATCGAACGAGTACAAGCCCAGCCCGCCCATCGCGCCAAAGCCAATCTTGCCGCCTTGTTCCAAAGGCTTCGGCAAGAAGATGGGAATTCGCGACCCCATCCACGAAGTACGATTCCCCGCACGCGGATTCTGCAGATAAGCCTGCTCATGGGCGTCATTACCGAGAATCTGCCCCGGCACCGAGATCTGCGAAACGAACTTCGGATCGGCCGGATCCGACATGTCCCACACCTGATAGCCCGGCGAATACAGATAGTTCGGGTACTCGGTCAATCCGTAGCTGTCATCCGGCGCGGCCGACAGAATCATGTACTTGCCGCCGTAGTACTCCGGCGCATCGAGCGAACCCGAACCCTGTTGCTGGCCGACCGGCGCATCGGGATGCTTGTAGTCGGTGGTACGCGTCGCGATCAGCTTCCATTGGCTCGGCAGCGGGCCGTCCATTTCGAAGACCTTGAAGCCCTTCAGCGAGTTGTAGTGACGTTGCGCCTCGACCTTGTCCGGCTGCTCGCTCTTGTCCGTCATCAGCCCATAACGGCCAATTTCAAACGACGCCACCAGCACTGGCTTGCCAAGCTTCTTGCTCCACACGATGGTGGCGCCGCCCAGATAGTTGTGGACGTTGTTCGGATCGAAGTGCTCGGTCGGTCCTTTCGGACCCCACGTGCCGCCTTGCGAAAACACCACCTTGCCGTTGGCGGGATCGGTCACGTCCATGATCCGCAGATAGTCGCGGTCGTGAATGTAGAGGTAACGGTGACCGTCGAAGTCGGCGATATTGTTCCAGGCGTGAAAGGGCGAATCGACGAGCGGATAGAAGGCCAGCACCTTCACGTCCTTCGCGTAACTCTTCTTGTCCCACGTGGTCATTTCACCGGGGAAGCGCTGCCCCTGGTGAACTTCGGGCGTCGCTTTCGGCCACACGAACTGGCCGGTCGCCGGGTCCATGCCGTAGTCGACGCCGGGCTTGAGCGGCAGCGGCGGGCGATTCGGCGTCAGGCGCAGCCACGCGGCGAGGTACGGGTCTTTGACCGCGGGCGTGCCGGGCGTCGCCGATGCCGCCGCAGCGGTTGCGGCCGCGTCCGAGGCCGCCGCCACAGGTTGCGCCGCATCGCCGCTCGCGTACGCGGCGGCCGACATGAACGCCAGCAGCGCGCCGGTTGCGAGAGTGGATTTCAGATGGCTTGTGCGAAGCATGGGCTTCCTCCTTTTTGTATTAGAACGCGTGACGAATACCGAACTGGAAGCCGCTCGGATTCTGTCCCGCGTTCGGATAGACCTGGAACGTCACCGGATACGCAACCGGCACGTTGTTCTGGCTCTTCACGTGAGCGAACGTCGCATACAGGTCGGTGCGTTTCGACAAACCGTACAGGTAGCCGATCACGCCGCCGGTCGCGCTGGAAATGCTCTTGTTGTTGTCGTCGTGACGATGCACCACGCTGACATACACGCGGCTGCGGCCGTCGATATTCCAGCGCGCGCCGACCTGCGCGTCCCAGCCTTGCGAATTGAACGCAACGTACGGCGGATAAGCGTAATAGCCGTTGTACGTGTGATAGATCAGGGTCGGCTCGAAGCCGCCGAACTTGTAGACAGCGGCAAAGTAGTTATCGCGCGACGAATGAATCTGCGACGACTTGAAGATGTCCCGCGTGTACTGCAACTCGCTCACCGCGCCGATGAAGATCGGCCCGTGGCGATAGTCGAGGCTGGTGCTCAGGAAGCGTCCCGCGCGGGTGCTGTCGCCCACGCCGGTCGTGGCCATGATGCGGCCGGTGAAGCCGTAGAAACTCGGCGTCTTGTACTGGATCGCGTTATCCACGCGATACGACGCGTAGAAGAACTCCATGTTGTTGACCATACTGAAATCGGCCGCCCAGCTCGGATCGGCGTAGCCCGCAATCCAGTACGACGGCGTGAACTGACGCCCCATGGTCACTTCACCCCAGTTGCCCTTGAGACCGACGAACGATTGGCGGAACTGCGTCGACTGCACGCCGGTGTTCGCGGAGAACATCGGCTCGACGGTGAACACGGCCTTGTTGCCGCCGCCCAGATCCTCGACGCCGCTCAGGTTGAAACGCGAGTTGTTCAACCCGCCGCTCGACATGCGCGTGACGTTGCCGCCCGAGCCGGATGAGATCAGATGTTCGATGTTCAGGTCGACATAACCGGACAGCCAGACGCTCGACTGAGCATGTGCCCCGGCGCATGCAAGCATCATGGCGCCTGACACGAGAGTCTTCTTTTTCATTCCATCTCCAAACAAATCGTCGTTCTTTTCGTGTTGTTGAGAGTGCTGTCGTCGCGCGCGACAGCCGCGGTGCCTTCCTTTTCTGTCGTGTATACACAAACTGGAAAAAATTATACCCACGGCAAAATTTGGATTCCGAGCTTTATTTTTTTATACAAAACAGCGGTTTAGTTATAGCGGGTTGACCCGAATGGCCTAGCGCGTCAAAACAGATGCCGGATTCCGGTCGCATAAGTCATGGCTGTGCCGTAACCGGAAAGCCGGTCGTAGACGGTCAGCAGGTACAGATCGGTGCGTTTGGAGAGGAAGTAGTCGAGCCCGGCGGAGCCCGTGTTGCGCCCGCTGACGGCGTTTTTCGGCGCGCTGCGGCGCGTGTAGGCCCATTCGGCGAGCGCGCTGAGTTGCGCGGTGAGCGGCACGAACAGGCCCGCTTCGAAGGTGTGCGCGCCGACGCCGGTCGAATCGGTGCGCAGTCCTTGCAATGCGCCGTACAGTTTGAACAGCGAAAAATCGTACGCACCGCCGACGAGGTACGCGTTCTGTGTCGGCGATGCGACACCGGCCACCACGCGCGTGCGTTGCACGGTCGCGACAGCGGTGAGCGAACCGCCGGCATAGGTGGTGGATAACGCGGCGTTGTAGACGCCGTTCGCGCCCGCGAAGCCGCCGGGCGCATACACGGCCGTGGTGGTCAGGCCGTTCAGATTCGGACTGGTGTACTGAATGCCGTTGTTCCACACGGTATCGCCCGCGATGCTACCGCCGTACGGCGCGGTGAAGGTCTGCATCACCAGCGGCGAAAACAGGATCGACGCCTGAAACGGATTGACCGCCTGTTCGGCGAGGTAGAGCAGGTTGGTGTGCCGCCCGAGCGTGACGCGGCCGAACGGCCCGGCAATGCCGACGTACGAGTTGCGGCCCCAGAACGGATCGGCGGACGTGCGGCCGACGCCGCCGTTGGTCGGCTGGAAGAAGCTTTCGAGCACGGCGATCGCGCGATAGCCGGCGCCGAGTTCCTCGTTGACGCGGATGCCCCAGTACGGCGCCGTGAGCCCGGGGCTTTGTTCGGCGATCGCGGCGGGCGGGCCGTTGCTGCGTTTGGTGTCGGCGATATCGAGGCCGACGAGTCCGTACAGCGTGACAGACGTCTGTGCATGAACCACGCGGGACGCGAGTCCCCATGCAGTGACGCAACTGAGCGCGAGCGCGCCCAACGATCGAACGTTCATGGCGGATCCTCTGGTGCGGTTGGGAACAGCGGGAACAGCGGGAACAGCGGGAACAGCGGGAACAGCGGGAACAGCGGGAACAGCGGGAACAGCGGGAACAGCGGACGACGGAGAGGGCGGCGTGATGCTGCGCCGCCCTGTTTCAGGCAGTGCGCACCGCGAATTCGATCGGTGCCTGGGCGAAGTGCTGCGACAGACTGGCGAGCAACGCGTCGCGCTGCGCGATCCATGAAGCCGGCGAACGCCCCGCGATATGCGGCGTAATCAGCACGCCGGGATGATCGAGCAGCGCGCGCGGCACCTCGGGTTCGCTGTCGATCACGTCGAGCCCCGCGCCCGCGAGCACGCCGTCGGCGAGCGCGTCGATCAGCGCCTGCGTGTCCAGCACCGAACCGCGCGACACGTTCACCACGTAGCCGTGCGGCCCGAGCGCCCGCAGCACGTCACGATCGATCAGATGTTTCGTCGCTGGTCCACCGTTGCAGGCGATCACCAGAAACTCGCTATCCCGCGCGAGTTCGACGAGGTTGCCGTAGTAGCGGCCGGGCGCGTCGGCATGTGGCTGACGTCCGTGATAACCGAGCGTGACGTCGAAGCCCTGCGCGCGCGCGGCGATCAACCGGCCGATCCGACCCATGCCGACGAGACCTAAGCGCGCGCCCGTCAGCGTCGGCCGCTCGGCGCGCGAGGTGCGCCAATGGCCGGCGCGCACCGCGTCGGTAAGCGGCGCGTAGCCGCGCGCGAGCGCGAGCAGCAGACCGATTGCATGATCGGCGACGGTCGCCGCATTCGCGCCCGGCGCATGCGTGACGACGATGCCGCGTCGCGTGGCGGCGGCGACATCGACGTTCTCGTAACCGGCACCGAACGCGCTGACGATCTCGAGCGCGGGCAGCGCGGCCATCTGCGCGTCCGACAAACCGGTTGAACCGTTGGTCACTACCGCGCGCACGTTCGCCAGTTCAATGCGCGACGACAGTGCCTCGGTGTTTAAATTATCCGGGTGGTAGTGCAGCATGTAATCGTGCTGCAGCGCATCGAGCGTCGCGTCGGGCAGCGCGATCAACGCCAGCACATGCGTACCGCTCAAGCCCATGCCCATGCTCAGGCCCGCGCTCATTGCGAATCGGTGGACGGCGCAACGGTCGGCACAACAGCTGACGCAACCGTCGGCGCCACTTCCTTCACCGCGCCTTTCCAGCCGTTCTCGGTGATGTCGAACACGGTGCCGTCGGGCATCCGGTACTTCACTTCGTAGAACACGTTCGGATCTTTTTCATGGCGGCCCGTCAGATACGTGCCGCCGGCCGCGACCACACGCGCGGCGGTGTCGTCGACGTTATCCACCCACATGCCGAAGTGGATCACGCCGCGCACGTCCTTCAGGCCCGCGTAGCCGGGCACGGTTTCGTCCTTGAAGTTGAGCAGCGCCACGTTCATCGTGCCGTCGGTCATATAGATGCCGCGCATCGCGTTGCCCGCGCGGCGCATGCCGAACGCCTGCTCGAAAAATTGCGCGGCGGCTTCGGGATCTTCCACCGAGAGCGCGATATGACGGAGCTTGTCCATGAGATGTCCTTGGGTTGTCCTGACGATGAATCGCCCGCAGGCGAAGGGAGGGTTGTCGTGACTGTGAATCAAGTGTGTCCGCAACTTCACCAGGTATACTACGGATAACAAATGTATACACAAAAACAAATTGATATACCAGAATGGTCTTCATACGCTGATCGGGGCTAGCTCCGCTTAGGCGGCTTTGCTTCAGCAGCCCGCTGAATCGCCGCGATGTATGAAGGACCCCCGATGCAGACCTCGCAGGAACCGTTAGGCAGTCTGTCCGCCACGCTCAGGCAGCGCTTCGCGCAGATCGGGCCGGTATGGGCGAGCGATATCAACGCGCACCGCGATCTGGTGATCGACGCGTATTCGCCGTTGGTGGCCGCGGCGCGCGATGCGGGCGCATCGTTCGAGGCGGCGCGCGACGTTCCGTACGGCAGTCATGAACGGCAGCGGCTCGATGTGTTCGCATCAGAAGAGACGCGACGCAAGGGCAATGCCGATGTGGTGCTGTTCGTCCACGGCGGCGCTTTTCTGCGCGGCAGCAAGAGTTTCAACGGACTGATCTACGACAACGTCTCGCGCTGGTTCGCGCGGCAGGGCTGTGTTGCGCTCAATGTCGAGTACCGCCTCGCGCCCGAAGCGTCGTATCCCGCAGGCGCTGACGATGTCGCCGCCGCGTTGGCGTGGGCGCATGCGCATGTCGTCGAGTTCGGCGGCGATCCGCGCCGGATCTATTTAGTCGGCCATTCGGCGGGCGGCGCACACGTCGCCAGCTATCTGTGCGATCCGCTGTTTGCCGGGGTGCGTCACGTCGAAAACGCGCAGGCTGTGGCGGGCGCGGTGCTGATCAGCGCGCGGCTCGCGGCCGATGTTTTCGCGGATAACCCGAATGCCGCCGGCGTGCGCGCCTATTTCGGTGTGGACGAATCACGCTACGCCGCGCGCTCGCCGCTGACCTACGCCGAACACTTCGATACACCGCTCATGGTGGTGGTCGCCGAATACGAGAACCCTTATCTGGATGCCTACGGCGCGGCTTTTTTCGAGCGCGTGCTGTGGGCGCGTCAACGCGCCGGCGACGCGCGAGCGAAACGCGCGCCGCGTTTCATGCAGATGCTGCGGCATAACCATACGTCGGTGGTCGCGCATTTCGATTCGGGCGAGACGTTGTTGGGGGACGCGATGCTTGATTTTTTTCGTGGGTAGGTGGGGCGCGCTACCGCGCCGATCCGCCGCCACTGTCCGCACGACTCACAAGGAGACCCGCATGTCCCGCAGCACGTCCCCGAACCACGCATCTGCATCCGCATCCCCGTTCGCGACACCGCGCGTATTCGCACCGGTCATCACGCCGTTCACCGCGGACTCCACCGTCGACGCGCCGCGCTTCGTCGCGTTCTGTCGCTGGCTGGTCGGGCAGGGCGCGGGGCTCGCGCTATTCGGCACCAACAGCGAAGCCAATTCGCTGAGTCTTGCCGAACGGCACGCGTTGCTGGACGACGTGATCGACGCCGGCATCGACCCCGCGCAGATGTTGCCGGGCACCGGCGCCTGCGCGCTGCCCGATGCGATCGCGTTGACGCGTCACGCGAACGAAGCCGGTTGCGCGGGCGCGTTGATGCTGCCGCCGTTCTTCTACCAGGGCGTCAGCGACGACGGCCTGTTCGCGTACTACGCCGATGTGATCGAAGCGGTCGGCTCGGACCGCTTGCGCGTGCTGCTGTATCACATCCCGCAGTTCACGGGCGTGCCGATCACGCACACGCTGATCGAACGGCTGATCGCCGCGTATCCGCGCACGGTGGTGGGTATCAAGGACAGTTCGGGCGATTGGGCCAACACGGCGGCCATGCTGGAGAAGTTTCCCGGCTTCGCGGTGTTTCCCGCGTCCGAGGCGTTGCTCGGTAAAGCGCTGCCGCTTGGCGCGGCCGGCTGCATTTCGGCAACCGCGAATATTCAGCCGCATGCGATTGCGAGTCTGCTGAACGCGGCGACGCAGGAAGAGAGAACGCAGTGGGAAGGCAAGGTGGCGACGGTGCGGCTGGCCGTGCAGGCGCAACCGATGATTCCGGCGCTGAAGAGCATCGTCGCGCACTTCGCGAACGACGCCGCATGGAATCGCGTGCGCCCGCCGCTCACGCCGATGAACCCGGCGCAGTCCGGCGCGCTATTGCAGCAGTTGCAGGCGTTGGCGTTTTCGATGCCGTCGATGGCAGCGCTCGCGGCGGTGGCCGCGTGAGCATGATGTGGCGGTCGCCGGGTGGCCGCGTGGTGTTCAGCGGCTCAATGCCTGACTCCATGCCGAGCGCTCTCGCAGGGAGCAAGTCGACGCTTGAGCCGGCCTGCGCAGCGAGCCGAAACTCAGGCGTTCTCGCGTTCCGCGCGTTGCCGTTTGAGGCGGCCCAGCACGACGATCGACAGCCGCGCGGTGTGATCGCGCATGGCGTTGTACGCGCGTTCCGGTTCGGAGTTGAGGATTGCGGAGACGATCTCGCGATGCTCGTCGGTGGCCGACTCGAAGCGCGACGGCGAAGCCGGTTGCGCGGCGCGAAAGCCCGCCAGCCGTTGCCGCTGCACCGCCATGATCGACGCCAGCGACTTGCTTTGCGCGCCCTTGCAGATCAGTTCGTGGAAGTCGCGATTGAGTTCGAAGTACTCCGCTTCATCGCCGCGCGCGATCGCGGCGTTCATTTCGGTTTGCAGTTCTTCGAGCTGCTTCTTCTCGACGAGGCTCATGCGCTGCGCGCTCAGACGGCAGCACAGCGCTTCGAGTTCGCACATCGCCTCGAGCATGTCGGCCAGTTCGTCGATGCTGAACTGCGCGACCACCACGCCTTTGCGCGGCGTCAGCTCGACCATGCCGCGCGCGGCGAGCTCGCGCAGCGCTTCGCGGATCGGTGTGCGCGACGCGTTGAAGCGTTCGGCGAGCGCCGCTTCTTCGAGCTTCTGGCCGGGTTCGAGTGTGCCGTCGATGATCTCGTCGCACAGCAAACGGTAAATCCTGGAGGAGAGCGTGGTCATCGTGATGGTCGTGGGTTGAGCGAAACCGTGGGCAGGTGGCCCTCATTATGCGCCAGCGACCCAACCGCCTCAATCGCCACCGCGCATATCCGGCCTGTGCAAGCCCATGCAGTGTACGCGCGAACGTGTTCACGCCCCGATAAGTGTATACGAGGATTTTAATAAGAATACATGAGTGACTGAATGTATACGAATTGTTCAGTGCACTGATGAGTTCCTCGGCAACTGACTGACTCCCTACAAACGTAAAAAAAGCGAGGCAACACGTGACCTGGTTTGGTATCGCAACTTATGAATCGAATGGCCGCCGCGCCACTGGTCTGGCAGTCGGCGACGCGCTGTACGATGCGCAGGCGGCGTTGAAGCAAAGCGCGCCGAATGCATCCGGCGTGGGCATCGACGATGTCGGCAGCCTGATCGCCGGATGGGAAAGCGACGGCGCGGCGATCGTCGAACGGTTCGGCAACGCGGCCCGCGCGATCGAAGCCGGCACGCTCGATCTCGCCCCGCTCAGCGGCCACACGCTGTGCGTGCCGTACCAGCCGCGGCGGATTTTCGCGGCAGCATCGAACTATTACGAGCACGCGCTGGAAATGGGCACGGAGCTGGCGCCGCGCGAGGAAAGCACGCCGTACATGTTCATGAAGGCCGAAACGAGCGTGGTGCCGACGCTCGCCAACGTGGTGATTCCGCCGCACGCGGAGCGGGTCGACTGGGAGGTCGAGCTGGCGGTGGTGATCGGCAAAACCGGCCGCCATATCGCGCAGCAGGACGCGTACGACTACATCGCCGGCTACACGATTCTGAACGACGTCAGCGCGCGCGACCTGAATCGGCGCACCGACTATCCGTTCAAACACGACTGGTTTCGCGGCAAGAGTTTCGATACCTTTGGTCCACTCGGGCCGTGGTTCGTGCCGCGCGCGTGTATCGCCGAGCCGCAGAATCTGCGCATGCGCCTCGCGGTGAACGGCGAGATGATGCAGGACGGCAATACGTCCGGGATGATTTTCAACATCGCCGAGCAGATCGAATATTTATCGACGATCCTCACGCTGCAACCCGGCGATCTGATCGCCACGGGCACGCCGACCGGCGTCGGCATGGGCCGCGGCATTTATCTGAAGGCGGGCGACGTGATGGTCGCCTCGATCGATGGTATCGGCTCGATTGAAAATCCACTGGTAGCGGGCTGAGCGGCGTCTCGCTTGCCGCGCTTCTTTTTTCACTCCATTCCTGAACGGGGACACGACATGTTGCAGCGGATACGGCGCGCGTTTTTGCAGCGGATCATGCAGCGGCCGATTCGGCCGCTCATGCAGGAGATGCCGCAGCCGGTAGCGAAGCGGACTTCGGCGCGGCTCGTGCCACATGCCGTGCGGCCGGCGCGGTCCGCGCGGCGTATCGCAGCGAGCGCGGCAGCGCTCGCTGCCGTCGCGCTGTTGGCAAGCGCCCAGGCGCAAGCCGCCGACGCCGTGCGCGTCAATCTCGCGTGGCTGCCGCAGGGCAGCACCGGCGGCATTCTGCTCGCGCAATCGAAGGGCTATTACCGCGAGGCGGGGCTCGACGTCAGCGTGATGCGCGGCTACGGCGGCCAGCGCACCGTCAATGAAGTGGATGGCGGTCTGTTCGAGTTCGGCTACGGCGATCCGGTGAGCGTGATGCTGAACCGCGCGCATGGCGGCCATGCGGTGATGGTTGGCGCGATCAACACGCGCTGGCCGGGGGCGATGTGTTATCTCGAACGGCCCGGCTTCAAGGTAAATTCGCCGAAGGATCTGTCGGGGCTGACGCTCGGCGGCGGTGGGGCGTCGCCGGTGCAGAACATCATGCCGGCGTGGCTCAAACAGAACGGCCTCGCACCGGACGCGATCAAGACCGTGCGGCTCGACCCGGCCGTGATCAACACGGCGCTGCTGCAAAAGCGTATCGATCTGTCGGAGTGTTGGGAGGGCGCGAGCCTGCCGGTGCAGGCGGCGCTGGCGAAGCGCGCCGGTCAACAACTCGGCCGCGTGTTCTATCGTGATTTTGGTCTGGATATGATGGGCAACGGCCTCGTGACCACCGATACCTTCGTGGCCCAGCATCCCGACGTGGTCAAGCGTTTCGTCGCCGCGACCTATCGCGGTTATGCGCTGATGCGCGAGCATCCGCAGGAAGCGGCGGATGCGATCGCCGCGCAGTATCCGGTGCTCGACAAGACGATCCTGCTGCAACAGATCGTCGAGACCAACGGCCTGATTACCGACGACCCCGCCGACCACAAGACCGGCTGGCTGCGTCCGGCGCGCATGGAGTCGACGGCGGCCTTCGTGTCGCGCGCGTTCGGCACTGGCGCGAAGGTGAAGGCGGTCGATCTTTATACGAACCGATTCGTCGAATGAACCCGATCGGGAGGGTGTGCTTCGCTCGGGCATCAGATGGGCGGCACGTCTTCCAACCAGCTCGCGCGGAGCGTGAGCGCAATGGAGACAGGCAATGAACAGTTTGCGTCCGAAGCGAATTGGACACATGGTGCTGATGGTGCGCGACATCCAGAAGTCCGCGCGGTTTTATACCGACGTGCTGGGCCTCAAAGTGTCCGACTGGATCGGTGATCAGATGGTGTTTCTGCGCGCCGGCAGCGATCATCACGATCTCGCGCTCGCCCAGCTACCGAAAGATTCCGCCGACTTCGACGATCTGCCGCGTTACTCGCGACCGGGTCTGGAGCACTTCTCGTATCTGATCGACAGCTACGAGGAAATGGAGCGCTCGGTGAAGGTGTTGCAGGAGCATGGCGTGGAGATCGTGCGCGGCATCGGCCGGCATGGTCCGGGCAATAACCTGTTCCTCGTGTTCAAGGATCCGGACGGTAATAACGTCGAGGTGTACTGCGAGATGACGCAGATCGGCGAGCGCGACGCGCACGAACCGCAAGTGTGGGAGCGCACGATCGAATCGTTCGATCAGTATCGCTTCGAGCGTTTCGTCGTACCGCCGCCGCCGCATCTGGTGGCGCAGAAGCAGGCGCAGGCGTCGGCGCAGAACGAGGCACAGGAAGCGGGTTCAACCGACCCTGCCGCCGACCGCGCACCGCGCGATCCGTCCGCTCATCCGTAATTCGAAACCCTTCGGAACCCTCATGAAGCGATTGATCGAAACCGTCTCGTTCTGGGTCGTGATCGGCCTGATCTGGGAATTCGGCGTGCGCTGGACCGGCACGCGCGACTACGTGCTGCCGGCGCTCTCGCAAGTGTTCGCGGCCGGTTGGGAAATGCGCGGGCAGCTGCTGTCGGACACGCTCACGACCGCCTGGGAAGTGCTCGCCGGTTTCGCGCTGGCGCTGGTCGGCGGTCTCGCGATCGGCTTGCTCGCCAGCATGTCGAGCATCGCGCGGCGCACCCTGTTTCCGCTCGTCACCGCATTGCAAAGCATGCCGAAGATCGCGCTCGCGCCGTTGCTGATCGTCTGGTTCGGCTACGGCTTCGCGTCGAAGCTGGCGGCGGCCGTGCTGTTCGCGTTCTTCCCGATCGTGATCGCGACGATGGGCGGACTCGCCGGTGTGCCGCGCAATCTCGACGAGCATTTCCGTGCGCTCGGCGCGTCGCCGGCGAAGACCTTCTGGCACTTGCGCTTACCGGCCGCGCTGCCCGCATTGATCGACGGGTTGAAGATCGCGATGCCGCTGGCGGTGATCGGTGCGATCGTCGGCGAATTCATCGGCTCGGAGTCGGGGCTTGGCCATCTGATCGTATTCGCGACGTCGAATGCGCAGACGGCGTTGTCGTTCGCGGCGATCCTGATGGTGACCGGGTTGGCCATGCTGTTTTACTGGGCCGTCGAACTGGTGTCGCGCGGCGTGTGGTGGAGAGGAGTGACAGTCTGATGGCGATGGTCGACAAGTTGCGTATCGTGGAGCGCGCCCCGGCAAGCGGCGCGTCGGTTCAAGCGTTGCCGCGCGACGGCACGGCGCCCGCGCTGATCGCGGTGGAGCAGGTGGGCAAGCGCTTCGCCGCGCGCGGCGGCGCGCAGGCCTTCAGCGCGCTCGACGACGTCTCGATGCAGATTCGCCAGGGCGAGTTCGTGTCGATCCTCGGCCCGAGCGGCTGCGGCAAGAGCACGTTACTGCGCATGGTGGCGGGCCTCGTGCCGTGCGACGCCGGCCGGATTCTGCTCGGCGACGAGCCGATCAACAAACCGGTGCCGGATATCGGCGTGGTGTTTCAGACCAGTAATCTGCTGCCGTGGCTGACGGTCGGGGCCAATATCCGGCTTGGCGCGAAGCTGCGCAATCTGCCGCGCGGGCAGGTCGAGGCGCGCTTGCCCGCGCTGCTGGAAACGCTCGGTCTGACGGCGTTCGCCGATCGCTATCCGCACGAGTTGTCGGGCGGCATGCGCCAGCGCGCGGCGATCGGCCAGATTCTGCTGCTGCAGCCGCGCGTGATGCTGATGGACGAACCGTTCGGCGCGTTGGATGCGCTGACCCGCGACCGCCTGAACGTCGAGCTGCTGAGAATCTGGCAGCAGAGCACGCTCACGGTGTTGCTGGTCACGCACAGCATCCACGAGGCGGTGTTTCTGTCGGACCGGGTGCTGGTCATGTCGGAACGACCGGGTCGCGTGATCCACGACGTCAAAATCGATTTGCCGCGTCCGCGCCAGCCGGAGCAGGTCAAGAGCGATCCGCGCTATGGGGCATATGTCTCGCAGTTGTCCGGGCTGATGGGCGTGTTCTAGATCACGCGGCGGCGCTACGAAAAGAGCGGCAGGCATCGTGGATGCAAGCCGCTCATTCAGCGGGTCAATCCGCCGCGACCGGCGTGGCCGGTGCGGCAGGGTATCGACATCTCGACCTATCAACCTATCGACCTGCTGTTCGCGTGGTCAAGGCGTGATTGCGTTCGTGACTTCGGCGCTCCAGTAGGGCGGCAAGGCCTTATAAGGATTGGAGCCGCCCAGCGAGGTCACGTACACGCCGCCCGCGCCGTGCGTGCTCGCGTATTGCACGATGCCCGGCATTTGCGCGGCCGTCGCGCTATACACCATGTGGATGAAGCGGGTCTTCGGATACGCCGCCTGCCAGCTCAACGGCTCGTATTTCGCATAAGCCTTGGCGGTGCTTTCGAAAACGACGAAGGTGTCCGCCGTCGGCAAGCTCGCGTACAGCTCCGGAATGTTGGTGCCCGGATTGGCGGTCACCGAGTACGTCGCGTTCAGGCCTTTGATGTAGTTGTAGAGCGACTGGTAGTACTGGATGTGCGCGATTTTGCTGTCGTTCGACATCTCGTCGATAAAGAAGCCGTCAACCTTGTAAAGCGCTACATACGCATTGATTTCGGCCACGACTGTGGAGAGCGAGCGCTTGCCATACGACGTGTGCACATAGCCGACCACCTTGCCGCCCGCCGCGCGAACCCTGGCCGTCGCGGCCGCGTAGTTCGGGTCGGTGGTGGTGCCGGGGCCGTTGTCCGGATTCAGGATGGCGGTGGTCGATACCTGATGAGCCGAGGTGACCATGCTGTTCCAGTCGGCCACGCTTTTTGTCGCATTGAAGTAGGAAGGCACCACCAGACTGAGCGCGGCCGTGGTGCCCGCGAACGCCGTGCCGTGCAGACAACCGGCCAGCATGCAGGCCATCAGCGTGGCCCGTTTCAGCGCTTTGCCGGCGCGGGTCGCGCGGCGCTTCGTTTCGTTGGATTTATGAACAGCAACGCCGAGCGTACCCAACCCCTGGATTTTTTTCATCTGGCCTCCTGACCCGGTCTGTCGATGACCGTTGTCGATTGGCCCGCCGCGGTTACGGCGGGCAACTGGCAAACTCCCCAAGGGAGTCCCTATAGTTTTGCGTCGCCGGATCACTCCGGGTTTGCCAACTGCGCTAACGGCAATGCCCGCCGATTCCTTTAGGGGCTTGGCCGATAAATCATCTTGCATACGATGCCGCCGCGCCGATCCTGTCTTCGGACCCGCCGTCGGCTGCGGCGGAGCGGCTGAGACCAGGGTCTTCCCGATTCGCCGAGATTTTTTCTTCCGGTGTGGCGCGTGCGATGGATGAAATCGATTTTCGTCTGGTATTACGATTTATTACTTGCTGGGTCCGGCATTGGGGAAAGTTCGCCTTTTGCAAATTAAGGAGAATTGGCTTTTGCGAAACGATGTAAAAAAATCGCTAAAGCTTATTTGAAAAACGAACGGTGGTGCAGTTTTTACCCAATTATTGATCAGATGATTTGAGCGTGTTCATGGTGACTCGGGTTTGAGTGCGGCGTATTCCCAACACATCAGGCCAGGCTTTGCCGGACAGGGGATTTGCCGCGCAATCGTTTGCCTTGAGATTCAAGCAGATGCATTGCGTTGTATTCAGCCGCGGGAATGTCAACAATGGCTGAAGCTAGCTTGAGACGACTCAACTCATGTGCTATCTTCCACGGCCTTAACAAGAAACAAACACAGGCCGGTTTCGCATCCGGCGCGACGCCGCATTGGGTTGCGTAATTAATGCCAAACAGGCCGGCTCAAAAATCAGCAAGCGGAAATTTTCTCCCTGTGGAGATATCGCCGCTCGTGTTCAGTCAGCAGAGAACGGGGAAAAGATTTTGGCTATGAAGAAGCGGACCGGGACACGGGCCGGCGGGAATTCTCGCAAGGTAGCTGAACGAACCGGCAAACGGTTTTTCCAGCGCACCTTGATTGCAGTGCTGCTGGGTTCGAGCGCCGTTGCCCCGCTTGGCGTTCACCTCCAGGCCGCGCCGTTGCCGTCGGCATCGGCCGCGAATGGCGTTGCCACAGCCCCGCCGAATCTCGCTTTCTTCTACGCGGCCAATCCGCCGGTCGGCGAACTGCAGGCTTTCGACGCCGTGGTGGTCGATCCCGCCACGGGATTCGAGCCGCTGGCTCATCCGCTGCGCCATACCACGTGGATCGCGCGCACGACCGCCGGCCAGCCCGGTGACACCGCCGAAGCGTTTATCGCCAGTCAGGTCGAGCCGTTGTGGCGGCGCGGCTATCGCGGGTTCCTGCTTGAAACGCCGGTCGCGATCGCCGCGGCCGCGCGCATTCGCGAGATGCATCCGGATGCGCGACTGGTCGCCGGTGGCGCCGACGTCACGCAGGCCGCGCTGCCGTATGCGAAATCGCTGTACGCGGTGGTCGGGGAGTCGCTCGTTCGTGGACTGGACGATAGCGGCCGGCCGGTCGAGGTGCCCGAAGCGCAGCGCGCGGATCGCCTCGCGAAGGCGCGTGCATTCACCCAGCAGACCGGTGTGCCGGTCGTCTCGGTCGAGTACTGCACGCGCAACGACCGTCAGTGCGCCCGCGAAACCGCGGCTCGCGTGGTGGCGGCCGGCATGCTGCCGTACGTGACCAGCCGCGCGCGCGACGTGGTCGGCATCGGCAGGATCGAAGTGTTACCGCGCAAGATTCTCGTCGTTCAGGACCGCGACACCAAAGAACCGCTCGACTTGAGCGCCGGTGTGCGCGATCTGGCCACGCCGCTCAATTACATGGGCTACGACGTCGAGTACGCCGATTTCTCGTCGCGTCTGCCTGACAACATTTCGCCGGATCGCTATGCCGGCGTGGTCGCGTGGATCCAGCGCGGCGCGGCGCCGGACCCCGAAGCCTGGCAACGCTGGGTCGCCGCCCGCGTGGCGGATCACGTGCCGGTCGCGTTTCTTGGTCAGTTCGGTTTCGACGCCGCCGGTTCGGCCGGCGCGGCGCTCGATCTGCAGGACGTGAGCGGCACGCTGTCCGCGCCGGTCTCGGTGGTCAAGAGCGATCCCATGGTCGGCTTCGAAATCAATCCGAAACCCGAGCCGCGCGATTTGCTGGGTGTGCGTGTCGGACCGCACAGCCAGTCGCTGCTGCGCATCTCGGCCAATGGCGTGCTGGTCGACCAGATCGCGCTCACCCCGTGGGGCGGTTACGCGCTGAGCCCTTACACCGTGGCCTCGCTCGACAGCATCGAGCAGGAACGCTGGGCGATTCAGCCGATGGCTTTCATGAAAGCCGCGCTGCATCTGCAAGACCTTCCGTCGCCGAGCGTCACGACCGAAAACGGCCGCCGCCTGTTCATGTCGCATGTCGACGGCGACGGCTTTGCGTCGCGCGCCGAATTCCCGGGTCCCGATTATTCGGGCGAGGCGCTGTACCAGCAGATTTTCAGCCGCTACAAGGTGCCGATGACGCTGTCGGTCATTGAAGGCGAGGTCGGCGCGAAGGGACTGCATGCGGACATCTCGCCGCGTCTCGAAGAGATCGCCCGCAAGATGTTCGCGCTGCCGAACGTCGAGATCGGCACGCACACGTATTCGCATCCTTTCCAATGGGAACATGTCGACAACAAGACCGGCGCCCAGGTGGACGTTGGCGGCGGCGATGCGGCGTTCTCGCTGAATATTCCGGGATATAAATTCAATATCGACCGTGAGATCACCGGTTCGATCGACTATATCAACTCGCGTCTCGCGCCGCCCGGCAAGAAGACCGTGATGCTGCAATGGTCCGGCGATTGCCAGCCGCCCGCTTTCGTCGTGCGCAAGGTGTATGAAGCCGGCGTCTATAACTTCAACGGCGGCGACACCGTTATCACGAAGTCGGCCAACAGCTGGACCAATATCGCGCCGATCGGCGTCGACAAAGGTCCGGGCGCCTACCAGGTGTATGCGCCGAACCAGGACGAGAACGTCTACACGAACGACTGGCAAGGCCCGTTCTATGGCTTTACGCGCGTACTCGAAACCTACGCGATGACGGACCGTCCGCTGCGTTTCAAGCCGATCGACGTCTACTACCACATGTATAGCGGCACCAAGGTGGCGTCGTTGCGCGCGCTCGACCAGATCTTCTCGACGGTGCTCAAGCAGCCGGTGCTGCCGGTGTATGTGACCGAGTACATCCGCAAGGTGCTGGACTGGCGCACTTTTGCCGTGGCGAAAGAGGTGGGCCCGCAAGGCGGCTGGGTGGTGCGTGGCGACGGCTCGGTGCGCGAGCTGCATTGGCCGCAGACCGCCAGACCGTCGCTGGATGCGGCGCAGGGCGTGACCGGTTTCTCTAACGGTCCCGACGGCACCTATATCCATATCGACGACGGCAGTGCGCGCTTCGCGCTCGGCGGCGCGGCGAGCGTGCCGTATATCGCCGAAGCCAACGGTTTCGTGCGCAATTTCCGCCGCACGCCGCAGGGTATGCATTTTGAATTTGCCGGTCACTATCTGCCGTTCGTCAAGCTGGCAAACGCGCAGTCGTGCAGGATCAGCATCAACAACCAGCCGGTTGCGGCCCGTCGCGACGGTGATTTCCTGCGTTTCGACACGCCGGCCGACATCGGCACGAAACTGAACTATCTGTCAGTCGAGGCCGCCTGTGGTTGATACCCGCCCTCGCATCGCGCCGACCTGGCTCGTCCTGCTGCTCGCGGGTGTCGTGCTGATGACGCTGTACCTCGTGCATCCGCGCGGTGGTCTGCGTAGCCGGATGACCTCGACCGACGCGCCGAGCGACCTGAGCATTGCTTATCTGGAAGCCTGGCTGCGCGTGCAGCCCGATAACGCCGAGATTCTGTCGGTGCTCGGCACGCAATACGTGCAGCTGGGCCGCAACGAAGACGCGAGGCGGATCGCCGTGCGCATGGCGGCCATGCCGTCCGAGGCGATGCGCCGCTCGGCGCAGTTGCTGCGTCTGACCGTCGATACGCGCGAGATTTTTGCGCTGCCCGTCAACGACCCGGCGCGCGACGCTGCGCTGGTGCGTCTGCGCGCGCAGCTCGCGAATGCGGCCGCGTCGTCGTGGTCGACCGCCGACCTGCAGGTGCTGGCCGAGATGGCCGCATCGGTGAGTGCGCAACAACTCGCGGAGCAACTGTATGCGCGCCTCGCGGTCCAGGACCCGGTGCAGCAAACGCGCTGGAACCGCGAAGTGGTGCGCTTTGCGATGTACGGCGGCGACTATCGCGGTGCGGCCGACGGCTGGTTCCGTCTGCAGGCGAACGCGGCGACGTTCGACGCGCAGCGGCACTGTTTTATCGAAGGCATCCGGGCGCTGCAGGGCGGCAATCTGCTCGACGACGCGCTCGCTGCCGCCGACCAGCACGGCGCGGCTTTCGCGCACGATCACGAGACGCTGATCGTGTTGCTGAACCTGGCGCGCGCGGCGCATCGGCCGGATCTGGTCGATCGTTACGCGAAGGCGCTGGCCGGCTATGCGCAAGCTCAGCCGGACAACGGCGGTGCGCTGCGGCTGGTCGCGTTTATCCGCGAGCGCGAGCAGCTTGACGGCTCGCAACAGCCGTACGCTTATATGGACGGTCCGCAAGCCGGTTCCGGCCGGGTGATGCGGATCGGCACGCACGGCCGGGGTGACGCGCACGTTGTGCGGGTGGCCGCAGCGGTGAATGCTGCGGGTGCTTCGTCGGTCGCGGCGGCATCGGGTGCCGCGGCCGTGTCGGCGGCATCGGGCACGAGCGTGGCATCCGCTGCGCCGGCAGCCTCCGCGTCGAGCTCCGCCGCCGCGTCGGGGACCGACGTCCAGGGCCTGCTGTATCAGTCTTTCCTCGAATCGAACGATTTGCCGAACGCGCAGCGCGTGGCGACCGAACAGGTCCAGAAGAATCCGGGCTCGGCGGTGTGGGCTAAACGTCTTGCTCAGGTCGCCGAATGGAATCATGCGTCGCCGCTCGCGTTGCAGATGTGGCTCGCCTACGCGCAGATCACGCAGGATCCGGACGGCTGGAAAAACGTGATGCGCCTCGCGCCGATGCTCAACGACGACAACGCCTATCTGGCGGCGTTGATTCAGGCGTCGAATGCGGCGCCCGGCGATCTGAAGCTGCTCGATTCGGTGGTCGCGACCTACGAGCGTCTCGGTCGTCCTGACGACGCGCTGACTTTCCTGCGCGGCCGTCAACACAATTCGCCGGCCGAAGCGATCGATTCCCGCCTGGGGCTGCTCGCCGAGCGCTCCGGTCACGACGACGAAGCGCTGACCTATTACCGCAAGCTGAATCAGCTCTATCCGGACAACACGCAATACGCGCTGCGCACGGCGAGCATGCTGTATCGTCACGGCGACTATAAAGGTGCGCTCAATGCACTCCTCGCGGCTCGCAAGGGTGCGAAAGACAACGACGTGCTGTTCTGGCGCAATGCCGCGCAACTCGCCCGTCTTCTGCAACGCGACGACATGGCGAACGACGCGTACAAGCATCTGTTGGCAAGCAATCAGGCGACACCCGAAGACCTGAGCGCGATGACGTACTTCTACGACGCGTATCCGATCGATGCGGCTCGCACGTCCGAACTGCAATTCCGTCGCGACCAGTCGCTACTCGCGCTGCAGGGGGTGATTCACTATTACACCATCGCGGAGCAGTTCGATCGCGTCGCGCAGTTGCTGGCAAGCCTGTCGCCCGCGCAACTGAGCGCGGCCGAACGCGATCCGGCTTTCCTGCAGGCGCGGGCCGAATATTATCTCGAGGTCGACCGTCCGTACGACGCGCTGCACGACCTGCAGGCCGCCTCGACATTGCCCGGCGCCACGCTCGAGTTGCGCGCCGCGTTGCTGTGGACGCTGGTCGACTACGGCAGCGGAGCGCAACTGCGCGACGCGGTGGCCGAGTGGCGCGACGCGCCCGCCCAGGCGCCCGCCTTGTGGGGGCCGCTGGCCGCCGCGCTGATGCGTCTGAACCGGCCGGAAGCGGCGCTTAGGTATCTGCGCCTGCAGTCGGCTTCCATGTCACGCGATCCGCTCTGGCAACTGACCTACGCGGAAGCGCAGGAGATGGCCGGCCGCGGCGATCGCGCGTGGTCGATCCGGCGCAATGTCTGGCGCCAGATGCAGCAGGAAGGCGCCGACATCCGCGCCAACAACGCGGCGGGTCAGGTCGCGCTGCGCACGCGGACGTCGCAGGGCGGGGATGTGCGGGAGCAGTTGCTCGGCCGCCGCGTGACGCTCGCCTCGATCTTCGAAAACGGCGATGTGTCGAAGGCGTTCCTGACTGATCTGCTCGCCTCCGACGCCGGTCGCAACGACCACACCGAGGTGCGCCGCACGCTGCTCGGCGATACGCCGGGCCTGCCGCCCGCGCAACTCAAGCCGGCAAAAGCCGCGACGGCGGCGCCGGATCAGGGGCGTCTGACTTCGTCGGTGGCGCGCGATGTGGCGCTGGCCTGGGCGATGTCTCAGGAAGCGAATCCGCTGGCAAAGCGCTGGCTGGCTCGCCAGTACGCGTCCGTGCTGTTGCAGCCTTCGGAGCAACTGATCGCGATCGCGCTCGCCGAGAACGACAAGCCCGCCATGGAGCGTCTGCTGGATCAGCAAGGCTCGCACTTGCCGCTCTACAACCGGATCGACGCGTCGATCGAGGTGGACCGTCCGGGCGCGGCCGAAGATCTCTCGTTTCAGGGACTCGAAGGCGCCCCTGACGATTCGGAAATGCATACCCGCCTGCAGCAGACCGCGTTGACCTGGCCGCAATCGCTCGATGCCACGGTCACGAGCTATGTCGAGCATCCGCTCGACTACATCGAACAAACGCTCGCGGGCAGCATCAAGGTGGCCGATCTGTACATGGTCGGCGTGACGGGTGTCCAGCGCTTCCAGCATTCGACCGATACCTCGCAGCTCACCGAGGTGCCGGCAATCGATCGCTCGGTGGAGTTTTTCGCCCGCCGGCAAACCTACGACACGGCCTTCCAGGTGAGCGCGGGGCGCCGCGAGGCACTCGACAGCTTCTACACCGTCGCGGTGGGCGCGGAGTGGGGCAGAAACTCGCCGCTGTCGTTCGAGCTCAAGGCCGGCCGTAACCAGACGGCGTTGGAATCGCAGGCGCTGCAGATCGGCGGCATGAAAGACAACGTGATCGGCACGGTCACCTATCACGCCACGCAGCACCTGTATGCAACCGGCACCGTCGAAGCCGACCGCTTCTATAGCCAGGCGCGTCACTACCTCGGCAGCGGCGTGCTGTCGACGGGGGAAATCGGCTATCGGATCCGCACCAACTATCCCGACTACACGATACGGCTGATCGGCGCGCACGGCGACTACAGCGCCAGCGGTGCGGCCGACGGCCTGATTTCGCGGCTGATTCCGGTGGCCGCCGGTCCCGCCACCGCGGCGTCGTTCGTCCCGCAGACGTACTCGCAATACGGGCTGTTCTTCGGTTTCGGCAACGATCTGATCGATCAGTACACGCGCGCGTGGCGGCCGTTTCTCGACGTCGGCATGCTGCACGACACGCTCCAGGGCTGGGGGCCGGAAGTCAGCCTGGGGCTCGCGGGCACCGTGTTCGGCGGCGACCATGCGGCAGTCTTTTTCTCACATCAGCGTGTGTCGCGTCTCGGCACGCCTGTGACCCAGATCGGCGCGCGTTATAGCTGGTTTTACTGAATCCCGGTTTCGAATCCATCCAAGGAGAATTCTTCATGTACGGCATCAAACAATTGGCTCGAACCAGCGCCTGGTGTGTCGCGGCAACCACGCTGGCCCTGATCGTGAGCGCCTGCGGCACGGTCCGCCAGACCTCGGGTCCGACGCTTTCGCGCGGCGACAAAGTGGCGGTGGTGTCGATCGCCAACTACACTGAAACGCCGGACGCCGGTCACAGCGCCGAGTCGATCGCGGCCAACACGCTGCGCGTCGGCGGCATTGCGGACGTGCGTATTGCGCCGGCCGATGCCAGCCGCAACGCGATGTTCGACACGACGCAACGCGGCGACGGCGACAAGGCGCTCGACTGGGCGCGCTCGCAGAATGCCCGTTACGTGCTCTCGGGCGCCGTCGAAGAATGGCGTTACAAGACCGGCGTGGACGGCGAGCCGGTGGTCGGCGTGACGTTCGAACTGATCGACGTATCGAACGGCGCCGTGGTGTGGAGCGCAACGGGTACGCGTACCGGCTGGAGCCGCTCGGGTCTGTCGAGCGTGGCCAGCTCGCTGATCGCCAAGGTGCTGTCGCCGTTGCAGGCGCGTCAGTAAGCTTATCCCCGGGTGGCCGGCTGGCGCGTGAAGCGCGGACCGCGCACCGGAACCCGATACGACAAGTGAAAAGGAAATGGCCGTGAATACCGCAGCCGTGGAAAACAACCCAGGCGCCTCGAAGCCGCGCCATGCGCATCCGTTCGGCAATCTCGGACGTGTGCGCCGCTTTCTGGCGCCCGCGGTGGCGCGGCCGTTCGCGATCGTGGAAACCATCGCGCTCGTGGTGGTCGTGCTGGCCCTGACGCACTGGTTTCATCCCGAAGACCCGTTGCTGCTGCACGCCGGCTACCCGTGGGTGTGGCTGGTGTCGCTGCTGGTGGCGCTGCGCTACGGCAGTCTGCTCGGTCTGCTGTCCGGCGTGATTATGCTTGGCGCATGGTCCTTCTTTTATCCGCACGGCAACGCGTTCCCCGCGATGTTTTTTGCGGGCGGCCTGATCCAGACCATTCTCGCCGGGCATTTCGGCGACACGTGGGGCACCCGCGCCGAGCGGGCGTCGTCGCTGAACGATTACCTGAACGACCGGCTCGTCGCGCTGACCAACAGTCACTATCTGATGCGCCTCTCGCACGAGCGGCTCGAGAAAGACCTGTTGTCCCGGCCGACCACGCTGCGCGATTCGATCACCGAATTGCGCCGCCTTTCCGTGGCGACGGACACGGCGCTGGCCGTGCCGGCCGCCGCTGCGCCGGGCGACACGCTGACGGGCGCGAGCGGTTTGCTCGAATTCGTCGCGCAGGCCTGCCAGATCGAAGTGGCGGCCTTGTACCCGGTGCGCGACGGCAAGCTCGGCACCCAGGCCATCGCGCAGATCGGCGACGCGTTCGAACTCGAAGCGAACGACGAACTCGTCACGCACGCGCTCACCACGCTGAGCGTCGCGCATCTGAAGAACGAAGACACCATGGTACCGGTCAGCCAGTATCTGGTCTGCGCGCCGCTGGTCTCGGCCGACGGCGAATTGCGCGCGCTGCTGATCGTCAAGCGCATGCCGTTCCTGTCGCTCAATTTCGACAACCTGCAACTGTTGCTGGTGCTGCTCGGTTACTACGCCGACGGCGTCGAGCATTCGGCGTTCGTGCAGCGCATTCTCGACAGCGTGCCGAACTGCCCGTACGAATTCGCGCTCGACCTGAGCCGGTTGACGCGTCTGCAGCAGAAGGCGGGCGTGGCGTCGTCGCTGGTGGCGCTGGCGTTCCCGCGCGACGAAGAGGGCGATTCGCTGTTCGAACACGTCATGCGCCGCCGTCGTTCGCTCGACGTGATGTGGCCGGTGCAGACCGCCAAACAATCGGTGCTGGTGAACCTGATGCCGGCGACCGACACCACCGGGATCGAAGGCTATCTGGCGCGGATCGAGGCCAGCCTGACGGCCCAGTTCAACTCGGATCTGGAACATTCGCGCGTCGGCGTTCATACGCTGCACCTCGAGGGCGACGAGCCGGGCGCGGCGTTGCTGCGTCTTCTCAAACGAAGCGGCCTCGATGTCTAAGCCCCTGTCCCTCATCGTGAGCGTGCTGGTCGCGCTGGTGGCGGCGGTCCTCCAGTATCTGGCGGTCGTGAGCCTGCTGACGCCGGCTGGCGCGATCGACCCGCTGCTGCGCTTTCTCGCGCTGCAGGCCGTGGCCGGGCTGGCCGAGGCGATCGCCTTGCGCTGCTGGCTGCCGCCGAACTATCGCGAACCGCGCGCGATGTCGCTGCTGTTCCTGTGGGCGGCGTGCACCTTCGTGCCGCTGTTCGGCGGCGTCGTGGTGCTGATCAGTTGCATCTGGGCCGCGCTGTTCCCCGGCCGCAAGGAAAGCGATCAGCTTACCGACGTGCCGCGTCCGGAATTCGTCACCTATCTGGTGTCGCGGGTGTCGCACGGCGGCGGCGCGCGCCTGCAGGCGCGTCTCGCGAATACCCAGGTGTCGGCCACTGACCGTTTGTCGGCCCTCGTGGCGATCCAGAGCATGCCGACCCGCACTACGGGCACCTTGCTGCGCGAACTGCTCGCCGATCCGCTGGAAGACATTCGCCTGATTGCGTACGGCACGCTGGACCATGCCGAGAACGAAATCATGCAGAAGATCTTCCGCACCGGCAAAGCGCTGGAAGCCACCCATAGCGACGCCGAGCGCCACGCGCTCAACCGTCTGCTGGCCGAACTCTATTTCGAACTCGTGTACCAGAACCTGGTGCAGGGCGCGGTCTACCGTCACACGCTGCAACAGGCCGACCGCTACGCGCAGGCGGCGCTCGAAACCGATCAGAGCGACGCGGCGCTGTGGCTGATTCGCGGCCGTCTCGCACTGGCGAACGGTCTGCCGGATGCCGCTCACGAACATATTGCGCGGGCGCTGGATCTGGGCTTCCCGCGCGAACGGCTGGTGCCGTGGCTGGCGGAGGCGGATTTCCTGCGCGGCCACTATGCCAGCGTGTCGCAACTGCTCGGCTCGCTGGGTAACGCGGCCGCGTTGCCCACACTCAAACCGGTGGTGAAGTACTGGTCATGATCAAAGAACTTCCTGTACGTCGCGCCGCCGACGCCGATGTCTGCCTGCTGCTCGAAGGCACGTTCCCGTTCGTGCGCGGCGGGGTGTCGAGCTGGGTCAATGAAATGATCCGCTCTTATCCGACGACCCGTTTCGCGATCGTGTTCATCGGCAGCCGCCTGCAGGACTATTCGGGCGTTGCGTACGCGTTGCCGGATAACGTCGTGCATATCGAAACGCACTTCCTGTACGAGTCGGAGCGGGCCGACCTGCCGCAGCCGCGCGCGGTCGCCGGCGACGCCGCGGCCTTCGCGCGCTCGCAGGAATTGCACGATGCGCTGCGCGACACGCGCAGCGGCGTGGACGCCGGCGCGCTGATGGCCAGCATGATTCCGATGCTGGGCGAGAAAGGCGCGCTGAACGAGGCGGAGTTTCTGTCGAGCCGCGCGGCGTGGGACACGATCGTCGATCAGTACCAGAAGTACTGCACCGATCCGTCGTTCACCGATTATTTCTGGACCGTGCGGATCATGCACAAGCCGTTGTGGCAACTTGCCCGCGTCGCCGAAAAGCTGTTGCCGGCGCGGGTGTACCACACGGTGTCGACCGGTTACGGCGGCTTCCTCGGCGCGCTGATGCATTACCGCACCGGCCGGCCGTTGCTGATTTCGGAACACGGCATCTATACGAAAGAACGCAAGATCGACCTGCTGCAAAGCCAGTGGATTCGCGACAACCGCGGCGTGTTCGAGCGCGATATCTCGCGCGTCAGCTATTTCCGCGAGCTGTGGGTGCGCTTCTTCGAGGCGATCGGCAAGCTCGCCTATGACGCCGCCGACGACATCGTCGCGTTGTACGAGACCAACCGTCAGCGCCAGATTACCGACGGCGCGCGTGCCGAACGCACGCAATGCATTCCGAACGGCATCGACGTCGACGGTCTCGCGCCGCTGGTGGCGCAGCGCAAACCGCGCGCGCATCGTGTGGTGGCGCTGATCGGCCGGGTGGTGCCGATCAAGGACATCAAGACCTTCATTCGCTCGATCTTTATCGCGTCGCGCAGTCTGCCCGATCTGGAGGGCTGGATCATCGGGCCGGAAGAGGAAGATCCCGCCTATGCGCTCGAATGCCGTGCGCTGGTGGAAAGTCTCGGGCTCGGCCGGAATGTGAAATTCCTCGGCTTCCAGCGTATCGACGAGATGCTGCCGCAGGTCGACGTGATCGCGCTGACCTCGATCAGCGAGGCGTTGCCGCTGGTGGTGCTGGAGGGCTTCGCCGCTGGCGTGCCCGCCATCACGACCGACGTGGGTTCGTGCCGCCAACTGATCGAAGGCGTCGACGAAGAAGACCGCGCGCTTGGCTCGGCCGGCATGGTGGTGCAGCTCGCGGACCCGGCGGCGTTCGCCCAGGCGGTGCTGTCGCTGCTCGCCGACGACGCGCGCTGGCTGGCCGCGCAGCAGGCGGGCCTGGCTCGCGTGCGCCGCTACTACACGAAGACGCAGATGATCGATCGCTATCGGGTGCTGTACGAGCGTCTGGCCGCGCTGCCGGATCGTAAGGCGAACGCTGCGGGCGGCGACGCCGCGCGCTGCCCGGTGAACCATGGCACTCAATCGAACGGAGCGGGCGCGCGTGCGCAGACCGCGGCGTCCGTTCAATCGCAGGAGACACGCTAATGGCGGGGATTGGCTTCGAATTGCGCAAGATCATGCGCCGCGACACGCTGATGGGCGTGGCGCGCGCTTATGCCTACGCGGGCTTGATCAGCTCAGGGCCGCTGATTCTGTCGATCTTCGGCATTCTGATTATCGGTTTGATCAGTCTGACGTCGGTGATACCGACCTTCGCGATCGTGCAGTTCCAGGTGTCGGTTACGTATCTGATCGCGTTGAGCCTGATCCTGACCGGGCCGTTGCAACTGTCGTTCACGCGCTTCATTTCGGACCGGCTGTTCGAGAAGCGCGACGATCTGGTGCTGTCGAACTATAACGGCGTGGTGCTGGTGTCGTCGCTGCTGGCGGCCGCGGTCGCCGTGATCGCGATGCTGGTCGGGTTTCGCAGCGAGCCGCTGATCTACCGTCTGTTGATGATCACGGGCTTCGTGGTGGTCAGCAATATCTGGATCGCCGTCATTTTCCTGTCCAGCGTGAAGCAGTACCGGCAGATTCTGCTGGTGTTCTTCGTCGGCTATGCGTGCGTGGTGTGTCTCGCGCTGGCGTTGAACGGCTATGGGCTGGTCGGTCTGCTCGGCGGATTCGTGGCGGGGCATATCGTGCTGCTGGCCGGCCTGTCGGGGCTGATCTATCGCAACTACCGCTCCGAGCGGTTCATTTCGTTCGAAGTGTTCGAGCGCCGTTTCGCCTATCCGAGTCTGGCGCTGGTCGGGCTGCTGTTCAATATCGGCGTGTGGCTCGACAAGTTCATGTTCTGGTATTCGCCGGGCACGGGCACCCGCGTGATCGGGCCGCTGCATGCGTCGGTGATTTACGACATTCCGATTTTTATCGCGTATGTGTGCGTGATGCCGGGCATGGCGACCTTCCTCGTGCGGATCGAAGCGGATTTCGTCGAGTATTACGACGCGTTCTACAACGCGGTGCGCAGCGGCGCTACGCTGCGCCATATCAACGAAATGCGCGACATGATGGTCGGCAGCGTGCGCGCCGGCCTGTACGAGATCATCAAGGTGCAGACTATCGTGCTGTTGCTGATCATCGCCTTCGGCGAGCGCGTGCTGGCTTCGCTCGGCATTTCGCCGCTGTATCTGCCGCTGCTCGTCGTCGACGTGGTATCGGCGAGTCTGCAGGTGCTGCTGCTCGGACTGCTCAACGTGTTCTTCTATCTGGACGGACGGCGCATGGTGCTGCGGCTCACCGCCGGGTTCGTGCTGCTGAACGGACTGTTCACCGGCATCACGCTCAGGCTCGGTCCCGACTACTACGGCTACGGTTTCGCGCTCGCGTTGCTGGTCGTGGTGGTGGCTTCCGTGAAAGTGCTCGATAGAAAATTCATGTCATTGGAATACGAAACGTATATGTTGCGGGGTTGAAGGAGCGGCGCTGCCGTTTTCGATTCAAGATCGTGGCTGGCCTGCCGTTCATACGGTGAGAGCCAGACGCGTTGTGTGAATCGAAGCGGCGTGTCTGCGCCTTGCCCTTGTATCGTTCGACTCCGGATTCCAATATGTTTCAGCTTTTCCTTGGCCCCTTGCGCCGGGCTGCCCGCGCGTGTCTTGCCATCGAGCTGCGTCGCGCGGGTTGTCGCAGGTTGCGTTGGCGCGGCGCGGTGGTTGTCGTTGCGGCGGGTTTGCTGGCCGCGTGCGGCGGCGGTGGCGGCGGTTCGGGCGGGGCCGCGTCGGGCGCCGCGACCGCCGGGTCGGCGACGCCTTCCGGCGGCAGCACCGCTACGCCGACGCCCCCTGCCTCGATCAACACACCGGCCACGCCCGCGCCCGTGATCGCGGCGGCGCGTACGCTGCCGGTCGCGCCGGTTTGGGCCGTGTATTACGGCGATGCGAGCGGGCTCACCCTCAGCCAGGTGGCGTCGACCTTCAAGCTGATCGTGATCGACGCGGACCCCGGCACCGGCACGCCGGCGTTCTCCGCCGCGCAGATCGCGGCATTGAAGGCTAACGGCGCGAAAGTGTTGAGCTACCTGAATCTCGGCGCCTGCGAGAAATCGCGCACCTACTGGAGCACGGTGCCGTCCGGTTTCGTGTCGTGCGGCGCGAATACCGCCGCGCAACTCGGCAAATATTCGGGCTTCCCGGAGTACTGGATGAATCCCGCCAACGCCGACTATCAGAACCTGATCGTGAATTACGTCGCGCCGCGTCTCGCGGCCACCGGCGTGGACGGCTTCATGCTGGATAACTTCGAGATCGTCGGACACGGCACCAATACGTCGGCCGGTCCGTGCGACGCCACCTGCGCGCAAGGCGGCCTCGATCTCGTCAAGCAACTGCGCGACCGTTTCCCGAATCTGGCGTTGGTGCCTAACGCGGCGCCGGTGCAGGTCATCAACGGGAGCAGCGGTGGGGTGGCGTTTCCGTGGCTGATCGACGGTGTGCTCGCGGAGCAGGTCTATCTGCCGTCGGTGAGCACGTCGCTCGTGCAGCAGTTGCAGTCGTGGCAAAGCACGGAGCAGAACCTCGGGCGCAGCGGTTTTTTCGTCGGCTCGCTCGACTACACGTCGTCATGCACGGCGTCGTCGAGCGCGCAAACCGCGTGGACGGCGGCGCGTCAGGCGGGGTTTAGTCCGTCGATTTCGACCGAGGCGCTGGACAGTATCTGCTGGTGGTCGTTTCTGACTTCCGGTAGCTAGTAGCTAAGGCGGCGAGGCGCGCACAGCACGCGCAAGGCGGGCGGATTCGCTCGAAAATATTTAAGAGGGACGGGGTTTGGCTCAGCACGATGACGACCGGCGCTTTTCATTGCGCCACTTACTAGGCCTGATTAGCCGCTTCGCACGCATGGCCGCGTTCGGCGCGCTGGCGTCGGTGGCGCATGCGCAAGACGCGGTGAGCACGCCGGCGGGGCCTTCGATCGCGCTGTTCTATGGCGCGAATCCGCCGGTCGATGAATTGGCGCGCTTCGATGTGGTCGTGGTCGAGCCCGATGCGCGGTTCGATCCGCGCGCTCATCGGAAAACGCATCCCGCGTGGTTCGCCTATGTCAGCGTCGGCGAGGTGAACCCGGATCGCACTTATTTAAGCGCGATGCCGAGCACGTGGCTGCCGGCAGTCAACGAGGCGTGGGCTTCGCACGTGGTCGACCAGACGGCGCCCGAGTGGCCCGCGTTTTTCGTCGACAAGGTGATCGCGCCGTTGTGGAAAAAGGGCTATCGCGGCTTCTTCCTCGACACGCTCGACTCCTATCAGCTGATCGCTAAAACCGACACCGCGCGCGCCGCGCAGGAAGCCGGCATGATCCGCGTGATCCGCGCGATCAAGTCGCGTTATCCGAAAGCCAGGCTCATTTTCAACCGCGGTTTCGAGATCTTGCCGCAGGTCCACGATCTCGCCTACGTGGTCGCGTTCGAGTCGCTGTATCGCGGCTGGGACGCGAGCAAGCAGGCTTATACCGAGGTGCCGCAAGCCGACCGCGACTGGCTGCTCGGGAAGGCCGCGACGATCCGCGAGCAATACCGGCTGCCGGTGCTGTCGATCGACTATTGCGATCCCGCCGACACCGCATGCGGACCCGCCACGGCGGCGCGTATCGCGGCGGACGGGATCGTGCCGTACGTCACCGACGGCGATCTCGCCACGGTCGGCGTGGGTCCGGCCGAACAGCCGTGACCGCGCGGGCGTCAGGCGCACGCCGGCCGGTAGCTCAAATCATCTGAAAACGGGGAGTGGGACATGGTCATGAAAGGCACGATTCTGGTAACCGGCGGCGCGGGCTTTATCGGCTCGCATACGTGCGTGGAATTGTTGAACGGCGGCTACGCTGTGGTGGTGGTCGATAACCTCGTCAACAGTAACCGCGAGTCGCTCGCGCGGGTCGAACAGATCACCGGCAAGCGCGTGGCGTTCTACGAGAACGATTCGCGCGACAAGGCCGTGTTGCAGCGTATTTTCGACACGCATCCGATCACGGGTGCGATCCACTTCGCGGCATTGAAAGCGGTGGGCGAGTCGGTCAGCAAACCGCTCGAGTACTACGACAACAACCTCGGCAGTTTGCTGACGTTGCTCGGCGTGATGCGAGACCGCAACGTGAAGCAGTTCGTGTTCAGTTCGTCGGCCACGGTGTACGGCGTGCCGGAAACCTCGCCGATCGATGAGTCGTTCCCGCTGTCCGCGACCAATCCGTACGGTCAATCGAAGCTGATCGCCGAACAGGTGCTGCGCGATCTGCAGCTAGCGGATGCGTCGTGGCGGATCGCTACGCTGCGTTACTTCAATCCGGTCGGCGCGCATGAAAGCGGGTTGATCGGTGAAGATCCGGGCGGCATTCCGAACAACCTGATGCCGTATGTCGCGCAAGTCGCGGTCGGCAAGCTCGAGAAGCTGCGCGTATTCGGGGGCGACTACGACACGCCGGATGGCACCGGCGTGCGCGATTACATTCACGTGGTCGACCTGGCGCGCGGCCACCTGGCCGCGCTCGATGCGCTCGTGCAGCGCGATGCGAGCTTCGTTGTGAATCTCGGCACGGGGCAGGGCTATAGCGTGCTGGACGTGGTGCGCTCGTTCGAGAAGGCTTCCGGCAAGCCGGTGCCTTACGAGATCGTGGCGCGCCGTCCGGGCGATGTCGCCTCCTGTTTCGCCGATCCGGCCGCCGCCGAGCGGCTGCTCGGCTGGCGCGCGCAATACGGTATCGAACGTATGTGCGCCGACCACTGGCGCTGGCAGTCGACCAATCCCGCCGGTTACGCCTGAAACCTGAATCGATTCGAAGCGGTTCGCTTCATCCCCATCATCCTGAAGTAGGAAAGCAAACACTATGTGCGGCATTGTCGGCGCGGTAGCGCAACGTAACATCGTACCGGTCCTGATCGAAGGACTGCGACGCCTCGAATATCGCGGCTACGACTCCTGCGGTGTCGCCGTGCTGGCCGATGGCGGTCCGCGTCGCGCGCGCAGCACCGCGCGCGTCGCCGACCTCGAAACGCAAACGCTCGACACGCAGCTCGAAGGCGGCACGGGCGTTGCACATACGCGCTGGGCGACGCACGGCGCGCCGGTGACGGACAACGCGCATCCGATTTTCTCGAAGGACGAGTTGGCGCTGGTGCATAACGGCATCATCGAAAACTATGAGCCGTTGCGCGAGATGCTGCGTGGTAAGGGCTATGTTTTCGTTTCACAGACCGATACCGAAGTGGTCGCGCATCTCGTGCATAGCCTTTATCGCGGCAACCTGTTCGCAGCGGTTCGCGAGGCGGTGACGCACCTGGAAGGCGCTTACGCGATTGCGGTGGAGCACAAGGATCATCCGTCGCTCGTGGTCGGCGCGCGCCAGGGGTCGCCGCTGGTGGTTGGGCTGGGCGACGGCGAGAATTTTCTCGCTTCCGACGCGCTCGCGCTGGCCGGCACGACCGAGCGTTTCATCTTCCTCGAAGAGGGCGATGTCTGTGAGTTGACGCTGGCGGGTGTGCGGATTATCGGCCGCGACGGTGCCGATGCGCAGCGCGAAGTGCGCGTGGTGACAGCGTATGGCGGTGGGGTTGAACTCGGGCCGTACCGTCACTTCATGCAGAAGGAAATCTTCGAGCAGCCGCGCGCGATTGCCGACACGGTTCCGCAAGGCGATTCGTTCGATGCGGCGCTGTTCGGCGAGCGGGCGGCGGCTGAGTTTGCTGGCATCGACAGTTTGTTGATTCTGGCGTGCGGCACGAGCTATTACTCGGGGCTGACCGCGAAATATTGGCTTGAGTCGATCGCGAAGATTCCGACTCAGGTCGAGATTGCCAGCGAATACCGTTACCGTGAGTCGGTGCCGAATCCGAAGGCGCTGGTGGTGGTGATTTCGCAATCCGGTGAGACAGCGGATACGCTGGCTGCGTTGAAGCATGCGCAGTCGCTTGGGCATACGCATACGCTGTCGGTGTGCAATGTGGCGACGAGTGCGATGGTGCGGCTGACGTCGTTGTCGTTTCATACGCACGCGGGACGTGAGATTGGGGTGGCGTCGACCAAGGCGTTTACTACGCAGTTGGTGGCTTTGTTCGTGCTCGCCGTTACGTTGGGGAAGATTCGCGGTGCGGTGAGCGCGAGCGATGAGACTGATTACGTGCGTCAGTTGCGTCATCTGCCGGCGGCGTTGAATGCGGTGCTCGCGCTGGAGCCGCAGATTATCGGGTGGGCGGAGAAGTTTGCTGCCAAGGAGAGTGCGCTGTTTCTCGGACGCGGTGTGCATTATCCGATCGCGTTGGAAGGGGCGCTTAAGCTTAAGGAGATCTCCTATATTCATGCCGAGGCTTATCCGGCTGGGGAGCTTAAGCATGGGCCGCTCGCGCTGGTTACCGATGCGATGCCGGTGGTGACGATTGCGCCGAATGATGCGCTGCTTGAGAAGCTGAAGTCGAATCTGCAGGAAGTGAAGGCGCGAGGTGGGGAGCTTTATGTGTTTGCCGATGCGGATACGCGGATTAGTAGCGAGGCGGGGATTCATGTGATCCGGATGCCGGAACACTATGGGCCGCTGTCGCCGATTCTGCATGTGGTGCCGCTGCAGTTGCTGGCTTATCACACGGCTTGTGCGCGGGGGACGGATGTGGATAAGCCGAGGAATCTGGCGAAGTCGGTGACGGTGGAGTGAGGGGGGCGTTTCCGAGTGGGAGGATGCTAAACAGAAATAGAAGCGTTTACACATAAACGCTTCTATCTGTTCCCGCCCAGCTTTTTGTCGACACGACCTTGTTTGCAAAGCGTAAACGCTTCTAACTACGAGGTCGAAATTTTGCCGATTTGGTGGGCAAATTTCGCGAAAAGCCACTCGGAATGATGCACAAGCGGAGACCGCCGTCGGTTTTGAGAGCGGCTCTCCGCGGCCCGTGCGTCTTAGTCAGCAATCGGCCAATCGGCTCTCGCCGCTCCGCGGCGGGGTCGAATTGCTCAAGCGCTCCCTAACGCGGTGACAACTGCAACAAAAGCCGCTCCATCGCGCCGGACGGATAGTCTTCCGGCCACTCCCTTGCCAGCAAATCCACCGCCTCCCGCATCCGCACCCGCAGCGCTGTTTTCTCGTCGCTCGCCCCCACGCTTTCCACCCTCATTGTTTCCAACACGGCCTGCGCGCAAGCCACCCTGTCGAGTGCACGTCGAAGTCGCTCGCGCATTTCGTCTCGCAGGTCGAGTTCTCGCGTGACGACCTCGATGTCGGTCGCAGCGTCTGATAGCAGAAGCGCTAAGAGCGGTCCGGGCTGTGGTTTCGAGATTGCGGCGGGCACGCGACCCGCATCGGTGTAGACAGATGACTCATCCATCTACCCTGTAGTCGCGGGGTTTATACGATTGAGCGAAGCGACGCAGTACAACTTCGGGGGCTTTTCGCGATTGGCGCACAGTCGTCAGGTTTTCGCGCCTCCAGGCGAAGTCGTTCGACAGGTACGGGCGGCTTCGACGGCGCTCAAAGCTCACTTCCGCGTCACGAAGGACGGCCTTACGCAGACGATTTGGCGCGTAGCTCCGTCCAAACGCCGACTCCAAGGCGAAGAACATCCGTCGCGTGGTTCCACTAGGCCAACCATTTCTTGTTAATATTGCGGTCTTGAATGCTGGATTTCGGCTGACGCATTTCGAAGTGGCTAACTATCATAAGAGACTGTCGCGTGTCTTCTTTCATTGCAGGCTCATCAAAGCTGCCTGAGTATCCGCTCTATGAATGGGTCAAGCAGTTTGAGCCCCCAGCGAAAAGCCTCCGGTGGGTTCATACGACTAACGCTTTCGCACTTCGCGACATTTTGACTTCGAGGGTGCTGACGCCTCAGCTCTGTCCTGTCTTCGATGAACGACTGACCTACATGTTCTATGGAAGACCCGCCTACAGGTTTAAGGGGCGCGTGTCTATGCAGCATAGTTTTTCTGCACCCGTAGTACTGGTTTTTAGTGAGAAAGTGCTTGCTCACGCCTGCCGGCTTTTCCCGTTCGACACTGGAGCGTTCGGCGGTGGTCGCTACAAGAAATGGGTCCTCGAACAGATGTCACTTGAATCGTTCGAATATCCTGCGAACGGCGACATGCAGGGAAGACACGTATCGGCTTTTTACGGAGAAAACGACAATTACTGGAACGGTGACGGAATCGAACTGAAAGGCATTGCGGGAGAGTTCGAGGTCGAGGCTGTCCAGTCAATGATTCAAGACACGACGTCTGGAGAAGAGGCCGACGACCGCCGTCTGTCCATCGAGCTCGTTATAAAAGAAGACATTCCAATGACTGCGGAGTATGTTGAGGCGATGTTGATACCGACATCCCTTGCAGATGCCGGTTTTGTTGAAAAATTCAAGAATGATTTGGGTTTGCACGTCTTCGAGTATCGTTCAAACAAGAACAAGCCGGCCATCGAGTACCAAGCCTTGCTCGAAAATAAAATCGAGGAATTTCACGTGTTGCTGGGAGCACTGTGATGTCAACTGAACTCGTTGGCCAGGTAGTTGGTTTCCTCAGAACCGTGCCGTCGTATCCAGCCTTTGTTGTTCCGGCCTTTCGTCTGCCCGGTAAGGAAGGGGTTTGGGCGCAGGTTGTTACAGATTCCGAAGTCACCGCATTTGCTATGGTTCTGGAGCATAACGAACTGGTTGCGACACGGTCCGACATCACAGCTCGAACAAGGACACCGCAACTATTCGGCTTCGCATTCTCCGAGACAGAATGGTATTGCGCTCGGGAGGTCTCCATGGCCCAGTACCTGTTGGAGAACAAGACCAGATTGGCGAAAAGTCCCTACGTGTTAACAGAGGCCGCCGACTTTTATCTAGAGTTTTTCAAAGGCTCGCAGACTGAGAGCGCGTCGAAAGGACTTTTGGACGACCTGGTTGCAAGGAGTGCCAGAGTTACCCGGGCGAACCTGATGCGACTCCCTCGGAAAATTCGTGGTGCATTGCGTATAGACGTCATCGTCGCTCATGAATTAAGCCCGGCCGACATCGCGCACCTGCGTAAGTCCTCAAAACAGGTGGGAGACATCAATGTTCTCACGCTCAGCAAACTGATGCAGTGGGTCGAAGGGATTTCGCCGGACAATCGCAGGCGATGGTTCCGGCGTGCGATTCTCGACCGTTTCGAAACTGTGTCACATGTCGCTATCGTCGGTGACCCGACACACACGGAAGAGGTGAGCTATCTTAATGTGGTCGTGTCGGCCGCTAGCGAAAGCAACATTGAGCTTAAGAGATTCAGCTCGGTTACTCCTCTAGTACGCTGGTTGCGTGCGTTGGATGAGGTCGAAAACGTACCTGACCCGGATAAGGCCTATGTTGCAAAGCTATTCGGATTGGAAGAGTCGGCGAGACGCAGAGGGTTAGCTTCTGGTTCTAGCAAAAACCGTCCGTAGAAAGACTGGTGAGAACTATTGCGTTAGCGTTGCGAGCGTTCGACCGATACCCGCTGACGGCCAGTCGCCTCGTTCGCTCACTTACCATCCTTTGTGCCCAGCAACGTGCTGGTCGATAAATCGCTTGTAATCAGCGATGCTGGCAAGTTGCTGCTTATAGTTTGCGGCCAGGCCAGCGTGCGACTTGTGAAAAGAATTGCGGCCAAAACCGTCGTATTTAGCCTCACGCTGCGCACCGATTGCGAGCAGTTCGCACCAGCTCTTAATCGTGTTGACCATTGCAACCAGTTCATCGCGCTCCAATGATTGGTTCGTTAGCTTCCCCTTTTCTGCTACTCAAACAGTATTGCCGAAGTCGAGTCAAGACTGACCGCATGGTTCGGCTTCATCAAAACAGTTTGACCGCCGGCCGCTGTCACCTTTGGCGGAACTGGCGGTTGAGCCCCGTCATCGAGACGCGGTATGTGTACATCCTCTTGCTCACACCGTACTCCGCAGTGACCTCGTCGTCCGACATGCCCTGACGGCGGATGTCGACAAGAGCCTCGCGCGGCAGGAGAAGCGTACCGGCCAGCCAATCAGCCTCTTCCTCCTGCTCCTTGTCGTACGCGTTAAGGAGCATGAGCCCTTCCGGCGAGATGCTCATCTCTTCTGGCGCATGGTCCCGAATTCGATGAGCCAACTCATGCATGAGGTCACTCGCCTGTCTCGCTGGAGAATGCGACGAGTTCAGAATAACGAGCGTCTTTTCCCCAACCACAAGCGTCACGGCTGACCAACAGCTTGGCGTCCCGTCGTTGCGCAGCAATGTCTCTCGCACATCGTCTGAAAGACCAGGCACGTCGTGAGGCGTCCACACGCGGATTCCCAAGTGTTGCGCCAGCAATCGGCCGTTCAGAGGAGCTGTTGCTGGTAAATCCAGTTGCCGGCGAGTTTCGGCTGAGTACCGCTCGCACCAAGCTTTATATCCGCGCTGCACAGTCTGTTCAGACCTCTTCTTTTAGGAGCGCCGCCTGAGCCAGAACAATCATCTCGCTCAGAGCCATTGCGCTCTCGGGTTTTATCGCGACTTCCTTCTTGAAATGAACTAAGGCGCGCGTCGCTGACGAGGTTGCAGGCACCAAGCCGAGAAAGGCTGCGGGGTCTTCTCCTAACCACGCGCATATTTTCCCAAACGTTTCGAGGTCCGGAATCTTCCTGTTTTCAACTCGGGAGAGTGTGGCCGGGCTAATGCCGACCTCCTTGGCTGCCTCGCGGATGCCCCGACCATCTCGGCGCTGAAGTATGTGCTGGGCCAGAAGTTCCATCTTCACGTGTTCCATTTTTCTCCTGTCTTATGTGTGAGACAAAAACTGTTTGACCGAAGAAACGAGTCGTGCCAAACTGTTTCACATGTAAGACGGAGTCTGGCACTTGACTAGCCTCCAGTCAACATCGCCGAGCCGGCGTCCGTCCTTTCGACACAACGGGGTTCCAAAATGTCTGCAACTGAGCAACGTATTGAAGAAGTCGTAATCGTCGAGGCGGTCGGCCGCAGCGGCGAGGTAATCCTCGAAATCATTGATATTGAGATGTTTGTGCGCGAAAAGAAGCCGGTGCCGCACGCTCACAAGTACCGGATTCGCATCGACAAAGCGCACTACGTGGTCGATGTGCAGCATATGACCGGGGAGCAGATTCTCGGCTTGGCCGGCAAATCCAGCACCGGCTGGTTGCTGTCGGAAAAGGTCCACGGGCAGATGCGGCCCGTTGCTCCTAATCAGACTGTGGACTTCGCCGCGCATGGCGTCGAGCGCTTTGCGACGATTCCAAAAGAGGTTCAGGAAGGCGAAGGTCCCGTGCGCGCCGACTTCACGGTGCTGGATGAAGACCGGGAGTACCTCGACAGCCGGGGATACGTTTGGGAAGCCATCGTCCAGCCCGACGCGAAGCGCATCGTAGTGCGTGGTTTTCAGCCCCCGGCCGGATTCACGCCAGCGGTGGTCGACATGTTCGTGATTCTGCCGGCCGGCTATCCCGACACTCAGATTGATATGGTGTATTTCCACCCGCTGCTTTCGCGCGCGGACGGCAAGCAAATCCGAGCGTTGATTACCAATACGTTCGAAGGAAAGGTCTGGCAGGGGTGGTCCCGGCATCGCACTGCAAATAGCCCGTGGCGCCAAGGAATCGACAACGTCGGCACCCATCTGATGTTGGTGGACGATTTTCTTCGCGCGGAGATTCTGAAATGAATACCAGCGACTTGCTCTCGGTACTGGCCTTGTCCGGGAAGCACCGCGACCAGTTGCGCCGTCACCTCTTTCCCGGTGACGGTAAGGAGGCGGTTGCAATCGCATTGTGCGGGCAGGCAGTTGGTACGAGCAGAAGTCAGCTGCTCGTGCATGAAATCATTGAAGTCCCGTACGATGCGTGCCGCGTTCGCGAGCCTGACGCAGTGGTGTGGTCCGTCGAATCGGTGCTCCCGGCTCTCAATCGAGCCATGCAGCGGAAGCTCACCGTCGTCAAGTTTCATAGCCATCCCGGCGGCCACCCGGAGTTTTCGAAATACGACGATGCTTCCGACCGAGCTTTCTTCAAAGCTGTGGACGATGTGCTCGACAATAGCGACATGCGCGCCAGCGTCGTTATGTTGCCGGACAGTCAATTCTTCGGGCGAAACGTCCAAGACGGCATTCTGGGAAATCCAATCGACATGTTCCGCATCGCCGGCGATGATTTTGAATTCATACGCCCCTGCGACGTGCCTCGCGACGGGGAGCAGGTGCCGGAGCACGCTGTGCGACTCATCCAGACATTCGGCGAAGGCACGTATCGGACGCTGCGTCAGTTGCGTATCGGCGTGGTCGGCGCATCTGGCACCGGCAGCATCGTTCTTGAACAACTTGCACGAAACTGCGTGGGTGAAGTCGTACCTGTCGACCCCGACCATCTTGAGCGGAAAAACCTTAATCGCATTCTGAACTCACGCGGTTGTGATGCTGCGGCAGGTCGCAGCAAAGTCGACCGCGCGCGCGAAGCCATTCTTGCGATGGAGCTGGGCACGACGGTCTCCCCGTTGGAAAAAGACATTGGCGAACGCGAAGCAATCCTCGCCTTGTCCGAATGCGACATCCTCTTCGGATGCGTAGATTCAGTTGACGGTCGCCATATCGTTAACAAGATTGCTACGCACTTCCTGATTCCGCTCATCGACCTTGGTGTTCGAATCGATGCGGACGGGAAGGGCGGCGTCGACCAGGTCTGCGGGGCGGTTCACACCGTGCTCCCCGGCGGCTCAAGTCTCATCAGTCGTGGCGTGTACTCGCAAGCCGACCTTGATGCTGCGTTCATGAAAAAGCAGGAACCAGAGCGGTATAAGGAAATGGCAAAGGCTGGATACGTTCGTGGCGTGAACGTGGACCGCCCGGCGGTAATTTCTTTGAACATGCTGGTGGCTGCATACGCGGTCAATGAGATGCTTGCGCGTCTGACGCTGTATCGTGCCGACCCGAACTCAACGTTTGCCCAGCGTCGCATCAGCCTTTCCGACCCACTGGCTAGTAGCAATGAAGGGGACGGCGAAGCCTGCCCAGCTTTTGCGAAACGCGTCGGGTATGGCACAGCGGAACCACTTCTCGGAATCATGGGACTTTAAACGATGGCGAATCTTTTCGAGGGCCTGTGGAAGAAGGCGGTCGCATATTACGATTCGATGCGCGGCCGTTACCGCGTAGTTGCTGTCGAAGAACTGCCGGACCTGCTTGTATCAAAGACAGTGTATGCAGTCGGTGAGGGCGGCCATTACTGGCTTGCAGCGCTGAAGTGCCCGTGCGGGTGTGGTGACACCATCCAGTTGTCGATGATGCAGGAGCAGCGTCCGCGGTGGACCTTGGTCGAGAAGGATATGCGTTTTCCTACCTTAGCCCCATCGGTCGACCGCACGGTTGGATGCAAGAGCCACTTCTTTGTCAGAGGCGGGAGGATTCAGTGGTGTCAATAATGTTTGATTGCCAGCAAGCGAGCCGAGTACCGCTCCGATACTCCTCAGGGCCGCCGATTCCTCGTCGTTGTCAACGGAAGGGGCATTCACAGGGTTGTGCAAGCAACGTTGAACCTGCTCCGGCCCAGTCCGGTTGTCGCTCTATCGCGCACGCTCCTTTTTAAAAGGATAGATGCTGGCGGAAATCAGCGCGTGGCGCTCTCTGATGTATTTTGCACCTGTGCCGTTGGCGTAGACAGCGCCTGGAGACCGCCAGCGAAGTAAGCTAGGCCAGCGCGTCGGCTGAGGATGTAATGTTTGAGTGTGCAAGAGCGCTTCGCCTTCGCGATTAAAGTCGCTTACGTCAACCACCTTGAAGCGAGCATGTCGATTTGCACTGAATCCGGACCCAGGATTTGCATCGAATACTGACCCACCCTTTGATCCAGTTTTGGGGTTCAGGTTGGGTGTTTCGGGGTTCGTTTTCTCTCCTTTTCAGGCTGTGTCGTGCTGTTCCTGAAACGATAGCTATCGTTGCCGGTTTCTACAATGTGGCAGTGGTGTGTGAGCCGGTCGAGCAGCGCCGTGGTCATCTTCGCGTCGCCGAAGACGTTGGCCCACTCAGAGAAGCTCAGATTGGTTGTGATGACGACGCTCGTGCGCTCGTAGAGTTTGCTCAGTAGATGGAAGAGCAAGGCGCCCCCGGTCTGGCTGAACGGCAGATAACCCAGTTCGTCGAGGATGACGAGGTCGGCGTACATTAGACGCACAGCCAGTTGCCCAGGCTTTCCAGTCAGCTTCTCCTGCTCAAGCGCATTGACGAGTTCAATGGTGGAGAAGAAACGCACGCGGCTTCGATCATGTTCGATCGCCTGCACGCCAATCGCCGTCGCCAGATGCGTTTTGCCCGTGCCCGGTCCGCCGACCAGCACGACGTTGTGTGCCGATGTCATGAACTCACACCGATGCAACTGACGCACGGTTGCTTCGTTGACATCGCTGCAACCGAAGTCAAAGCCGTTGAGATCCCGATACGCCGGGAAGCGGGCGACCTTCATCTGATAGGCCAGTGAACGTACCTCACGGGCCGCCATCTCCGCCTTGAGCAGACCTGCCAGAACTAGCGATGCCGACTTGTACGCGGGGGAATCCTGCGCGGCCAGCTCGCCAAGCGCCTGGGCCATGCCGTGCAGCTTCAGTGACTTGAGCATTTCCATCATGGCGTCAGGCTGCATGATGATCCTCCCGGCCTCTCAGGTCGTCATAACGGCCGACGTTGGCTTGCGGCTCGACGCGCAGGGCGAAGGCCTGGGGCGTCTGCAGCGGAGGCACGGGAGCCCCGTCAAGCAGCCGGCTCAGGACGTTCATCACCGTTTGCTTTGAGGGCGCACCGGCCTCAAGTGCCAGCTCGACGGCGGTGAGTACGGCCTGTTCGTCGTGCAGCAGCACCAGCGCCAGTATCTCGACCATCTCCCGGTCGCCACCGGCGTGCTTCAGCAGGATTGTCTGCAGCCGCTTGAAGGCGGCAGGAAACTCTGCGAACGGCGCGCCGTTGCGCAATGCTCCAGGCTTGCGCTGCAGGACTGCGAGGTAATGACGCCAGTCGTAGATGGTTTCTCCGCGATCATGGCTGCGGTTGATACGCCGGACGTGCTCCGCGATGACCTGCCCTTCGGCGACGAAGACGAGCTGGGCCGCGTAGACGTGCAGGCTGATGGGCCGGTTCGCAAATGCCGCCGGCACGCTATACCGGTTGCGGTCGAAACTCACCAGACACGTGGGCGAGACGAGTTTGGTGTGCTCGACAAAGCCGTCGAATGCCTGGCCGACCGGCATCAGATGGGGTCGCTCGACCGACCACGCGTCCCAGATCGTTGTGTCCTGCTCAGGGTGCTGCGTCTGCTGCCAGAGCAGGACACACTGGTCGGCCAGCCAGTCGTTTAATGCAGAGAGCGAACCGAACGCCGGCACGCGTTGCCACAGCCGGTGACGGCTGTCCTGAACGTTCTTCTCGATCTGCCCCTTCTCCCAGCCTGAGGCCGGATTGCAGAATTCGGCGTCAAACAGATAGTGACTGACCATGGCGCTGAAGCGCGCGTTGACGTCCCGCAGCTTGCCACGACGAACCTTGTCGACAGCGGTCTTCATGTTGTCATATATGCCACGGCGCGGAATGCCGCCCCACGCCACGAACGCGTGGTAGTGAGCGTCGAACAGCATCTCGTGGGTTTGCAGCAGATAGGCCCTCAGGAAGAACGCCCGGCTGTGACTGAGCTTGAACTGCGCAACCTGCAACTTGGTGCGCTCGCCGTTGATCACGGCCCAGTCCTCGCTCCAGTCGAACTGGAATGCTTCTCCGGGTGCAAAGGTCAGCGGCACAAAGGTGCCACGTGCTGCGCTCCTTGCCTGCTCCTGCTGCTCCTGTCGCCAGCGGCGCGCAAAGGCGGCGACCCGGTCGTAGGACCCTGTGAATCCCAACACGGTGAGGTCAGCGTAAATCTGCTTGAGGGTTCTGCGCTGTTTGCGCGGCCGGTTTGCTTCCGTCTTTAACCAGCCGGCGAGCTTGGCCGCAAATCCGTCGAGCTTGCTCGGGCTCTGCCGTTCCGGATAGGTGGGCACTACGGTGCCGGCACGTATATAGCGCCTGACGGTGTTTCTTGAAACGCCAAGCCGTTTGGCGATCTCGCGTAGCGAGACATGATCGCGATAATGCCAGCGTCGGATGATGCTCAATATTGCCATGTCGATCACTCCGTTCTCCCGCTAGCTGCACAGCGGGCCAGTGTGTTCCACGTGGGTCAATATTCGATGCAAATCACCGTGTCAGGTGGGTCAGAATTCAGTGCAAATCAACAGTCGAGACCATCTGCTGCCCGGAAGCATGTTTTGCGGACTTCACGGTCTGCCGCTGTATGAAGCTTGCGAACTATGCATGGACTACGAGAAGCATCCCGAGCGGGTCCTGCACGCCGGATATCACTGTGGTTGCGGTCTCAAACCCATTGCTGAGGTCACATCACTCTCAGACAAACATGCCGAAACAGAAGTCGAGGTCGCTCGAATTGCATCTAGGCTCTTGGACCCGGGCTACCTCCCTCATCTCAACCATGCCAGCGTTGCCAAGGCAATCGCGGAGGCGGCAATGAAGCATCGACTCATACGCGACGGCAGGTTCTTCTGGGATACGACCAAAGAATATTTCGCGCAGCATGCGCTCCGACCGCTTGTCGAGCGAACGGGAATCTCAATTGAACGTAGCCAGACGCTTGGAGACATCCTGAAGGGGCGGCAGTTTCTTCGTCACCCAATCCAGGCAATCGGCATGCTCAGGGCACTCAACGACAGCTGGGACCACGTGGAGGAAATTTTTATGAACGGACCTAATCTGGCAACCATAGCAACGCAATCTAGTCCTGACAGAAGGATGCCGCGCAAGGACTGGACGAAGTATCACCAGAGCTACATCAGCCGGAACTACAAGAGCTTGTTCAGTCGCTACGCCTCCCAGTACGACGAACTGCGCCGCGCGCGTCTCGAGCTGAGTCACGTCCAACTGATGCGGCTTTTGCCGACCACGGCTAACGATGTCCTGACAGAGAACTCGCTTGCGGAAGCCGGCTACGACGTGCCAATGGTTCTGAAGAATGGCGTTCGAAATCAGGCACTCGCCGAGATGCTTGTCGAGTACATCGATACGCGTGGGGAATCTTTGCGTGCTTCTCGGTATCCCCATCGCATCGACCACGGCGCGCTACAGCGTGGATTCGTCCGCCCCAAGGCGCTCCATGGCAAGGGAATGGCTGAGAAGCTGGTAGGTGTGCCCGAAGCGCTGAAGCGAAATGCGGAAACTCCTGCCGAGTGGAGAGCACGAATTGCGTCGTATGAGAGGCCAGCAAAGGGCAGTTCCATACCCCACTTTCGTCGGTCGCCATCACAGTCCGCTTCCATCGTCGCGAACAGCTAGGGAGGTTCCAATGGTCTTGCGTCAAACTGGCTGCGCAGGTGAGCGCGGCCGCCAGTCACATGCGTACACCTCGCCTTTCGACATCGCGGCCAAACGTTGGCGACAGCCTGACTTCGAGTACGACGATGGCATCGTTCCTGAGGTCCCGGTCACAGCGAAGGAAGGATTTCATATCTTCGATTTGGCGCCGCCTTTCGTGCCTCCGTCCCAAATCGCTCTGCCGGCCCACGACCCGTTTGGATGGCCGCACGGGGACAGATACACACCGCTGCTCAAGGCGCGTACACCATTGACAAGCACGCGCGCCATTATTCCTGGTTTCAAGCTGGACCGACTGCACCAGGCGCTGTCGATGTCCGAGTTCCGTGTGATGGTGAAGCTCGCACTTCATCCGGCAGTGTGGGACTTTCGCGAGCAGTACGGCATCTACAACCGGCAGGCGTACTGGCGAGCTGACGCAAAGGGTGAGCGCATGCGCCGTTCGGACCTGATGACAATCGATGTCATCGTCACGTATGTCCAGCCGCCAGACTATAAGCTGAAATATCACGCTATTTCCGTGAAGCATGGCAGCTACCTGCCGACGGACGAGCAACTCCGGCGCGAGGAGCGTGAACGTGCTGCGATGGCAGAGAGGGGATGGACATGGGAGCTCATTCGAGGCGACGCAATATCGATGACGGAATTTGGAAACTTGAGACTCATCCTGAATTTCGCGCGCGAGCAAAACCTTCCGTCCCTCTACTTTGCTGCGCAAGAGTTTGCGCCGGTTGTCATTCGTAGCAGCAACCGAGGTAGCCTGGACGCGGTCATGCAACGCGTATCGCGCACGATGTGCATTGGTCTCGACGAGGCGTATCACAGGTTCGCGGCCTCGGTTGCATACGGCTTCCTCCAGCTTGACCACAACTACGAGCTGGATACAGACTTGAGGCTGCACCTCGTTCGCAGCGGCCGGCATACGCGGGCCGCCGTTAAAGGGGGGGTAGCAACATGAGCCTTTCCAAAACTGAGAAGCTCACACCGGTTTCCGGGTTGAAGCCGCGCGCGGCGGACGCTGCGACGATAATGCGTGTTCAGCAACCGCAGGAAGGATGGCCCAAAGGTCTGTTTCGCTTTGCGATGCTGAAGCGGTTTCGCGATGGCGAAAACGTCCGTTATCGGGCAATTTGCTGGAATGCAGTCGACAGACAGCTTCATGTGTTGAAGCTCGTCTCCAATGGCGCACCAATGGGACCGGGCGAGTGGTTTGTGTGGTCCGCCGACGCGCCAGACCTGCCTCTGAAAGACATCAGACGCGCGGACGAATCTGTAGTGCCCGAGTACATGATAAAGCCGCTCACCGAGCTCCCGAAAGAACTCAAGAAAGGGCTTGACGGCCTCGCATGGCGCCAGCGAATCATGCAAGCATTTTGCTTTCTGGACGTCGGCGGAGAGGGTCGGGCAGAGGACATGGTGTTCAATGATGATGTGGTCATGAACACCGACGCGCGACTGCACGCGCAGCGCTTTGTGCGAGACACGCTCGGCAAACCGCGCGGCTGGGAGTCGCACGTCAGAAAGCTCTTCCATCAATTTTGCCACTTCGGGGGCGCGCCCGGGGCCATGCTGGCGCAACACAACGAGAAAGGCGGGCGCATCAGGACGCGTGTGGGGACGTTGCGAATCAAACCGGGGCGATTGTCCGATGAGGAGGCACGAGCCAAGGGACGAAGCGAAGTAACCGGGAAGCCAGTCAAGTACCGGCGTCGACCTACGAATCTCGATGATGAGCGGAAGTTCGTCGATGTACTGACGCGCTATTGGGCCAAGCAGCGCTTAAGCTTGGCAAGGGCCTACGCCAAGCTTGTTCTTGAGCATTACGTGGACATGGACGAGCGCGAGATTCCGACGGTCGACACGTTCCGTTACCACTCGAGGCGCTTGAGTGTAGAGCACAACCTGGTGGCCGTTCGAAATCGAACCGTGATTCACGAACAGTATTTCGCTGCTCGGGTCGGTACGGCCACTGACTACACTCAAGGAAAAATCGAGATTGTCGACGTGGACGGTTTCACTCCAAAGATTTTTGTCAGGGTGAAGGTCAGGAACAGGTGGAAGACCACGCAAGTTAAGGTGGTGTTTGCGGTCTCCAGAAACAGTCACGCAGTGCTTGGTGCAGAAATTGTGTTGAGAGGTGAGAACGCGGTTGCATACCGCAGATGCATCGCCTCATGTTTCTTAAGCAAGGCCGAGCGGGCAAAAGAGTTGGGGCTTGAGTCGAGCGATGGGCTCGTACATGGAAACATCGATGGAGTGTTTGTCGACAACGGTGCGGGACCAGCGAAGGAGAACGTTCAGGTTGCCTGCGGGGAGATGAGGCTCTCGTTCGAACTGGCACCGCCCGGACGTGGAGACTACAAACCGGTAGGAGAGAACTTCAACTCGTTGATGGTGCAGTTCTGTGAGGAGGAAGCCAGCGGCCATAACCGGAAGCATGACAAGATTCAACAGGAAGAGCGCAGACGTGCCAGAAGAGCGCGTGGTATATCGATACGGCAGCTCGACAAGCTTATATATAGGGCGATGCAGCATCACAACCTTACGGCAGACAGGTCGTATCTGCGTGGCTACGCCGCGATGAAAGAAGGTTGGGAAGGCACACCAGCCCAAAACTTTGAGGCTTCGCAGCTGAAGCGGCGAGGTGACGCACGGAGGGAATGGTCGGAAAGGGACGTGCTTGCCAGGTTCGTGCCTTGGAAGAGATACAAGGTCCGCCGTGGATTGGTCCATTTCAAGCGCAAGGTTCGATATGAGTCAGCGGACCTGACGGCGCTCTGGAACAACCACGCAAAGATTCCCAAAGAACAGCGCGGTCCACTTTTCGTTTCCGTCAAACGTTTGGAAGGAAGTCCTCACTGCCTCATCTGGAAAATGCCTAACGGGGAGGAAGGCCTTCTAAAGTTAATTGAGGCTGATGCCACGCGTATCCGCCAGATGTCCTGGGTGGAGCTCGACATGACGCTAGAAGTTGCCTCCATGCTGAAGCCTGCAGCCGACACTAAAAGGCGGGCGAGCCGTGACCGCGTGACGGTTGAACAAGATGAACAGATTACTGCACGCGAGCAGGTCTTACAGGCAAATGGCGACGTTATCGAGCTCGAGGGGACCTCTATAACTGACGCCAAGGCAAAGGCTACGGCACAGTTTGACCGCAAATGGGGTGAGAAGCAGGCCGCTGCAGCCGGGATTGACAGCAAGCAGCTTGTTGCGCCCTCGCCGACGGAGCCGTCAAAGTCAACTGCGGCTGACCAAGCATACGCGGCAAGAGTCCGGGAGAAAAAGCTGGCGCGTAGCCGTGGCGATGCAGGGACGCATCTTCATTAACGCCCGTGAAGGAAGGTCATGGGCTGGCTTCCCCGCACAGGGTTGCCGGCTCTTTCTAGGAGCCTATTATGAACGGTTGGGATGCTGTCTTCTTTCCCCCATCCAAGCGCTACGCCGAAGAGATAGCACAGCGGCTCAGCCTTGTGGCGGGCGTGCGACGACTGTCAACGATTCGCGCCAGAAACATATTCGCTCGGATGTGCGGCTACGGAGACTGGGACGACCTCGACGATAACTTGATGAATGACCGGATTACCGTTACGGTTTGGGACGATGAGCTTGACCCTGATACGTTCGGCGAGCGAATGGACATGCAGCTTGGTCCACTGGTTGCCGCTCTGCACGTATCGGTAAATCGCGCGATGGCCATTCTTGATGCCTTGCAGCCGTCGCGGCGTCAGCACGCACCGACGGACGATGGTCTGGACGATTTCTGTGCGAAATTCGACGAGTGGCGCGCCCACATGCGCACGCTCCCGGTCCCCCCGACATCGAAGAAGATTGCCAAGTGCCGTAGGGCATTTGGGAAAGATGGTCCGTGACGGCTCGACTCTCTACGGAAAACCGCGGAAGCTAAGGGGGACGGCGCGTAAACGCTTTGACTACGGTTCTGGGCAAATTCAGTTTGGCGTCATTCTCGTGAGAATTCGGGGCGACTTGCATGTGTCCAGAAACGTTTACGCTTTCCGTAAGGTGTTGATTGCACATCTTGTTTGGTCGATGTGGTAAAAAACCCGGACTCTGTAAACGCATCTATTTCTGCCGCGCAAGGACCTATCCGTGATTTTGTGGGCGAGGCATATCATGAAGGATGAAAATCATTGATATGTCCTCGAAGGACCTTGGGGGACGAAGTATCCGGCCAACGTGCAATCCTGGCAGCGCGCCTGGGAACACGTGACCAGCGAGGCCGAGCCAATCACCGTCCCGCTCAGGCGTGAATCAGAAGGGCCTCGCTCCAGTGTTAGCAGTAAGACATGCGTAGACCAGACAAGCCGCAAAAAAAATGAACACTACGCCTGCAATAGCATGTGCTGCACGGCTCACCTTATCAACCCGGGTGAATAGCGTGCTCCCCAAAAGCAGAAGTCCTACCCCTGTGAAGAAATCGCTCGTCATTCCGCTGATGCCTCCGGCTTCAAGGCTATCTACGAAGCTCAGATATTTAAAACTCAGGAGACGCCGAACCTGGTCAATCGATTTGATGTCGACAATCGTTCCAATGACGAATAGCAGCCCGATCAACGACACAACGCTGGCCAAGAAAATCAAAAGTATCTTTGCTCGATTTTTCATTGGTCAGGCTACGGTGTAATAAGCTTCGCATTGGGCGTACACGACGATAGCGATGATGGCCAGAGACATCGTGAGCATGTAGGCAAAGCGCCTTTTCGTTGCGAAAGCTCCGAACGAAACCATGCCTACTACCGCACAGACAATTGCAATAAGGAACACGTAGAAGCGGCTTGCCAGCAATTCGGTCTGTGGTGTTCCGCGGTCGACATGATTGAGCCAATGCCACGTGATGGGTTTCAAGGCGATTGCCTCGCTCATGACGGATGGTTTGAACAGAAGCCATAAGGGTGGGGCGCCTGCGCCGATATAGCACAGTACCAGCGCCACGATGACGGCAATTGCAGTCTTAAGTCTCATATGTTGTTGAATTCAAGGAATTTCCAGCGAAGATGCAGGCTCATTGTGCCCCAAACGTCTGAGTCCCAGCCGTGATAGGTTCCATAGAGCCGTTGGTAAAGCCATTGCCCGTTTCTCCGCTCGTAGGTAGCTGCACCGACGGGCACGCCTAGATAAAGCGAACTCTCGCGATTGCCGGCATTCGTTGCGCGAAGCCACTTGCCCAACAGGAGTTTGGACATGATCTTGCGAGGGTTGGATTCGAGACCAGGAAAGTTGCCTTGCATGATTTCGACCCGGCTCACGCTAGCAGAGGTGACGACCTGTACATGCCCCTTGTTAAATTCGAGAAACAGGTCGCCGGGGAGCAGGTCTTTGTCGGCAACCGCTACGCAGTTTCTCGCAATGTCACTTGCCCCAGATGCTATCGCCACGTCGATTGCGAAACCTGAGGGCGTAGGCGGGCCGGATTTGTCTCCGGACTGATAGTCCTTATCGATATTCTTGAAGACGACAGATTGAGTCTGAATTTTTAGAGGTAATTTGTTGCGCGATGCAAATTCAATCAATACTTCGAATGCAAAGTCTTCGCAGGTAAACCGATTTGCGTCCTTGCCACCTGTCGGCGAACCATCAATGGGTTCCGTCGAGAGGTTGGCCATATCCACCTTGCGAGCAGCAATCTCCTTTGCTAACGCCGGGACCGCCGCATGGTATTGCGTAATCCAGCTAGCATTCCAAAGTTGTTTATGAACCCAGTACACCTTGCACTGAACAGTGACCGGGCTCTTGTCAGCTTGAGGCGTCAGCGTTCCGCTTCCTAACTGCATTATTCGGCCCCCGCGGCGTGCAACAGGAATTGCACTTCATGTGCGCTGTCTGCGGACACTAACTGGGTGATGCCGGCGCTGGATGTGACGCCCTGAACGGTTTGACCGTCCGAAGACTTGAGCATATAAGGCAGGCCTTCCACCGGTTCGCCATCGCTATTGATAATGCGAAAATGCTGGTCGTGAGCATTTGCCTCTTGTTCGAACGTCTTTCCATTTGGCGCGTAGCCCATCGCACCGAGCTCTTGAGTTTCGAAGCTCTGGTACATGTCCGACTGCGATGCAATCATAACTGGGTGTGGCTCGCACTTGCACAAGCAAATATCGCCGTCGAATGCTGCCTGCTTGCCCATCAAATCGCCTGGCCATCGTGGACCCTTCGCGACAATTTTTCCGACCGAGTTGCAAGCCGGACAAGACACTGAGCTACCCAGAAAAGCCAACTGAACGCCTTGATGGGTCATGCCCGGATTGCCATCCGTAATTGTCCCGGTTTGTGACGATTGATCCCCGACCTTGAGATAGTGCCGTTTCATTTCCTGAACCCGATATCTTATCGTCAGAACAATACCGACTGACGTCATCAGATGGCAAGAAAATCATCGGCTAGCAATCGAATTCATGCGTTTCGCATGTGGTTATGAACCGGGCGGTGCGGCAGACAGATGGCGTGCTTGAGAAAATGACGCCGTATATGCCGGCAGAAATTTCGGCTCACGGTTCGTCAAGTCGTCGAGCAAGTGCGACATATCGACAAGCCGCTACGCGATTCAATGTCGAACTTTTCCCCGAGGATTGCCATGTGCCATATACCGCGAGCAACGCTGCACTCAAGGCCTCGTGCCTCTGCCTTTCCAGCAAACTTTGTCACGCGATTTCGTTCAGGTCGCCCGTCTCATCGTCGAGCGCTACAAGCAGCACACCCTTTGCTGTGCCCGGGCGTTGCAGCACCGTCGCAGTCCGCAACTACGCGCACGCCGGGCACTTCCCATCAAGCGTCCCCTACCCAGAAACCCTCTCACAAAACCGCCCAATCGCCTCACACGCCCGCTGCAACGTCGCACTATCCAGCGCATAAGCAATCCGCACATATGGCCCAAGCCCAAAAGCACTGCCGTGCACCGTCGCCACGCCTGCCTCGTCCAGCAGTGCATTCACCACATCCTCATCCGACAGGAGCCGTCTCCCCCCAGCCGTAACCTTCCCAATCAACCCCTCACAAGAAGCAAACGCATAGAACGCACCCTGCGGAACCTCACAACGCAACCCCTCAGTAGCATTAATCTCCCGCACCAAATGATCGCGCCGATGCTGAAAAACCGACCGCGACTCCCACACAAACTGTCGCGAACCATTCAGCGCAGCCAACGCAGCATGCTGCGAAATAGTCGACGCCCCCGAAGTCTGTTGCCCCTGCAACTTCTCCATCGCATCAATAAGCCACTTGGGCCCAGTTCCAAAACCAATCCGCCAACCCGTCATCGCATACGCTTTCGATACGCCATTCATCGTCAGCACACGCTCACGCAACCTTGGCTCGACCTGAGCCAACGTAAAAAACGTCAGCCCATCGAAAATAAGGTGCTCGTAAATATCATCCGACAGCACCATGACGTGTGGATGCGAAAGCAGTACCTCAGCCAAAGCCTCCAGCTCGCCACGACTGTAAACAGCCCCCGTAGGATTGGACGGCGAGTTGAGAATCAACCACCGCGTGCGCGTCGTAATCGCGCCTTCCAGCAAAGCGGGCGTAATCTTGAACCCACTCTTCACCCCACATTCGACAACGACCGATTTCCCGCCGCACAGTTGCACGATCTCCGGATAGCTCACCCAATACGGTGCCGGAATAACGACCTCATCGCCTTCATTGAGCGTCGCGGCAATAGCATTAAAAATCACCTGCTTTCCGCCATTGCAAACAATGGTCTGACGCCAGTCGGTATCGAGTCCATTCTCGCGCCGGAATTTATCCGCGACCGCTTCGCGCAAGGCCCGCATTCCAGCGACCTGCGTATAGCGAGTATGCCCATGCCGAATGGCGGCAATACCTGCCTCTCTCACATGCGCCGGGGTATCGAAGTCCGGTTCGCCCGCGCTGAGCGATATCACGTCGGCACCTTGCGCGCGCCGGGCGGCAACCCGGTCCATCACACCGTAGGTGGCCGAAGGCCTCGCCGATGCCAGAAAGCGATTGAGTTCGTTCAAGCTGGTTGCCATCAGACTTGTCTCCACTTCAACAAACCGAGAAGATCGAGCGTGGTGCGACCGTTGCCGAGCGCGTCCATCATCTTCGCTTCCTTGTCGGCGCGAGCCTTACCGTCATTCAGCGTTGCTTCGACACTCGCGGCGGGAATGACAACGACACCGTCATCGTCAGCAACGACAAGGTCGCCTGCAGTGACCGGCGTACCGGCCAAACTGAACGGCAAACCAACAGACGGCGCGCTGTCCTTCAACGTGCCACGAACCGAGACGCCCCGAGCAAACACGGGAAAACGCCGCGCGGTCATGGCCGCGATATCTCGCACACCACCGTCGATCACCAACCCCACCACGCCCGCCGCCTCTGCCGCAACGGTGAGTACCTCGCCCCAATACCCCGCGACAAAGCCGGATGCCGACACGACAAGAACACTGCCTCGCGGCACGCATTCCATGGCGATGTGAATCGCCAGATTGTCGCCCGGCGCGCATTCGACCGGATAGGCCGCGCCCGCGGCACACGCTCCTGCCCAGACTGTCCGGATAGCGGGATCGACAGAAGTGGTCGACTGGCCGGATGCTTCATACAACGTCGACGTGCCGAGTCGGCGAGCCAGTTCGAGCGCGGCGTCGTCGTAGTTCATCACGGTGTTCGTCATCATGCTTTCCGTTGGAGTGTGTGATAGCCAAGCTCGGCGCGCGCCTCGCGAATCGTCGCGCCCGTTGCAATGCGCTCGCGGATAGCGCACTCGACGGCTTCGATCTGCCGCGCGGTCTTGGCGACTTCGTACGCCCGTGCACGCGGCACGATCACCACGCCGTTTGCGTCCGCAATCACAATGTCGCGCGAGGCGACCCGCACCGTTCCTATCGCGATGGTGGTGTTCACCGACTCGACCTGCACACGGTCCTTGCCTGTGCGCATGAAACGACCGGCCGTGAAGAGGGGATAGCCATCGTCGAGCGCCTGGCTGACGTCACGACAAACGCCGTCGATGACCGTGGCGGCGATGCCGCGCAGACCCGCATACCGGGTCATGATGTCGCCCCACACAGTACAGTCGGTTCGACCGTCGTTATCGATCACGACGACGTCACCCTCGGCGACGTCGTCGATAAAATCGCCGACGGTGCCCGGCGGCACAGCCGCAGGAACGTATTTCACGGTGAAGGCCGGTCCCACGACGGGACGTGCATAGTCGGCGAGCGGCGCGATGCCGAGTGCCTGGCCATGCAGACCGAGCTTGTCCATCGCGTCGGAGACGCTGGGCGTATCGAGGCCGGCGAAGAGCGCCACCAGTGCCTGATCTTCCGCGTGCGCTTTCCTGGGATTCGTCATGTGCATTACTCGCGAAAGTTATTGAGCGCGGATTGCTTCGAACTCTTTGTCGTGCATGACCTCGGCGACCGAGCGCCCCGCACGAACGGCGGTGACCATACCGTCCTGGCGGCGCGTAATTCTTTCGCCGAGCTCCAGCACTTCTTCGATTAGCGACGCGGGCACGAACACCGTGCCGCAGCGGTCGGCTATCACGTAGTCATCCTCGTGCACGGTGACGCCGGCAATCTGCACCGGCTGTCCCGAGTCGATCTGAACGACCCGGTTTCTCGCGCTAATCATCGTGATGCCGCGGCCATAAACCGGGTAGGCGATGGACTCGCTTCCTTCAATATCGCGGCTCACGCCATCGATAATCGAACCGCGAATCTTTTTCGCCATTGCGGCGTTCGCGAGAATGTCGCCCCAGCAGGAGATACCTTCAAGGCCGCCCGCGATGACGAGAACGCGATCGTCGGTGGTGACCGCATCGACGACCGGCGTAATCAGATGAGCGGTCGGCGCCGAATCGGTTTTGGGGCCAAGCTGAATGGTGCTGGCCCGGCCGACGATCTTCGGACAGTCCCACAGCGGGCGAAGGCCATACGTCGCGCCTTGAATGCCGAGAAAATCGAGCGCATCGGAGATCGTGTTGGTATCGAGCGAAGCAAGCCGGTCGAGCGTGGAAGTGGGGTTCATGACGAGGATCCGGTTGGGCAGTGACGCAATCGTCGACTTCCTCGGCTGATATGTAAATTCGCCGTTGAATATCTCTCTGATACGATTTTCGGATGAAGCGGTGCGACCGTTTGCTGGCATAAAGACCGACCGATTGGCCCAATCCGACTATTGCTCACACGCCAAGGGGCATTGACATGACTACAATTGATTTCCGCCTCATCCGTCAACTCTGGATGTTCCTTGCCGTCGCCGAAGAAAAGCACTTTGGGCGTGCGGCGGAACGGTTGAACATGTCGCAGCCGCCTCTAACGGAACAGATCAAGGTGCTGGAGCAATCGCTGAAGCTAACGCTGTTCGAACGCTCTCGCCGAGGCACTCAACTGAGCGCGGCCGGCGCCGCGATTTTGCCGGCGGTCCGGCAGTTCGCCGATCAGGTGGAGCGTCTTGAACGTGTCGTGCGGGAAGTCGCGGCCGGTCAGACTGGTGTCCTGCAGGTGGGCGCGATTACGTCGGCCATGCTTGAAACGGTGCCGGCCGTATTGAACGCGTTGAAGCGCGACTATCCGAACCTGGCGGTGTTCATTCGGGAGATTGATAGCGTCGAGGCGATCCCCGCGCTAGAGGCGGGCGAGCTCGATGTCGCGTTTGTGAGGCTGGACGGGAACGTCGGACACGGAATCGCGACGCTGCCGATTGCGGAAGATCGGCTCGCGGTTGCGGTGCCGCGAGACCATCCGCTGGCGGCACTTTCTCGCGTGCGTTTGCGCTCGCTCGCCGACGAATCGCTCGTCATGTCATCGCGGCAGATCAGTCCGGCTTACTTCGATTTTCTGACTGCGGTTTGCCAGTCGCACGGTTTCGCGCCGCGTGTGCTGCATGAAGTCCGCTCGGTGACGTCGCAAATCGCCTACGTGGGATGCGGTCAGGGCATCGCGCTCGTGCCGTCGTCGATGCGAAAACTGGCTTCGGAAAATGTGGTGATTCGCCCGCTGAAGGAGCGCGTCATGGTCGTGACGGCCGCGCTTGCGTGGAACGCGAACCGGCATCATCCGATGGTCGACGCGGTGGTGTCCTGGGCGAAAGATAATACCGCCCGGAAGCAGAAGAAGGTCCAGGCGTCTGGCGCGTGATGGGCATCGGTCATGCCCAACATCGTCTTACTCGGGTACTACGTCGCCGATAAATAAAGCAATCCGTTTCCACATTTCAACCGGATTGGAGTACATCGGAAAATGGCCCGAGTGCGCTATGGAGGCCAGCGTCACGCCCGATTCCTGCAAATGCGGCAGATACGAGAGGCCGGCGTTCTGCTCGCCGAACATAAACATCTTCCGGCACGGCAGATCGACAAACCGGGTCAACAGATCGCCGTGTTCGGAGAGATGCACCATCGACGTAAAGATGCCGCGCACGGCTCCCGCGCGCACTTTGTGCCGCAGGCTCGCCGCGTAGAGCGAACTCGAGAAGTCGGGCGCGCCCCAGTTGCGGTCGACGAAGTCGGCAAAGAACTGCTGCGGGTCGTCAGACGGATGACTCACGATTTGCCTGCTCAGAAAGCAGTCCTCGGGCGCCACGTTGCCTTCGATGTCGATGAAGCTCAACACGCGTTCGCGCTCTTCATGAGCGAGCATCAACGACGTCAAGCCACCCATCGAATGTCCGACCAGATGGAAGCGCTGAACGTCCAGACGGTTCAGCACGGCGCGCGCCGTATCGACGAGAAAGGGGATGGATAGCGCGGACAGGTCGCCGCATTCGCTCTCGCCGCAGCCGGGTGCGTCGTAGGCGACAAACGGGCGACCGGAGAACGCGGGCAATCGGGCGATATCGGCATAGTCTTCTTTCGTGGAGCCGAAGCCGTGGAGAAAGACAATCGGCTCGCCGGTCCCCGATCTGTGCAGCGATGAAATGTTCAAGTCCACGCCTCGAACGTTCAGTTCAAGCTTTTCCCGCTTTATGTCTAGCATCAGTGTCTCCACGAGTGACGGCGAGAGTCGCGGGCATGTTGACGGCCCGTTCATCTGAATCTCGCCATACTCGCGGATTGCGCTAACGGTGTAAATTCGCTATTTCGTAACGCTGTGATAGGAATTTGATCGGGATTCGGCGGATGGAGCGCAATCGCCGAGTGATACAACGCGCAATGTCGACGACTACCGCGTTCAGCGAGGCTATCGCAACTGCGTCACCGCAATCAGCAACACCATGCTTCCAATCGCACCATCCAGCACACGCCACGCGGTAGCGCGACGAAACAGCGGCGCCATCGCCCGCGCACCGTAACCCAGACCGACAAACCAGATCCCGCTCACCACCATCGCGCCGAGTGCGAACGCCAAGCGTGCACCTTCGGGTTCACGCGCACCGGCGGTGCCGATCAGCAAGAAAGTGTCGAGATACACGTGTGGATTCAGCCAGGTAAGGGCGAGTGTCATCAGCACGATCGGCAGCGCGCGCTGCACGGGCGCCGCGCCGCTCGCTTCGGCCTGCAGCGCCGCATGGTCGGGCCGCACCGCGCGGCGCAGCGCGTTGAAGCCGAACCACGCCAGATACGCGAGCCCGACATACAGCATGGCGTGGACGAACACCGGAAAGCGTTTCACCAGCACGGATGCGCCGCCGACGCCCGCGCCGATCAGAATGAAGTCCGACAGCGCGCACAGCGCGACAATCTTGCCGACGTGCGAGCGCATGATGCCCTGACGCAGCACATAAGCGTTCTGGGCGCCGATCGTGACGATCAGCGAGGCGCACAAGGCGGCGCCGTGGGAAAAAGACAGCCAGTTCATGAATCGATCCAGTAGACGGGAGAAGCGAACGGGGCTAGTCTGCGGTTTCGCCGATCATAAGAGAAGCTAATTTACTTAATGCCGATTAAGGAACGCTAATGCTCGACTACGCTTTGCTCGATGCGCTCGCCGCCGTGGTGCGGCACGGCTCGTTCGACCGCGCGGCCAGCGAACTGAACGTGACGCCGTCCGCGGTCTCGCAGCGGGTCAAGCTGCTGGAGGAGCGGGTCGGCAGCGTGCTGGTCAAACGCGGCCAACCGTGTGTTGCGACCACCTCGGGCGCGCTGCTGTGCCGCCACACCGAACGCGTGCAATTACTGGAGGCGGAGCTGACCGGCCGCCTGCCGGCACTACCTGGCGCGTTGGTCGAGCCGTGGCCGGCGCTGCGTGTGGCCGTCAACGACGACAGCGTCGGCACCTGGTTCATCGACGCGGTGGCGCCGTTCTGCGTCGAACGGGAAATGCTGCTTGATCTGGTGGTGGACGATCAGGACCACACCGCGCAGCGGATTCGCGACGGCAGCGTGCAAGGCGCCGTCACCACGCAGGCCGAGCCGGTGCAGGGCTGCCGCTCCACGCGCCTCGGGCGCATGCGCTATCTGGCGGTGTGCTCGCCGGCGTTTCAGGCGCGCCATTTTGCCGATGGCGTGACGCGCGAGAGCTTGCGGCGCACGCCCTGCGTCGACTTCAATCCGAAGGATCAGTTGCAGAAACGCTTCATGCGCCGGATCACGCGCGCGGAACTCGATCCGCCGTTGCACTGGATTCCGCATGTGGCTGGTTTTTTGCGCGCTTGTGTGACGGGACTCGGCTGGGGCATGTGCCCGGAACGGATGATCGCCGCGCATCTGGCCAATGGTGAACTGGTGGAGATCACGCCCGGCAAGCATATCGATGTGGATCTCTACTGGCAGAGCTGGCGATTGTCGATCGGCTGGCTCGACGATTTCGGCGCGGTGCTGCGCCAGCGGGCCGCCGAGTTTCTCGACTGAAGCGCGGGCGGCCGCCCCGCGCTGCATCAACCCACCGGCGGGCTACGTTCTTCGAGCACGTAGCCCATGCCGCGCACCGTGTGGATCAGCTTCGGCTCGTAGTTATCGTCCACCTTCGCACGCACGCGGCGGATCGCGGCGTCGACCACGTTGGTATCGCTGTCGAAATTCATGTCCCAGACCTGCGACGCGATCGTCGAGCGCGCGAGTATTTCGCCGCGCCGGCGCATGAGCAGCCATAGCAGAGAGAATTCCTTCGCGGTCAGCAGGATCTTGTCGCCTTGGCGCGTGGCCTTGCGGCGCGTCAGATCGAGCGCGAGATCCGCCACATGCAGCGACGCGGCGTCCCGCACCGGGCCGCGCGTAGCGCCGCGCCGGAAAATCGAGCGCACGCGCGCCAGCAATTCGGCGAAATCGAGCGGCTTGACCAGATAGTCGTCTGCGCCCATTTCGAGGCCGCGCACCTTGTCGTTCAGATCGTCGCAGGCGGTGAGCAGTAGCACGGGGGTGGCGTGGGTCAGGCGCAGATTGCGCAGCAAGGTCCAGCCGTCCAGACCGGGTAAGACCACGTCGAGAATGATCATGTCGTAGTCTTCGGTCAGCGCGAGATGCTGGCCGGTCATGCCGTCTTGTACCCAGTCGGCGACAAACCCCGCTTCTGTTAGACCCTTCCGAAGATACGTGCCGTTTTTCGCTTCGTTGTCGACGATCAGAATTCGCATGGTCTTTCTCCTGTTGACGCCCGCTGCGCTGCGCCGCACGAATCGGGCGGCGTGGCGGTGCAGGGCGGTTGAGGTTGAGCTCGGCGTCGTGAGCGTGCCGGGTGCGAGCGCCTGAAGCGCAGGGGCTGCAGGCAGCACGGCTGGCGAAGATGGGTCGATTCAAGGCCCTTTCGTGTCGTTAGACATGCATGTGAAACGATTATAGGAAGAGATTTTTTTGAGACGATTTATAACTCTGTCAGGTAGAGAGATTTATAACGGTATCCTTAGTATGTTATCGAGTTATACCACGGCAGGATATGAATGGGCTGTCGAGTTGGGAATGGCGAGGGCGGGCGGTAGAGGTCGGCGTCGCGACCGTGAGGGCGGTGCGGGTTGTAGAGGTCGCCTATTAAAAGCGGCGGCGTACGAGGGCTCAGGCGCCAGCTCGGCAAGCTTCAGGCAGCGGTGTGACAGCCGCGAGATTCAGCGGAGCGCAGCGCGCGTCGGCCTGAACGTCACAACGCTGCGTCCGCGTCGGAACGTCACGTTGAAAGTGGGTTGCCAGTTCGAGCGATATCAGACCGTGTACGAGTGTCGGCTCGTCACAAGCCTGCCGCGGCCAGATGACGGCGGCCTCGCGTTGCGCCGCCACGCCGTCGAACAGATGCGCGGGCTGGTTGAGCCAGAACGCCAGCGAGCCGATAACGATCGAGACCACGCCGCCGGCGAGCGACAGCGTCTCGCCCTGGCGTCGGAAGAAGCAGCGTATCGACGCAAGCGACACGACCGCCCTCGAATTCGGAATGCGTGTCGCCATGTCGCGCGTGGGTCGAGTACGTCGCATGAGTTACGTCCCGGAGTCAGGAATTGTCATCGTAGGAGGGCGTCGCCCATAGCAGGATGAGCGGCACATGACAATTTCGTCATGTTCGCGCGTGCCGGGGATTCCCGCGATTCGCATCGACGTTTTTACCCGCGGGGGCCTTCTTCCTGTCTCCACGCGGCGCCGACGGATACCCGGAAAGCCTTATGGATCGGACCTTCACGGTTACATCGTCCGAGATCGAAGTAAAGGTTGGGCGGTCGATATTTTTGCCTGCGCCGATTGTCTTTACAGTGGCGTCCAGACATCTCAAAAAAGTGGACGCCGCACCCCCGCGGCGAGCCATCGTGAATGACCTGGCCGTGACAGGAGTCGGAGACAATGAGCAGCAACGGCATTACCCAAGTCGAAACATTCGGTTTCGAACGCATCCCGGATCGCTCGCGTTACGCGCGGCCGATCGACCTCTTCCGCTTGCTGTTCGGCGGTTGCAATACTTTCTCGACGTCGGTACTGGGCAGTTTTCCCGTGCTGCTCGGTCTATCGTTCAAGGCCGGCGTCTATTCGATCGTGCTCGGTGTGCTGATCGGCTCGTGCATTCTTGCGCCGATGAGCCTGTTCGGTCCGCGTAACGGCACCAGCGATCCGGTGTCGTCCGGCGCGCATTTCGGTATTCACGGCCGGATCGTCGGTTCGTTTCTCGCGTTGCTGACTTCGGTCGCGTTCTTTTCGCTGGCGGTGTGGAGTTCGGGCGATGCGCTGGTGGGCGGCGCGAATCATCTGCTCGGCCTGCCGGTCAACTGGATGACACTGAGCTTCGCGTACGGCCTGTTCGCGGTGCTGGTGCTGACGGTGTGCATCTACGGCTTCCGCTTCATGCTGTGGGTCAACAAGATTGCCGTGTGGGCCGCGAGCCTGCTGTTCGTGGTCGGTATCGCCGCGTTCGCCGGGCCGTTCGATAGCGCGTACGCCGGCAAGGTCGCGCTCGGTTCGGTCGGTTTCTGGCCGGCCTTCGTCAGCGCCGTGCTGGTCGCGATGAGCAACCCCGTGTCGTTCGCGTCGACGCTCGGCGACTGGGCTCGCTATATTCCGCAGAACACGCCGAGAAAGCGCACGATCCTGGCGGTGATGCTCGCGCAACTCGCCACCTTCGTGCCGTTCTTCTTCGGCCTCGCGACGGCGACGATCATCGCCAGCAAGGCGCCGGATTTCATCGCGTCGAATAACTACGTGGGCGGTTTGCTGGCGATCTCGCCGAACTGGTTCTTTCTGCCAGTGTGTCTGATTGCGATCATCGGCGGCATGTCCACCGGGACCACCGCGCTGTATGGCACGGGACTCGACATGTCGAGCATGTTCCCTAAACTCTTGAACCGCGTACGCGCCACGCTGCTGATCGGCAGCCTCGCGATCGGCTTCATCTTTCTCGGCCGCTTCGCGTTCAATCTCGTCGAAAGCGTGTCGACGTTCTCGGTGCTGATCAATACCTGCAGTTGCCCGTGGATGATGATCATGATCATCGGCTTCGTCACGCGGCGCGGCTTCTATCTGTCGGACGATTTGCAGGTCTTCAATCGCGGCGGCCGTGGCGGTCACTACTCGTTCACGCATGGCTGGAACTGGCGCGCGATGGGCGCGTGGCTGCCGAGCGCGGCGATCGGTCTGTGCTTCGTCAATCTGCCGGATCAGTTCGTCGGTCCGCTCGGTCAGCTTGCCGGCGGTCTCGACATCAGCATGCCGGTCTCGCTGACGCTCGCCTGCACGTTGTATATCGCGTTGCTGCAGTGCTTTCCCGAGCCGGATGGCGTATATGGGCCGCTTGGGCGCCGCTGGCTGCGAGGTGGATCGGTGGGCAATGCGGGCGTGCATCCGGTGGTGCCGGCGACTAAGCTGAAAGTAGCGGTGGCGCAGGCGGAACCCCAGACGCGGAAGCAAACTCCAACGCAGCCGCGTCGCGCGGTGCGAGCGGGCAGTGAGCACCGCGAGAACCGCGAAAGCGAAAAAGCATTGGATACGCAGGACGCCGGTTGACGCGCATTTTCCGCGCAACCGGATCGATGAAGCACCCGGCAACAAGCATTCAAGTAGAGCAGGCAAACAAGATGAGCGAGTCAGTAAAGCGCGCGTTTGATGGAGTAAAACTGTTTCCGTTCTGGCTGGACAATCCGCGCGCGCCGGCTGTGGAACGGGAATTGATCGGTCCGACTTCGGCGGATCTGGTCGTGGTGGGCGGCGGCTTCACCGGTCTGTGGGCCGCGATTCAGGCGAAAGAAGCCGATCCGTCGCTGGATGTCGTGCTGGTCGAAGCGGGCAAGGTCGCGTACGGCGCATCGGGCCGACCGGGCGGGATCATTTCGACGTCTGTCATGCATGGCTTGCCGAACGCGACGCGCGTCTTTCCGCAAGACCTCGATGTACTCGAAAAACTGGGTCAGGAGAATCTCGACGGCTTCAAGGCGTCGTTGACGCGTTACGGCATTGAAGCCGATGTGGAATGGAACGGCGAGATGACGGTGGCGGTCGATCCGGGTCACCTCGATCATCTGAAGGGCGACTACGAGCTGCATGTGGCGCATGGTCACGACGTGGTGCTGCTGGACAGCGAGCGCGCCCGCGAGCAACTCGATTCGCCATTGTTCGCCGGCGCGATGTGGTCGCGCAATCGCAGCGGCACGATTCACCCGGCGAAGCTCGCGTGGGGGCTGAAGGCCGCCGCGCTGAAACTCGGCGTGCGGCTGCATGAACATTCGCCGATCACGCGCCTCGAAGATCGCGGCGCGACGATGGTCGTGCACACGCAGGCGGGCAGCATCGTCACGCCGCGCGTGCTGCTCGGCACCGGCACCGCGGATGTCGGCGTGACCGACATCAAGCGCCGCGTGATGCAGGTGCGCGATCACATTATCGCGACCGCGCCGCTGAGCGATGAGCAGATGGCGCGCATCGGCTGGAAAAATCGGCAGGGCATCTACGACACGCGTACGCAGCTCAACTATTTCCGACTCACGAAAGATAACCGCATCATCTTCGGCGGCCGGGTGAGCTATCACTTCGGCGGCGATCCGAATCCCGCCGCGGATCGCGACGAGAGCACCTATTACAAACTCGCCGAGGCGTTTTATCGCACTTTTCCGCAACTTGACGACGTGCGTTTCACGCATGCGTGGGGCGGCCCGATCGATTACTGCTCGCGTGGCGCGGTGTTCGCGCGGCGCTATCACGGCGGCAAGAGTGTGTTCGTCGCCGGTTATACGGGCTTTGGCGTGGCGGGCAGCCGCTTCGGCGCGAAGATGGGCCTCGACATGCTGTGGAATCGCGACACGTTGATTACGTCGCTCGATATTTCGCGCAAAGGGCCCTCGTATATTCCGCCGGAACCGCTGCGCTGGATCGCCGCGAAGATCACCTTCAACGCATTCGACGGCGCCGACGATCGCGGCGGCTGGCGGCGTCTGTGGATCAATTCGATCAAGGCGCTGGGTTTTCCGATGTAACGGTTGAGCGGCGGTGGCGTTTTGTCGTTTTGTGCTTGCCGCCGGAATAAAAAAACCGCACCTTAGCGGGTGCGGTTTTCAGTGAAGCGTTTCAATGAAGCAAAGACGCGGTGAAGTGTAGGAATCAGCCGCAGTACACGATGCTGTATTTCTTGGTCGCGACCGGCATATGCCACGTGCCCGAGAAGCCCTTGTGCAGAATGAAGGCGTCGCCGGCGGCATAGTGTTCGCTGCGGCCGTCGTCGCTGGTGATGACGACTTCGCCTTCAATCAGCACGCACACTTCGTGAATCGGCAGGTCGGCCAGTTTCAGCGTGCCCGCGTCGCATTGCCAGACGCCCGCTGAGAGCATGTTGGTCGCGTCGGAATACGCATTGAGCGCGTGCGGGGCTTTGGCGCCGTCGAGAATGACATCGGCCGGATCGTGCAGGGCCGGGTTCAGGCCGGTAGCGCCGGGGCCTTTAGCGTCGATGCGGGTGAAGGTGATGTTGCTCATGAGGCTCTCCTGGTTAATAGACTTGAAAATCGGGTTTCGAAGTTCTTGAATTCGACGATTCGATGCAGGGATCGAAGCTGAACCGGAGTCTGAGCCAAAGCGGCGTAGCGGTGAATTTCGATTTGAAGACATTCAGATTGAGCGGCGTCGATGTAAAGCGGGTGACGCCGCCACGGGTGCGATCCGCGCGCCCGGGATCTGACCCACCACATTTCATGTAAAGGACAAGCCCATGCAACACACCAGACAGTTTTACATCGACGGTCAATGGGTCGATCCGCTCGATCAGGGCGAGGCGAACACGCTCGACGTGATCGATCCGTCCACCGCCACCGCGTTCGAGAAAATTGCGCTTGGCAGCGCGGCGGACGTCGATCGCGCGGTTGCCGCCGCGAAGCGCGCGTTTCCCGCGTACAGCGAGACCACGATCGCGCAGCGTATCGATCTGCTGCAGGCGATACTCGACGTCTACCGCAAGCGTTACGACGACATGGTGCACGCGATCAGCCGCGAGATGGGTGCGCCGCTGCAATACGCGAACGACGCGCAGGCGTGGACCGGCGTCGCGCATCTGGAAACGATGATCCGCACGCTCGATACCTTCGACTTCGAGTCGATGAAGAACGGCATTCTGATCCGCAAGGAAGCGGTCGGCGTGTGCGGGCTGATCACGCCGTGGAACTGGCCGGCCTTGCAGATCACCACCAAGGTTGCACCGGCGCTCGCGGCCGGCTGCACGATGGTGCTCAAGCCTTCGGAGCTGGCGCCGCTGTCGGGCCTGATCTTCGCGGCAATTCTCGACGAAGCGGGCGTGCCGGCCGGCGTGTTCAATCTCGTCAACGGCGAAGGCCGCACGGTGGGCGAGGCGATGTCGTGTCATCCCGACATCGACATGATGTCCTTCACCGGTTCGACGCGCGCGGGCGTGCAGGTCGCGAAGGCGGCGGCGGAGTCGGTCAAGCGGGTGCATCAGGAACTGGGCGGCAAATCGGCCAACCTGATTCTCGAGGACGCCGACTTGAAGCAGGCGGTGATGCGCGGCGCGCGGGCCTGTTTCGACAACAGCGGCCAGTCGTGCGATGCGCCCACGCGCATGTTCGTGCCGCGTGCGCGTGAGGCCGAAGCGCTGACGTATGCGAAGGAAGCGGCCGAAGCCCTGAAGGTCGGCCCGGCGAATGCGGAGGGCACCGATCTCGGTCCGGTGATCAGCGAAGCGCAGTTCGACAAGATCCAGCGCTTGATCGGCGTCGGCATGGAAGAGGGCGCCACGCTGGTGGCGGGCGGAGCGGGCCGTCCCGATGGCCTGAAAGACGGCTATTTCGTGCGCCCGACCGTATTCGGCAAGGTCACGCCGGACATGACGATCGCGCGCGAAGAAATCTTCGGACCGGTGCTGTCGATCCTTGCCTACGACTCCGAAGACGAAGCGATCGCCATGGCCAACGACAGCCTCTACGGTCTCGCCGGCTATATCCAGTCCGGTTCGATCGAGCATGCGCGCGCGGTGGCCCGGCGCCTGCGTACCGGTACGATCTATCTGAACTACGCGGACTACAATCCCGATGCGCCGTTCGGCGGCTTCAAGCAATCGGGCAACGGCCGCGAGTACGGCGAGTTCGGGCTGGAAGATTTTCTGGAGATCAAGGGCGTGGTGGGCTACGAGGGTTGAGCCCAGCCTGCGCCGACGCTGACGCTGACACGCACCTTCATGCTTTAGCGATTCAGGAATCGCTAAAGCAGTAATTCGATCGAATGAAACAGGCGGCGTTGCTCGGGTTCCTGCGAGCGCGCCGCTTCGTCGATCACTTCACGCAGACAGTCGAGAAAACACGTGGCCGCTGGACTCGTCGGCGCGCCACGGCGTGACGTGATACTGACGATGGTTTCATCCACGGTTTCGCGCAGCGGCAGCGCCCATAAATTTTCTTTGGCGAGCGTCACTTCCGCGAGCGGCCACGGAAAAATGCTGAGCATGTCCGTGTGTGCGAGCAATCCCAATACGATGGCCAGCGAGTGCGCCAGATGAATGGTGTGCGGCACCCGCATGCCGCGCTTGCGGAACAGGTTGTCCGAGATCGATTCGCGGCTCGCCGGGTCCCAGTTCAGCACCCACTCCGCGTCTTCCAGTTCGAGCAGCGAGCGGCAACCGGCTTTCGGATGATCGCGCCGCGCCACCACGGCCGAATGCGTCGAAAACAGCGGCACGTTGTGAAACTCCGATTGCGGCGACGCGGGCGGCGGCCGGCCGATCGAAAAATCCAGACTGCCGTCGCGCAGACGCGGTTGCACGACCGCGAGCAAACCCTCGAAAAATTCCAGTTGCACTTCCGGCATACGTTGCCTGAAGCGCTGCACCGTGGGCGGCAGAAACGTCAACGCGACCCATGGCGTGACGCCGATCGACAGCTTGCCGGCCGCCGCGCCGCGCAATGCGTCGATCTCCGCGTGCGCGCGTTGCAGTTGCCCCAACACCACTCTTGCATGCACGACCAGCGTCCGGCCGAACTCGGTAAAGGCGACGCCGCTCGCACTGCGGATCACCAGCGGTGCCTGCATATCCGCTTCCAGTTCGCGCACCGCCTTGGTGACCGCAGCGGGCGAAAGGCCTAACGAACGAGCCGCTGCCCGGATACTGCCGGTATCCGCAATCGCCGCTAAGGTGCTGAGCTGATGCAGTTTCATCTGTCGATTCGGGGAAAGGGTGGCAACCAGAAGTTGCTGCCGCAACGATTCTACGCCTGCCGCTGGAAAATCGGCGTCGCTATGCTGGGTCACGCTTTTCATTGACGGAGACGACACGTGAACACCATGGCCATTCCGGCGGGCATCGCCGAACTCGAAGACGAAATGATCGCGCTGCGCCACCGCATTCATGCGCAGCCGGAGCTGGCGTACGAAGAGTTCGCCACCAGCGACCTGGTCGCCGAACGCTTGCAGGAATGGGGCTATACGGTGCATCGCGGGCTCGGTCAAACCGGCGTTGTAGGGCAACTGAAAGTAGGCGGCGGCACGCGCAAGCTGGGCCTGCGCGCCGACATGGACGCGTTGCCGATTCACGAAACGACCGGCTTGCCGTACGCGAGCAAGGTGCCCGGCAAGATGCACGCGTGTGGTCACGACGGTCATACGGCGATGCTGCTCGCCGCTGCCAAACATCTGGCGCGGGAGAAGGATTTCGACGGGACGGTGAATGTGATTTTCCAGCCGGCCGAGGAGGGTCAGGCCGGCGCGAAAAAGATGCTGGAAGACGGTCTGTTCGACAAGTTTCCGTGCGACGCCGTGTTCGCGATGCACAACATGCCGGGCTTTCCGACCGGCAAATTCGGCTTTCTGCCGGGCTCGTTCATGGCGTCGTCGGACACGGTGATCATCACCGTGACGGGACGCGGCGGTCATGGTGCCGTGCCGCACAAAGCGGTCGATCCGGTGGTGGTGTGCGCGCAAATGGTGCTGGCGTTGCAGTCGATCGTGTCGCGCAACGTCGCGCCGCTCGACATGGCGATCATCACGGTCGGCGCGATTCACGCGGGCGAAGCGCCCAACGTAATTCCCGAGACGGCCGAGATGCGTCTCTCGGTGCGCGCGTTGAAACCCGAGGTGCGCAATTACCTGCAGGAACGGATCACCGCCGTGGCGTGCGGAACGGCCGCGGTGTTCGGCGCCAGTGCGCAGGTGGATTACCAGCGCCGCTACCCGGTGCTCGTCAACGACGCGGAGATGACCGGCCTCGCGCGGCAGGTGGCACTCGACTGGCTCGGCGAAGACGGCCTGATCGCCGACATGCAACCGCTGACCGGCAGCGAGGATTTCGCGTTCCTGCTGGAGCGTTGCCCCGGCAGCTACCTGATCATCGGCAATGGCGACGGCGAGGGCGGATGCATGGTGCACAACCCCGGCTACGACTTCAACGACGACTGCCTCGCGACCGGCGCCGCTTACTGGGTGAAGCTCGCGCAGACGTTTCTCGTCTGAGGCCGGATGTGACGGGCCGCTTCGAGCCCGCGCGTGCGCTTTGACTTGTGCTGTGAAGTGCGCTTCGACCCAGCAGCAAGGACATCATGGAGACACAGATGGACTATTCCGCCACACCGCAATCCGCCGGCAGCGACGCGCTTGCTATGCAAGGCATGATGGCCGCGCAGCCCGTCGAACGCAAGAGCCACGCGAAAGCGATTGCCGCGATCACGCTGGGCAACGGCCTCGAGTTTTTCGACTTCACGATTTACAGCTTCTTCGCGACGATCATCGGCAAGCTGTATTTCCCGGTGGAGGGTCAGCTCGCGCAATTGATGCTGGCGGTTGGAACGTTCGGCGTGGGCTTCATCATGCGTCCGGTGGGCGGCATCGTGCTCGGTGCGTACGCGGATCGTGCCGGCCGCAAGGCGGCGATGAGCCTCACGTTATGGCTGATGACGCTCGGCTCGGCGATGATCGCGTTCGCACCGACGTATGCGGCGATCGGCATTGCCGCGCCGTTGCTGGTGATTCTTGCGCGTCTGGTGCAGGGGTTTGCGTTGGGCGGTGAGATTGGCGCGTCGACGTCGCTGTTGCTGGAGTATGGCAGCGACAAGACGCGCGGCTTTTATGGCAGCTGGCAGTTCGTGAGCCAGGGGTTGAATACGGTGTGCGGGTCGCTGCTTGGCGTCGCGTTGGCGGCGGCGTTGTCGACTGCCGCGCTGGAGAGTTGGGGCTGGCGCGTGCCGTTTGTAATCGGTATGGCGATGGGGCCGATCGGGATTTATATCCGGCGTCATCTGGATGAGACGTTGCCGGGTGTCGAGGAGGGGGCGGATGGGCAGGCGGGCGTTCGGTCGTCGTCGGCGGTGCCGGCTTCGCAGCCGGTGCGCAAGCTGTTTCGCGAGCATTCGCGGGTGATTACGATGGGTGTGGTCACAACCATCGGCGGGACGGCGGCGAACTATATCGTGCTGTTTTATCTGTCGACTTACGCGATTCGGATTTTGCATCTGCCGATGTCGTCGGCGTTGTGGGCTGCGTGGACCGCGGCCGTGGTGACGGTGATCTGTTCGCCGCTTGCCGGGGCGTTGTCGGATCGGGTGGGGCGCAAGTGGGTGTTGGGCGTGTCGCGGGTCTTGCTGATTCTGGCCGTGTATCCGGCGTTTATGGCGATTAATGCTGTGCCTGATGTGGCGGTTTTGTTGTCGGTCGTGGCGGGGTTGGCGGTGCTGGTCGCGTTTACCGCTGTGCCTAATATCGTGATGCTGCCGGAGATGTTTCCTCGTGAAATTCGGGCTACCGGGATGTCGATTGTTTATTGTCTCGGGGTGTCTATCTTTGGTGGGTTTGCGCAGTTTTTTGCTACGTGGTTGATTCAGGTTTCTGGGAGTAATCTTGCGCCGGCCTGGTATTTGATTGGGTGTGGGGGGGTGTCTTTGTTGGCGTTGCCTTTTATGGCAGAGACTGCTGGGAGGGATATAGGGTGATAGGCTTTTTGCCTTTTGTGGCGCGTTTTCTCGGCTGTTTGCGCGTTGGCCTTTCCTTGATTTGGTAGTGGTCTATTAGCGATCCCCCTGTGCGGGGGCACCTACTTTTCTTTGCCTGCCGCAAATAAAAGTAGGCAAAAGAAAGCGGCTCACACCGCTAGCTCTTAAGCGGGTCCCCCGCGCAATCACGGTAGTGGCTCATCTGGAATCCGTGTTCTCGCGCACTCCGCGCTCGTGGCACAGCAGTCATTCTTCCGGCGACGCTTCGCGCGCCCCCGCGGTCGTTCATCAAACCGGTGGTGAATTTTTGGGGTATTTCGGTGCCTCGCCGAGGCGAAGCCGACGGCTCCCCCACGGAAAAGCGAGGCGCTGGTTCCAGTGCGAACCGTTCCGGCGAGCGCACCGCGCGAGGCGGGATGTATGACGGCTTTGTCACGAGCGCGGAATGCGCGAGAGGACAGATTCCAGATGAGCCACAACCGTGGCTGCGCGGGAGACCCACTTAGCAGAGGCCATGCTTGAACGACCGCCGCGGCGCGCGCAGCGCCGCCGGAAGAATGACGCCTTTGTCACCAGCGCGGAGTGCGCGAGAACACGGATTCCAGATGCACCACTGCCGGTGGTGGACCACGAAACCCACTTAAAAATTAGCGGTGTGAGCCGCTTTCTTTTGCCTACTTTTCTTTGCGGCAGGCAAAGAAAAGTAGGTGCCCCCCGCACAGGAGGATCGCTAATAGACCACTACCAAATCAAGGAGACCACTACCAAATCAAGGAAAGGCCAACACGCAAACAGCCCAAAAAATGCGCCGCAACAGGCAAACCCCAGCCCTCACCGAGCAGCCTCCCCATCAGCCACCCCAGCCGAATCCTCAACCCGAGCCGAATCCCGAGTCTCCGGCATAGCCGCCCAAACCAGCAAAACCGCCAACGCCCCCGCAGCAGCGAGCCCAAAAAAGCTAACCGCATTTCCAAAGTGATCAGCCACAAACCCAGCAGCGGTCGTACTCAACGTAGCCCCGATCCCCGCAGCCAGCCCAAACAACCCGATACAGAGGTTGTAGCGTCCCTTATCGCCGGCAACATCCGCCGCGATCAGCGGCAACATCACGCCAAACACAGCAGCACTCAACCCATCGAGCATCTGCACCGGCACCAGCAAATACGGGCTGCTAATGCCAGCAAACAGCAAAGCCCGAATCGGCAACGCCGAAAACCCCAACAACAGAATCGGCCTGCGTCCCCACCGCTCGGCGGAGCGCCCAACCCACGGCGACATCATCGCCACAATCGCCTGCGGCACGATAATGCACGCGGCAATCACGAGCTGTACGTTGTCGCCCATGCCGGCCGTCACTTCGCCCGCAGCAAGATTCAACATCGCCGCATTCGACAAGTGAAACAGCACGATGCACGCCGCGAACAACAACATCCGCTTGTCACGCAACAACTCACGCAAACTCTCGCGTCGCTCGATCTGCTTGGGCGTCGGGCCGGCCTTCGGCAACTCGATCGTGTCGGTGCGCTGGATCATCGTCAGCGCGAACAACGCGGGCACGGCCAGCGCAGCGGTCAACCAGAACACCGCGCGCGGCGAATAGTATTCGCCGAATACGCCCATCAACCCGGCGGCCACCGCGCTGCCGATCGACGCCCATCGCGCATTGCGTCCCAGCCGGTCGCCGAGATTTGCCCGCCCGACCAGCGCGAACGAAATCGCCGCCAACGCCGGCGTCAACATGCAACTGGCAAAGCCATGGAACACTTCAGCAGCAATCACCGGCAGCACGGTCGGGCTCACGGCCAGCAGCACGGCGCTCAGAATGATCGCGAAAATCGCCCATGCGGCCGCGCCTTTCTTGTTGCGCAGAGCGTCGACAGCAGCGCCGCCCGGCACCTGGCTCACCATCGCGCTGATCGTGCCCACCGAGAGCGCCATGCCGATCTCGCCCTGGGTCCACTTATGCGACGCCAGATACGACGCGATGAACGGCCCAAACCCCGTCTGCACATTGGCGACGAAAAAATTCATCCAGTCGAGCGCGCGAAGACTGCGCGTGGTTACCAAAGTACGGCCGCTCATCGGGCCGCCCGTGCATTGGAACCTGCCGCAGCGGAAGCCGTCGCCGCAGGCGGTGCGGTCGCGGCGGCCGTCGCTGGCGGCGGTGCGGGCGATACGGCGCGCACCGGTTTGTCGCTGGCGTACGGCGGCGTCGCGTTGATCTGCGCGTCGCTCAGATCGATCTGCGGATGCAGTTCCTTGTCTTTCGTGACGAAGTGCAGCGCCGACCAGTTCGCGGCAATCGTGCGGCGCTCCGTACTGACCATGCCGTTGACGTCGAGCACGACCGCCTGCGGCTGCGCATTGCCATCGATCAACACGTCGATCACGCGGCCGATCTTGGCGCCGTTCGCGCGTTCGACCGTGGCGTCGATCAGCGGTAATTGCACGCCGGCCGGTTTGGCGGCATTGGCCGGCACGGCGGCCGCGTTGAGCGTGATCGGCGCGGTCTTCGCACTCGGCGTGAAGCGGAATGCGCTCCACGGGAAGTTCACCTTGCGGTCGCCCACCCCCAGGAAGCCCTGCAGATTCACGACCATCTCGCGCGGCTTGCCGCCGGCATCGGCGATCAGATCGACCGCGCGGCCGACGACCTTGCCATCAGGCTTCTGCACTTCGCTGTCGAGCAGCGTGCGCGCCTCGCTGCGCTCGATCGTGCGCAGCACGATCAGCGGCGCGGGCGTCGGCGGAGGCGGCGGGGGCGCGACGACGGGCGGCGGCGGCTCGACCTTGCGCGGCTTGACGATCGGCTTCGGCGGTTTTTTCGGCTGCTCGGGTCGAGCCGCCTCGGTTTCGACCGGCTCCGGTTCCGAGGCCACCACCGGCGCGCTGGCGGGCTCGACAGGCATCACCGTGGCGTCGACGATCGGCGCCTGCTGCGGGCCCCACAGCAGGCTGCAACCGGACAGCGCAAACAGCGCGAACAGAGCAAGAATCGGCAAACGCCAGGCAGGACGCGAGAAACCGCCACTCATCAAGAAGGACTCCATGGGCCAGTGCGGAGGGCGGCCAAAGGTCGAAAAAGGCCGCCGCAGTTAAGACAGGAATGGGCCAGAGTGTAACCCGCGACGTCGGGCGGACCCGCTTTCGCAGGCCATCTGACAGGTACGGCGTTAGCAGGGTTCATGCCGCGCACGACGTTTCATCTGCGGATTGCGCGCCGTTTTCGCGCGCCGAACGCCGCAAAACCTGCTCACATCTTCGTGACAAAGCGTAGGTGTAAACGCTTGGCTCGCCCGCCCAGTTTGCCGCTGGGTCAAAGATATAAGCGTCTCGACATGTCCGGCATGCCATTCATGCGATGGGAGACATATTTGTGTTGCCCTACATTTCGAGACAGCAAAAAACGACGACATTCCCCAATAAACCAACTCAACGAGACGAGACCCTGATGGCGCCCGCAGTGACGGCCGCTTCAGTACGCTGATAAAGGAGGCACTCATCATGATGGAACCCCACGCCCAACCGATTTCCGAAGTCGCCGTCGAATCATTCGACGGAAAGGGCTTTCTCGACCGCTATTTTGGAATCTCCGCGCGCGGCAGTTCGCAGCGTCAGGAAATCGTCGCGGGCATTACGACCTTCCTCGCGATGGTCTACTCCGTATTCGTCGTGCCGGGCATGCTCGGCAAAGCGGGTTTCGATACCAGCGCCGTGTTTGTCGCCACGTGTCTGACCACGGCGTTCGGCTCGCTGCTGATGGGCATCTGGGCGCGCCTGCCGATCGCGATCGGCTGCGCGATTTCGCTGACGGCCTTCACCGCGTTCGGCCTCGTGCTCGGCAAAGGTCTGCATCCGAACGTCGCGCTCGGCGCAGTGTTCCTGATGGGTGTCGTGTTCACCGCGATTTCGGTGACCGGCGTGCGTTCGTGGATTCTGCGCAATCTGCCGAACGGTATCGCGCACGGCACGGGGATCGGCATCGGCCTGTTCCTGCTGCTGATCGCCGCGAACGACGTGGGTCTCGTCGTGAAGAATCCGGGCGCCGGCTTGCCGGTCGCGCTGGGCAATATCACGGCTTTGCCGGCGATCATGTCGGTAGCGGGTCTCGCCGCGATCTTCGGTCTGGTGCGCCGTCGCGTGCCGGGTTCGATCCTGATCGTGATTATCGTGATCTCGACGGCCGCCTTCTTCATCGATCCGACCATGTCGTATCACGGTGTGTTCGCGGTGCCGTCGCTGAGCGCGCCGGGCCACGCGTCGCTGATCGGCGCGATGGATATCAAGGGCGCATTGTCGATGGCGGTTCTGCCTAGCGTGCTGGCTCTCGTGATGACGGCGGTGTTCGACGCGACCGGCACGATCCGCGCCGTCGCAGGGCAAGCCGGTCAGCTCGACGAAAACGGCCGCATCATCAACGGCGGCCGCGCGTTGACCGCCGATTCGCTGAGCTCGATTTTCTCGGGTTTGCTCGGCGGCGCACCGGCAGCGGCATATATCGAATCGACGGTCGGCGTGGCAGCCGGCGCGAAGACCGGTATGGCGGCGGCGGTGGTCGGCCTGCTGTTCCTCGTGGTGATGTTCTTCTCGCCGCTGGCTGGTCTCGTGCCTTCGTATGCCACTGCACCGGCACTGATGTATGTGGGCCTGCTGATGCTGTCGAATGTCAGCAAGCTGCATATGGACGACATGGTCGACTCGATGTCGGGCCTGATGTGCGCGGTGTTCATCGTGCTGACCGCCAACATCGTGACGGGCATCATGCTCGGTTTCGCGACGCTGGTGATCGGCCGCGTGGTCAGCGGCGAATATCGCAAGCTGAACGTGGGCACGGTGGTGATCGCTGTCGTCCTGGTCGGGTTCTATCTCGGCGGCTGGGCGATCTGATCGTCCGCGTGGGGCCTCGTTCAACGAGTCTCATGGTTTGAAATAATTTCGCAGTAGCGCGAGAGCAGGGTGGTTTTTTGCAGGCCGCTCGGCTCGAACGTGTAGTCGGTTGTTCTCCACCTTGACGCGGTACGTCGCACGGCTTTATCTGCGGTGTACCGCGTATCTTTTTTTCTGCGTCGCTGTCGGCCACTCCGCTTTTTCCAGCGTTCCTTCCCGCTTCGATCGGCTGCGTTGAGAAAACGCCCACCTGTCCTTGACTTCCTGACTTGCGTTTCTATACTTAACCTCATGGTTAAGTTTAACGAAGCCCTACTCGATCGCACGTTCGCGGCGCTCTCCGATCCCACACGGCGCGCGTTGCTCACGCGTCTGTCCGGGCGCGAACTGTCGATCAGCGAACTCGCCGAGCCATTCGCGATGTCCTTGCCGGCTGTGATGAAGCACCTCGACGTGCTGTCCGAGGCCGGTCTGATCACCCGCAGCAAGACCGGGCGAACGGTGGCGTGCCGTCTGACGGCCGGACCGATGGAGGACGCCATGACGTGGCTCAGCCGTTATCAGCGTTTCTGGTCGGTATCGCTCGATGGTCTCGCCACTTTCATCGAACAGGAGGACGTCCCATGTCCGCCCAAGCCAGCCTCACCCTCCAGCGGCGCCTCAACGCCGCGCCCGCCAAAGTCTTCCGCGCCTGGACGGAAGCGGCGCAACTGATCAAATGGATGAACCCCGGCGATACGCCGGTGGTGCGCGCCGAACTGGATGCGCGCGTCGACGGTCGGTACACGATCGTGTACCGCAAGTCGGACGGCCGCGAACTCGAGGCGAACGGGCAGTATCTGGAGGTGGTCCCGGATCGCAAGCTCGTGTTCACCTGGCGCTGGCGTCACAACGCGGAACATGAATCGCTGGTCACGGTCCTGCTGGAGCCGGACGGCGACGCCACGTGGCTGACGCTTACGCACGAACGCTTCACCGACGAAGCGCAGGCCGACGATCATCGCCTTGGCTGGTCGGGTGGACTCGATTCGCTGGAGCGCTACTTCGCGTGAGTGCGCCTGAATGGGTTGGACGTGTGTGATTCAACCTGCACCTTGCAGGAAAGGAGACGCAAATGGAACCGCAGCACCGGATGGGATCGAGAGAGGACTGGCTGGCCGCGAGCCGCGCGCTACTGGTCGAAGAGAAGGCGCATATGCGCGCCAGCGACGAGCTCGCGCGCAAACGCCGCGAATTGCCTTGGGTGAAGGTCGATAAGACCTATGGTTTCGACACGCTACAAGGGCGCAAGACGCTGTCTGAGTTGTTCGACGGACGCAGCCAGTTGATCGTTTATCACTTCATGCTGGGCCCGGACTGGGAGGAGGGCTGCGTGGGCTGCTCGTTCGTGTCGGATCACATGATTGGCATCGTCACGCATCTCGAACATCACGATGTGTCGTACGTGACGGTCTCGCTCGCGCCGCTGGCGAAAATCGAGGCGTTCAGGAAACGCATGGGGTGGGCGTTTCCGTGGGTGTCGTCGAACGGCAGCGATTTCAATTTCGACTATCACGTGTCGTTCACACCCGAAGAGGTGGCCAGCAAAAAGGCGTTCTACAACTTCACCGAGACCGACGTGGGAATCGACGAACTGCATGGCCACAGCGTGTTCTATAAGGACGAACGCGGCGACGTGTACCACACGTATTCCTGCTACGGACGCGGCGGCGAGCGGTTCATCAACACCTACGCGCATCTCGACGTCACGCCGAAAGGCCGCAACGAAACGAGAGGCATGACCGACTGGCTCAGGCATCACGACCGCTACCAGGATCAAAAGCCCAGCGGCGGTTGTGCCGCGTGCGGTACGTGACGCAGCGCGCTTCGCTTTAACCTGGGACGTCAGCCGCCCTGACGTCCCGCGTCATAGAACAACGCGAACAACTCCGACTGCGAGTTCACGTTGAGTTTCGTATAGATGTGCTTCTTGTGCGCGCGCACCGTCTCGAACGAGATGGCGAGTTTCTCCGCAATCGCGCGTGTCGAAAATCCGCTCAAGGTCAGCATGGCCACTTCGACTTCGCGCGCGGTGAGCGCGGCGCGGCCGCCCGCCGACGCGACCTGGGCAAACCGCGCCGCGTACGCGGGGGTGTCCGCCGGTGTGTCCGCCGGCAACGGGATGGGCGTTGCGCTGTCGGTTGACGTCTCGCCGAACGGCGGCGGCAACGGCGCGGCGTCGAACGTTTCATAAGGCAAACGTTGCCGCAACAATGCGATTACCCAAGGCGCGCACAGCGCGAGCACGGCAAGATCGCGCTCGCCATATCGCTGCGTCGCACCGAGTGAAAACGCGAGCGTGTGCCGGGCGTCGATCATGTAGTTGAAATGCACCTCGTCGCCGACGATGTTCTTCCTGAAGTACCGCTGGTAGTACTCGGTCATCGAGAAGTTGTCGGGCGCGACGTCGGCGAGCGTGACGAAGCCCGACGCCGGTTTGTCGGTGGCGGCGATATAGAACGGATCGAGTTGATACAGCGCGGCCAGGTAGTCCTGGAACATCGCGTCGACGGCGCCGTCCGGCGTGGGCGATTCGGCGCACACGAGCGGCGCTTCGCCGGGCGTGAAGCGCAACGCGACCCAGTTGTCGAAGACAACGTAGCGTTCGAGCGCGCGCGTGAGGCGCGTCCAGAATTGCGCGCTATCGAGTGCTTCGATAACCGCGCCGATCTCGCGATGAAAGGCCAGATCGCGCCATTCGAGTTCCATGCGTGCTCCGATGAGGGTAACCCAGCAGGGTAATTACGAACAAAAATATGTCTGGTAATAATAGGCCCAACCTGATCGCGGGCGGCTGATATGAGACGCTGCGTAACGCAAAGACGCAATAGCTTGCAACAAGTGCATGGGATCAGAGTAAGCGCTAAAGCGCTAACTCTGATCGACACAGGAGACACAATGCTTCAACTTGAACTCGCGCAAATCCCTATCTTGGACGGCGCAACCGGCGTGAGCGGCGCGAACGTGCAACGCGTGCTGCAAACCATCGGCCAGCGCGCCGCGGGCACGGATCTCATCGTGTTCCCGGAAACCACGCTGTCGGGCTTCCCGACACGCGACAACATTCGCACCGTAGCGGAACCGATCGACGGTCCCTCTCTCACGGCAGTGCGCCAGGCGGCGCGCGAAGCCCGCGTCGCAGTGGCGGTAGGTCTCGCCGAGCGCGACGGCAGCCGCTTCTTCAACACCACGGTACTGGTCGACGAACACGGCGAAATCGCGCTGCGCTATCGCAAGACGCATCTGTGGGCGTCTGACGTCGGTGTATTCGAACCGGGCGACCGCTACGACGTGTGCAGCTTCAAAGGCCTGACCGTCGGCCTGCTGATCTGCTACGACATCGAATTTCCCGAAACGGCGCGCGCGGTCGCGTCGCTGGGCGCGGATCTGCTGCTCGTGACCAACGGCAACATGGACCCGTTCGGGCCGGTGCATCGTCGTGCGATCGTTGCGCGCGCCATGGAAAACCAGATGTTCGCGGCGCTCGTCAATCGTATCGGTTCGGGCGACGACAACCTGACGTTCCCCGGCGAATCGGCGTTGATCGATCCGTTCGGCGACGTGGTGTGCGACGCGGGCCAGCAGGAAACCGTGCTGCGGGCCACGCTCGACCGCACGCGCCTCGAAGGCGCGCGTGAACATTACCGCTATCTGCACGACGCGCGTATCGCCCTCGATCTCGCCACCGAAGACGGCGAAAACGGACAACGTGTGCGTGTGATTCGCGCGCGTTAAGTTGGATCCCGGCGCATCGCGGCGCATCGCGGCACATCGAAAACAAGAAAACACCAGCGCGAACCCCGCGCATCCCGCAAGTCTGAACGACCCGGCTCGACCGGGGTGCGCCGCAAATCGCGCCCTGGCGACGCTCGCCCATTTGCAAGAGGAGACACCGCATGACTTCATCATCCGCCGCCGAACCCGCGGCCGCACACAGCACGCGTCTGAAACGCACGCTCGGCCTGCCGTCGGTCCTACTGTTCGGCCTCGCCTACATGGCGCCGCTGATCGTGTACGGCACCTACGGCGTGCTGGCGAGCGCGAGCAACGACACTGCGGCGCTCGCCTATCTGATCGCGCTGATCGCGATCGCGTTCACCGCGCTCAGCTACGGCAAACTCGCGCGGCTCTTCCCGGTGGCCGGTTCGGCCTATACGTACACGCGTAAAAGCTTCAACCCGCACCTCGGTTTCATGATCGGCTGGGCGACGCTGCTCGATTACTTTTTCCTGCCGATGGTGATCTGGCTGATCGGCGCCGCGTATCTGAGCGCCGCGTTTCCGCACATTCCGAGCTGGATCTGGATCGTCGCGTTTATCGTGCTGACCAGTGCGCTGAACATTCTCGGCATCGAACTGGCGAACCGCTTCAACATCGTGCTGATGGTCGTGCAACTGGCGATCGTCGCGTTGTTCGTCGTGCTGTGCTGCCATTACGTAACGGCGGCGGCCGGTCCCGGCGGCCTGTTGTCGGCCGAACCGTTCTTCAAACCGCACGTGCCGTTTTCGGCGACCATGGCCGGCGCCGCGATTGCCGCGTACTCGTATCTCGGCTTCGACGCGGTGTCGACGCTCACCGAAGAAACCATTGCGCCTGAGAAGACCATGCCGCGCGCCATCGTGCTGATCGCGCTGATCGGCGGCGCGATCTTCGTGATCGCGGCCTACACGGTGCAGCTCGCGCATCCGGGCGCGGTCTTCAAGGACCCGGATTCGGCGGCCTTCGAAGTGGCGCGCAAAGTGGGCGGCGATCTCTTCGTGACGGTGTTTCTGGCCGGCTTGATTCTCGCGCAGTTCGCGTCGGGTATTTCGGCGCAGGCGAGTGTGGGGCGTCTGTTGTATGCCATGGGGCGCGACGAAGTGCTGCCGAAGCGCATCTTCGGTTTCGTGCATCCGAAGTTCAAGACGCCGGCGCTGAATATCGCAATTGCGGGCGCGATCGGTCTGGTCGCGTTGAAACTCGACGTGGCGACTTCGACGTCGTTCATCAACTTCGGCGCGTTCCTCGCGTTCACCGCGGTCAACCTGTGCGTGATCCGTCAGTTCTTCAACGCGAAGGGCACGGCGAATGCGATGGGGATCATCGGCGGCCTGCTGTTCCCGCTGGCCGGCGCAATTGCGGACGTGTGGCTGCTGGTGAGTCTGGAGAAGACCGCGCTGGTGCTCGGGGCGGTGTGGTTTCTGCTGGGCTTGTGCTATCTCGGCTGGATCACGCGCTGGTTTCGCCAGGCGCCGCCGGAAGTCGCGGTGTGATGCACGGGTGGGTGCGCGCGTGAGCCGCGTGCCCATCCGGATAGAGACGTCAAGTCGATAGAAAAGCCGATAGAAAAGCATATGACGCCGCGTCGCGCGGCGTCATGCTCAAAGCGCCATGTCGAAAGCGGGCTTGAGAAACAGCTCCATTGCCATCACGGCGAGGCCCATTGCGGCCGCCGCCAGTGTCAACGTGCCGTATTCGTCGTAACGTGCATCGTAAAGACACGCCACCACGAAAAGTATCGCCAGCAGGTTCGTCAGCCAGTCGAAATTCAGCGCCAAAGTCATCGATCAAATCCGGGCTCAGGGGCGACTCGCAAAATCGAATCGCACGATCAGTTGAGCGCGATTCTAGCGAGGTGAGCTTACGAATTCGCAACGGCGCCGCTTACACGGATTACGTTTTCGCGGGGGGACGTCCCGAAGAATGTCCCGCCGGATACATCACATCATGTCGTGTTCGATCCAGTCGATCACCGAGCTGCGTTTCGGTTGCCAGCCGAGCAGTTTGCGTGCGCGCACTCCGCGCACTCGGCTGTTCGAACCGAGGCCGTACGAGGCCATTTCGTAGCCCCATTCCTTCTGCGCTTCGTCGAGCGGCCAGTCTTGCGGCTCGCCGAGTTTCATCGCGCGCGCGATAGCCGCGCTCATGTCGCGGAACGACGCCTCGCCGCTTTCGACGAAATAGAACGTGCCGGCCGGCGTTTTCTCGAGTGCGAGTCGATACAGTTCGGCGACATCGTCGATATGCACGTTCGACCAGATGTTGCCGCCGCTGCCCACATGACGCACCACGCCGCTCTTTTGCGCCTGCCGCACGAGGCGCGGCAACTGCACGCTCGCGCTGCCCGGCACCGCGCCGTGACCATAGATCAGCGTATTGCACAGCACCGCCGAACGGACGTTCTGGCGCGCGGCGTCGAGCACGAGCTGGTCGATCGCGACGCGGGCCGCCTTGTCGGCGGTCGGCGTGGGCAGCGCGTCTTCGTGATAAATGCGCGACTGACCCGCTTCGCCACCCGACGCATCGCCGACGATGCTCGATCCGCTGGTATGCAGCAGCACCTTGCCGGAACCGGCGAGTCCTTCGATCAATGCTTTCACCGCGCCTTCATGGTCGCTGCTGGCGGCGTTGATGACGGCGTCCGCGGCTTGCGCTTCGGCAATCAGCAGCGCGCGGTCGTCGAGCGTGCCGACCACCGGTTCGATGCCGAGGCGTTGCAATTCGGCGGCATGGTCGGGATTGCGGATCAGACCGCGCACGCCGTGGCCGGCGCGCGCCAGATGCGCCGCGATCGATCCGCCGATAAACCCGCTTGCGCCCGTGATGAAGATCTTCAAGACGTTCTCCTGGTTGGAAACACGATGACAGGCAGCCAGTATCCGTCGTCTTGATTCTCGCAAAAAGCGTGTTAGTCTCAAATCAATCTTGACTTGAAATCAACAATGAAAACTTCCACGGATGAGCTGCTGGTGTTCGTCACCGTGATCGACAGCGGCTCGATCACCAAGGCGGCGGAGAAGCTGGAGCAGACGGTTTCCGGCGTGAGCCGCGCCCTCACGCGCCTCGAACAGAAGCTCGACACCGCGCTCGTGCGGCGCACGACCCGCCGTCTGCAATTGACCGAAGAGGGCGAGGCGTTCCTGCAACGCGCCCGGGCGATTCTCGCGGCGATGGAGGAGGCCGAGGAATCGGTCACGAGCGGGCGAGGGCGGCCTTCCGGGCGCTTGCGGGTGGATGCGGCGTCGCCGTTCATGCTCCATTGCGTCGCCCCGCATATGAAGGCGTTTTCGGCGCTCTATCCGGACGTGCGGCTGGAATTGACCAGCAGCGAGCGGATCGTCGATCTGCTGGAACAGAAGGTGGATATCGCGATCCGGATCGGCGCGCTGCAGGATTCGACGCTGCATGCGCGCGCGTTGGGCACCAGCAAGCTGCGGGTGCTCGCGAGCCCCGCGTATCTGGCCGAATATGGCGAGCCGAAGTCGGTGGAAGCGTTGCGCGCGCATCGATTGATCGGTTTTACGGCGCCGGAGCATCTGAACCGCTGGCCGTTGCGCGAAGGGCGCAAGGCCGGCGCCGAGTCGTTCAGGATCGAACCGTCGATCACCGCGTCGAGCGGCGAAACCTTGCGGCAACTGGCGTTGTCGGGCTGGGGCGTGGCCTGTCTGGCCGACTTCATGACCGCCGCCGACGTGCGCGACGGCCGCCTCGTGCCGATTCTCGGCAACCTGCTGCGCGACGAGCGGCAGCCGGTGAGCGCGGTGTACTACCAGAGCGCGTCGCTGACGGGGCGCGTGCAGTGTTTTCTGGAGTTCATCGCGGCGCGCGTGAAGCTTTAGCCGCGCGTTTCGCGTGGTGCGTTCGGCCGGCTCTCCTATAACTCTTGAATCGACGTGGCGGTGTGGCGGTGTGGCGGTGGCTGTGGGTCGGGATCGGAAACCGCCGCAGGGCGGTTTTTTGTCCACTTGGCGGCTCATATTTTGAATGTGTATATACAAGTTGGGCGCAACAGGAACCGTTGCTGCGCCAATCGAGTCGCCGCCCGACCCCGCCGGCCTTCGCCGCAATATGCCGGACAGCTCGCGCTCTAATGGAAACTCCCAGGTCCGGGCGATTAAAAACAAGTTGTATATACAAGACGGTGCCGATAGACTTCTCTCAAATTGTATAGACAGGAACACACACCATGATGATTCTGAAGCCCGGCTACCTGACCCTCCCGCAACTGCGCCAGATCGCTCGCGAACACGTCGCGCTGCAACTCGATCCCGCCAGCCATGCCGCCATCGACGCCTGCGCGCAAGCCGTTGCCGATATCGCCGCGAAGGGCGAGCCGGCCTACGGCATCAACACCGGTTTTGGGCGCCTTGCCAGCACGCATATTCCGCACGACCAGCTCGAACTGCTGCAACGCAATCTGGTGCTGTCGCATGCGGTCGGCGTGGGTGTGCCGATGTCGCGTCCGGTGGTGCGTCTGCTGATCGCGCTGAAGCTGTCGAGCCTCGGCCGCGGCCACTCGGGCATTCGTCGCGAAGTGATGGAGGCGCTGATCACGCTGTATAACGCCGACGTGCTGCCGGTGATTCCGGTCAAGGGCTCGGTCGGCGCATCGGGCGACCTCGCGCCGCTCGCGCATATGTCGGCGGCGCTGCTCGGCGTCGGCGATGTGTTCGCGAAGGGCGAGCGCATGCCCGCCACCGAAGGCCTCGCGCTGGTCGGCCTCAAGCCGCTCACGCTGCAAGCCAAGGAAGGCCTCGCGCTGCTGAACGGCACGCAGGCATCGACCGCGCTCGCGCTCTACAACATGTTCGCGATCGAAGACCTGTACCGTACCGCGCTGGTGTCGGGCTCGTTGTCGGTGGACGCGGCGGCCGGTTCGGTCAAGCCGTTCGACGCGCGCATTCACGAACTGCGCGGCCATCAAGGTCAGATCGACGCGGCCACGGCTTACCGTTCGCTGCTCGACGGTTCGGGCATCAACGTTTCGCACGCCGATTGCGACAAGGTGCAGGACCCGTACAGCCTGCGCTGCCAGCCGCAAGTCATGGGCGCGTGTCTCGACCAGATGCGCCACGCCGCCAACGTGCTGCTGCTCGAAGCCAACGCGGTCTCCGACAATCCGCTGATTTTCCCGGACACCGGCGAAGTGCTGTCGGGCGGTAATTTCCACGCCGAGCCGGTCGCATTCGCCGCCGACAACCTCGCGCTCGCCGCCGCCGAAATCGGCGCGCTGGCCGAACGTCGCATCGCGTTGCTGATCGACGCGACGCTGTCGGGTCTGCCGCCGTTCCTCGTGCGCGACGGTGGCGTGAACTCGGGCTTCATGATCGCTCACGTGACGGCCGCAGCTTTGGCGTCGGAAAACAAGACGCTCGCGCATCCGGCGTCGGTGGATTCGCTGCCCACGTCCGCAAACCAGGAAGACCATGTGTCGATGGCGACGTTCGCCGCGCGCAAGCTCGGCGACATTGCTGAAAACACCGCGAACATCCTGTCGATCGAATTGCTCGCCGCCGCGCAAGGCGTCGATCTGCGCGCGCCGCACAAGACCAGCCCGAGCCTGCAAAAGGTGATGGACGTAGTGCGCAAGGACGTCGCGCATTACGAGCTCGATCACTACTTCGCGCCGGATATCGAGGCCGTGACGAAGCTCGTGCAGAACGGCACGATCGCGAAGCTCAGCCCGTTCGCGTTCGTCTCCGAACAGTAAGCTGCAAGTACGCACCCGACTCACGTATTCAACTCATGTATTCAACTCCCGCATTCAAGCCGAGCACGTTAATGAACGCACCCGCCTATCAGGGCATCAAGGACTTCATCCTCGCGCGCATTCATGCGGGCGAGTGGGCTGAAGGCGACCAGGTGCCGTCGGAAAACGAACTCGCGCGTGAGTTCAGCGTAGCGCGCATGACGGTGAACCGCGCGCTGCGCGAGTTGACCTCGGAGCAGGTGCTTACGCGGGTGCAGGGTTCGGGCACCTTCGTGGCGCGCCCCAAGTACGAATCGACGCTGGTGGCGATCCGCAGTATTTCCGACGAGATCGTCGCGCGCGGTCATCGCTATCAGGCGAACGTGCTGCACATCGGCGCAAGCATTGCCGACGCCGCGCTCGCCGAAGAGATGCAGGTGAGCGCCGGCAGTCCGGTGTTTCATTCGCGCGTGCTGCATTTCGAAAACGACGAACCGGTGCAGCTCGAAGAACGCTGGGTCAATCCGGCGGTGGCGCCCGAGTACGCGCTGCAGGACTTCACCAACACCACGCCGAACCAGTATCTCGTGCGGGTGGCGCCGCTGCAGCGCGTCGAGTACCGCATCGAGGCGCTGGCCGCCGACGCCGACACGCGCGAGCTATTGACCATGGACGAACTCGAACCGTGCCTCGTGCTGCACCGGCGCACGTGGTCGCAAAGCCAGGTCGCGTCGATCGCGAATCTCTGGCATCCCGGCAGCCGTTATCGCTTCACCGGACATTTCTGAATCACCGTTTCCCCGACTCCGTTTCCGAACCTCTCCCGACCATCTTCAAGCATTCCGAGGGCCATCATGAACAACCCGAAGCACATCGACCCGCGTCTCGATCCCACCCGTACCATCCGCGCACCGCGCGGCGCGGAAAAGACCTGCAAGACCTGGATCGCGGAAGCCGCGTACCGGATGATCCAGAACAACCTGGACCCGGAAGTCGCCGAGCATCCGCATGCGCTGGTCGTGTACGGCGGTATTGGCCGGGCCGCGCGCAACTGGGATTGTTTCGATCAGATCCTCGCGTCGCTGAAAGACCTGAATGAAGACGAAACGCTGCTGATCCAGTCGGGCAAGCCGGTCGGCGTGTTCCGCACGCATGCCGACGCGCCGCGCGTGCTGCTGGCGAATTCGAATCTGGTGCCGCATTGGGCGACGTGGGAACACTTCCACGAACTCGACCGCAAGGGCCTGATGATGTACGGGCAGATGACGGCGGGCAGCTGGATCTATATCGGCAGCCAGGGGATCGTGCAGGGCACCTACGAGACCTTCTTCTCGGTGGCGAACCAGCATTTCAACGGCGACCCGAAAGGCCGCTGGATTCTGACCGGCGGTCTCGGCGGTATGGGCGGCGCGCAGCCGCTCGCGGCCACGATGGCGGGCTTCTCGATGATCGCGGTGGAATGCGACGAGACGCGCATCGACTTCCGTCTGAAGACGCGCTACGTCGATAAAAAAGCGCAGACGCTCGACGAAGCGCTCGCCATGCTGGAGGAAGCGAAGCAGGCCGGCAAGCCGGTGTCGATCGGTCTGGTGGGCAATGCGGTCGACGTGTTCGCCGAATGCGTGGCACGCGGCATCACGCCGGACTGCGTGACCGATCAGACCAGCGCGCACGATCCGATTCACGGCTATCTGCCGCAAGGCTGGAGCGTGGAAGATTGGCGCGAACGCATGAAGACCGCGCCGGACAGCATCATCACGCCGGCCAAGCAGTCCATGGCCAGGCAGGTGCAAGCCATGCTCACGCTGCAGGAACGCGGCGCGGCCACGCTCGACTACGGCAACAACATCCGCCAGATGGCGCTGGAAATGGGCGTGGAAAACGCATTCGATTTCCCGGGCTTCGTGCCGGCGTATATCCGCCCGCTGTTCTGCGAAGGCAAGGGCCCGTTCCGTTGGGTCGCGCTGTCGGGTGATCCCGAAGATATCTACAAGACCGACGCGAAGGTCAAGGAATTGATCCCCGACGATCCGCATCTGCACAACTGGCTCGACATGGCGCGTGAACGGATCGCGTTCCAGGGTCTGCCGGCGCGGATCTGCTGGGTCGGCGTGAAGGATCGTTATCGCCTCGGTCAGGCGTTCAACGAGATGGTCAGGACCGGCGAGCTGAAAGCGCCGATCGTGATCGGTCGCGATCACCTCGACACGGGTTCGGTGGCGAGCCCGAATCGCGAAACCGAATCGATGAAGGACGGCTCCGATGCGGTCAGCGACTGGCCGTTGCTCAACGCGCTGCTGAATACGGCGGGCGGCGCGTCGTGGGTCTCGCTGCATCACGGCGGCGGCGTCGGTATGGGCTTCAGCCAGCACTCGGGTGTGGTGATCGTCGCGGACGGCACGGATGCCGCGAAGGAACGCCTCGGCCGCGTGTTGTTCAACGATCCGGCGACCGGCGTGATGCGTCACGCGGATGCGGGTTATGAACTCGCGCAGGAAACCGCGCGCGAGGCGGGTCTGCATCTGCCGATGCTGGGCCGTTGAACATGGCGGACGTCGGCAATATGGCCAGCGTCACGCTGATTCGCGGCGCCGACCTCGTGGCGGCGCCGTGGAAGAACGGCGGCGGCGTCACGCGCGAAGTGGCGGCAGTGCCCGAGCAGGCGGGACTCGATAGTTTCGTGTGGCGCGTGAGCATTGCGGATGTCGCGCAAGCGGGACCGTTCTCGCGTTTTGCGGGCATCGATCGCACGCTCGTGCTGTTGTCCGGCGCGGGGATGTTGCTCGATGAAACGCTTGCGCCGGAGAATGCGCCGGCGAGCGAAGCTGCGTTGAGCGGTCTTGCGAACGTCGTGAAAACGCACGCGTTGACGCAGCCGCTCGACATTGCGCGCTTTGCCGGCGAGACGCCGATCGACGCGCGCCTCGTCGACGGCGCCACGCGCGACTTTAACTTGATGGTACGACGTGGCGCGGCGCGCGGCGAAGTCGAGGTTTGGCGCGACGCGACGCAACACGCTTTATCCGCCGACGTCGTGCTGTTGTACTGCGCCGAGGGCGCCGTATCGGTCAGCCTCGGCGACGCGGCCGCGCAGCCGCTCGCCACCGGCGACACGCTGCGCATCAACGCGCCGGACGCGCTGCACTGCGCGGTTCAAGGCGCGGGCGCGTTGCTCGCAATCCGCCTTCACTACGAACGATGACGACGCTTCGCGTGCCCGCGTCGCGATATCAAGGCGCGCGCACGCGAACCACCACAGACACGCAACGAGCTGCAACGAGCACGCGATGAAGCAAACCGTCTGGCATCACCTGAAACTGTGCCCGCAGGGCGATCCCCACCACACGCTGGCCGACGCCGCGATCGCCGTCGAAGACGGCCAGATCGTCTGGCTCGGCGCAGCCTCCGAACTCCTCCCGCATTACGCTAGCTGGCCGCGCGAAGATCTGCACGGCGCCTGGGTTACGCCCGGTCTGGTCGATTGCCATACGCATCTGGTGTACGGCGGCCAGCGCGCGGACGAATTCGCGCAGCGGCTCGCGGGCGTCAGCTATGAAGAAATCGCGCGGCAGGGCGGTGGCATCGTCTCGACGGTGCGCGCCACGCGTGCCGCCGACGAAGCGTCGCTATTCGCACAGTCGGCCGCGCGGCTCGAACCGCTGCTCGCCGAAGGCGTGACGACGATCGAAATCAAATCCGGCTACGGCCTCGACCTCGCCAGCGAACGCAAGATGCTGCGCGTCGCGCGTCAGTTGGGCGAGCGCTATCCGGTGACGGTCTATACGACGTTTCTCGGCGCGCACGCGTTGCCGCTGGAATTCGCGGGCCGCGCCGACGCGTATATCGACGAAGTCTGCAACACGATGCTGCCCGCGCTGGCCGACGAAGGTCTCGTCGACGCGGTCGACGTATTCTGCGAGCGCATCGGTTTTTCGCTGGAACAAAGCGAGCGTGTTTTCAACGCCGCGGAGCGTCACAAGCTACCGGTGAAGATGCATGCCGAGCAGTTGTCGAACGGCGGCGGCACGGCATTGGCCGCGCAGCATCACGCGCTGTCCGCGGATCACCTCGAATTTCTCGACGAAGCCGGCGTTGCCGCGATGAAAGCATCCGGCACGGTCGCCGTGTTGCTGCCGGGCGCGTACTACTTCATTCGCGAGACGCAACTGCCGCCGCTCGATTTGCTGCGGCGCTATCAGGTGCCGATCGCGATTTCGACCGACAGCAATCCGGGCACGTCGCCCACCACGTCGCTGTTGCTGATGATGAACATGGCGACCACGCTGTTCCGTATGACGGTGCCCGAGGTGCTGCAAGGCGTGACGTCGCATGCGGCCCAAGCGCTCGGCAAAGCGGACACGCACGGTTCGCTGGCCGTGGGACGCGCGGCGGATTTCGCGGTGTGGTCGGTTGACTCGCTGGCCGAGCTGGCTTACTGGATTGGACGTCCGTTGTGCGCGCGAGTCGTGCGCGCGGGCGAGACGGTTTATACGCGCGTGAATTGAGCCAGGGCCTGAGAGATGACACAACTAGATCAATCGCTGTTCGCCGAGCACGCGTACCTGCCCGATGGTTGGCGCCGCAACGTGTTGCTCGAGTGGGACGCAAGCGGCACGCTGACGGCGGTTACGCCAGATACTTCTGCGGTACCTGCCGGCGTGCGGAAAGCCGCTGGTCCCGTGCTGCCCGGCATGCCGAACCTTCATTCGCATGCATTCCAGCGCGCGATGGCCGGCCTCACCGAATATCGCGCCTCATCTGGCACAGGCGCCACTGACAACTTCTGGAGCTGGCGCGACCTGATGTACCGCTTCGCCGCACGCATCACGCCGGAAGGCCTCGCCGCGGTCGCGCAATGGCTGTACATCGAAATGCTGAAGGCGGGTTATACGTCGGTGTGCGAGTTCCACTACGTGCATCACACGCCGGACGGCAGCCGCTACGCGAATCAGGCTGAGCTCGCGCAACGCGTGGTGGATGCAGCGTCGACGAGCGGTATCGGCATGACGATGCTGCCGGTGCTCTATCAGTACAGCGGCTTCGGCTCGCGTGCGCCGCGCGACGATCAGCAGCGCTTCATCAATACGCCGGAGAGTCTGCTCGATCTGCTCGGCACGTTGCGCGCGGCGCGTCCTGAAAGCGCCGCGTTGCGCTATGGCGTGGCGCCGCATTCGTTGCGCGCGGTCTCGGCGGAATCGTTGCGTACGCTACTAGGCGGCATCGATGCCAACGCGCCGGTTCATATCCATATCGCCGAACAGACCGCCGAAGTCGACGCGTGCGTCGAAACCGAAGGCGCGCGTCCGGTGCAATGGTTGCTGGATCGCTTCGACGTCGACAGCCGCTGGTGCCTCGTGCACGCGACGCATGTCGACGCAAACGAAACGCTGGCACTTGCGAAAAGCGGTGCGGTAGCCGGTTTGTGTCTGACCACCGAAGCAAATCTCGGCGATGGTCTGTTCCCCGCGCAGGAATATCTGGATGCGCAAGGCCGCATCGGCATCGGCTCGGACAGTCATATCGGCGTCGACTGGCGCGCGGAATTGCGCCTGCTCGAATACGGCCAGCGTTTGACGCGCCGGCAACGCAACGTGCTGGCGTCGGCGCAGTCCACGCATGTGGCAGACCGTCTGTTCGATGCCGCGCTCGACGGCGGCGCGCACGCCACCGGCCGCGCCGTCGGCGCGCTGCAGGCAGGCCGACGCGCGGACTGGCTGGTGCTCGACGCGGACCATGCGAGCATCGCCGAACATGCGCCGAGCGCGTGGCTGTCGGGCGTTGTATTCTGCGAGCATGGCGAGACGCCGGTGCGCGACGTCTACGCGGGCGGCGTCCAGGTGGTCGAGAACCGCCGGCATCGCGACGAAGAGGGCGCTTACGCGCGCTATCGCGTGGCGCTCGCCGATCTGCTCAAATGAGCGGCGCACCGTCGCGACTCATCCCTCTCATCGATTCCGGACTGACATGACTGCATTGAACACTCCGCCGGTTGTATCGCTGCATCGGGGCAGTTTGCCGTTGCTGATCTCGATCCCGCATATGGGCACGCAAATCCCGGCCGATATCGCCGCGACGATGACGCCGGTCGCGCAACGCACCGACGATTGCGATTGGCATCTGGACCGTCTGTATGCGTTCGCGAAGCGCATGGGCGCGTCGATTCTCGCGCCGACGTACGCGCGCTACGTGATCGATCTGAACCGTCCGCCCGACGGCGCGAACCTGTACCCGGGCCAGGACACGACTGGCCTGCTGCCCGTCGATACCTTCGACAAGGAGCCGTTGTATCTCGACGGCCATCTGCCCACCGACGCCGAAATCGCCCGTCGTCGCGACGCTTACTGGCAGCCGTATCACGACGCGCTGACGAACGAACTGGCCGCGCTGAAAGCGGAGCACGGCAAGGCGCTGTTGTGGGAAGCGCATTCGATCCGCTCGCACGTGCCGCGTTTCTTCGAAGGACGCTTGCCGGATTTCAATTTCGGCTCCTCGAACGGCGCGAGCGCGGTGGCGGGATTGGCCGAGGAACTGGCCGCCGTGGTCGAGCGGCATGGCGGCTATTCGGCGATCGCGAATGGACGCTTCAAGGGCGGCTATATCACGCGTCAGTATGGGCAGCCATCGCAAGGCGTGCACGCGGTGCAGCTCGAGCTGTCGCAGATCACGTATATGGAAGAGCACCTGCCGTACGCGTATGACGAAACGCTCGCCACGAAGATCGAGCCCTTGCTCGAAGCACTCGTGACCACCGCGCTGAACCACGTCAAGGCGGCCTGACCCCCGCGTCGCGCCGACGATTCAAACACCTCTTCCGCTTCCACGCGGTTCATGACGGGACGCCTTGCGTCGCCGTCATGTCCGCGTCGGCTCACACCGTCAAGGTGTAACAGCATGTGTCCGTGATTGCATGCTGCCGTTTTCGCGCAGAACGTATAGGGCGTCGCCGATGGCGCGTCGCGGCTGCGTCCACGCTGATTCCCCGCTGTCACCGATTCCGCGGCATAAAAAAAGCCCCGCTCGTGACGGGGCTTCATCGATGCACGTGCGCCGCCGGGGCGCCGGACGCCGTTAGTGGCAGCGTTTTTCCCAATGATGATGGACGCGTACCTTGTGGCAGACCGGATGATGGTGGTCGTAAGCCTGTGCGGGAGCGATCGCGCTCAAAGCTGCGACGGCGGCGGCAACGGAGAGGACAAATTTCTTCATTACAAAATCCTTAATTCAAGTGGTGGCGCTATCGCTGCAGCACGACGCGTGCCGCAGCGAGTCGTCAGCATGCCACACCGAGCGCGACGGGCGTATGAACGCGCGATGAATCCTTCGGTCAATGAATAACGGCGTTGGCCGCAATCCGAGAGCTGCGGCGGTTGGCAGCGCGATGACGCGAGGTAGCGTGTAGTTTCGGCAACGCCGCGCGGCGCGCGATGTAACGCAGGGATTGCGCAGCGCGCCGCGCAGCGACTACCCTTTCAAAACGATGACGCGTGCGAGCGCGGCATCCCTACATCGGGCCATAAGATGGAAGACCCAGCGATGGAAGATTCCGACGAATTGCTGCTCCCGGTCTGGCGAGCGAACCTGGTGCTGTTGACCCGCGAGGTCGGCGCGGCGACCCGTCTCGCGCGCATGATGACCTTCTCCGCCAGCTATCTGAAACTGATGTTGTCCGGCCAGCGCGAATTCAGCGAGGAATTCGTGCGCGGCATCGAAGCGGTCACGGGTTTGCCGAACGGCTGGATGAACGTGCCGCATGACGAGCACGACATTCCGCCCAACGCGCGCGAAGCGATCGACAACGAACAGCCGCTCGCGCGCTTTCGCGGCACCGCGCATCCGGTGCGGAAAAAGACCGTGCTGCGGCCGCCGGAACCGATCTTCGGCCAGCCGGCGGCGGCCAAACGCGTCGAGGAGGAAACGATCGACGCCGAAGCGCATCGGCGTCAGTTGCATCTACGCAAGGTTCGCGATCTGGCGATTCAGGACGTGCGGCGTTTCGAGCGGCATCTGAGTCACGCGCCGGTCGAACTGACGGCCTTGCGCGCGAAAGTGGAGGACGTGATCGCCGCCGCCGATCTCGACGATCCGATCCAGGCCGATCTTGCGGGGCGGCTGGAGCAGATCGAGAAGCATCGCCATTTGCTGCTTCGGCATGTGGAGCGATTGCAGGCGTTGCTGGCGCAGATCGGCGAGGGCGAGTGACGGCCGGTCGGGTCTTCAGGCGCCGCGTCGTTTGTCTTCACGTCGCCGCCACGTTGACGTTAGGCGGCGCGTGCATGGTCAGCGCCTTTGCCGACGAGACCGCTTCATCCGCCGACGATCGCGCGCCCTCCACGATGGAGAGCGACGTCCACCTGTTCACGATCCAGAAAGACGGCTCCATCGAAGAGCACGACGACACGATTCTGCACGCCAATACGACGAGCGGCGTCGACGACATCGCGCAACGCTATGTGTGGTTCAACAAGGACATCGAGCAGGTGCAATTGCTGGCCGCCGAAACGCTCGACCCGAACGGCGTCGCGCATCCGGTCGGCCCGGAAGCGATCCGCGACGTGCAGGAGCCGCGCTCGGCCGGCGCGCCGAGTTTCGAGGACGGCGTGTTGCGCACGGTGATTTTCCCCGGCGTGGAGCCCGGCTCGCGCGTGCATCTGGCGTTTCGCAAGACCCGCACGAAACCTTTGCAGGCCGGCACGTTCGCCTATCTGGTCGAGCCGACGCGCGACCCCGTCGACCTGCAACGCCTGATCTTCGACCTGCCCGCCGACGTGCCGCTTTACGCCGACGCGCGCGGCTACACCGCGTTGCCGCCGGTCACGGCCAACGGCCGCACCCGCTACGAATTCGACTACCGGCACGGGCCTTACGCGCCGCTCGAAGCCGGTGCGGTGGGTTACGCGAACTGGGGCGACCGGCTGATGGTGTCGACGGTGCCGGACTTCGCGAGTTTCGCGGCGCGCTATCGCGGGCCCGCCGCCGACGCCACCATGAGCGATCCCGCGATCGTCCGGCTGGCGCAGCAGCTGACCGCTGGCAGCGCCGATCCGCGCGACAAAGCCCGCATTCTTTACGACTGGATGCGCCTGAATATCCGCTACGTCGCGTTGTTTCTCGGCGAGACGGCGGCGATTCCGCACAAGGCGATCGACATCCTGCATAACCGTTACGGCGACTGCAAGGATCACGTCGCGCTGTACAGCGCGTTGCTGGCGGCGGTCGGTATTCGCAGCGAGGCGGTGCTGCTCAACCTCGGGCCGTACTACAGCTTGCCGGCCGTGCCCGGCTACGGCAGCAGCGCGATCAATCACGCGATCGTGTGGATCCCCGAGCTGACGTTGTATGCGGATACGACGGCGGGCGGTGTGGCGTTCGGTTATCTGCCGCCGAGCGTGATGGACCGGCCGGTGCTGCTGGTCGACGACGGCGTGCTGTCGCGCACGCCGGCCACGCAGGCGCGCGAGCGCCGCGCGCGTCTGCAGATCGACGTCGACGAACAAGGCTCGGCGAACTACGCGTACCGCGTCGAAGACACGGGGTACACGGCGGAACTCGAACGCAACACGTTCCGGCGAGCGACGCGGCAGCGCACGCAACTGATCGCCGCGAACCGGCTGTTGATGACGGGCCTGCACGGCACGGCCCAGCTACGCACGGACGACGTCAGCGCCACGCATGGACCGTTCGCCACATCGATGCAGGGCAGTGTGGCGCACTTCGTCTGGTCGGACGGCACCACGGCGGTGCCGGCGTTGACGAGTCTGTCGGGCGGAATGAGTTCGCAGGTGCAGGCGTGGCTGGCGGAGCCGGCGAGAACGCAACCGTGGGCCTGTCTGGGTGGCGCGTTTGACGAGACGCTGGAAATGAGGTTGCCGCGCTTTGTCCGCGTGACGGATTTGCCGGTCGATACGTCGGTGCAGGACCGGTTTTTAACGTTCACGTCCCGCTATATTTTCGATCCATCGACGCGCGTGCTGCAGGTCCGGCGGCAACTGCGAGCCGCCTTCGATCATCAGATGTGTACCGCCGATGAATTCGCCGCCATGAAAGACGACCTCGTGCGGATCGAGCGGGACCTCGCCGCCGAGCTGGTGGTCAAGGTGACCCATGTGGCCAAGGTGGCAAGTTCAACTTCAACTTCGAAGTAGCACGGTTAGCGCCACGGAGTCGGCACGGCGTGAAGCCACGCCGTGCCAACCCCGCTTCAAGTCGCTAAAACAAACCCGCGCCTCAACCGCCGCTCTTCGTCACGATCGGCACCCACGCGCCGTTCTTGACCTGATACAGCGTCGACGACCCGCTCTTCAACGCGCCCGTGCTGTCGAACGAAATCTTGCCGGTCACGCCGTCGAAATCGATCGCTTTCAGCACCGGACGATACACATTCGGCGTGCTCGATTTGGCCTGCTGCATGGCCTTGATCGCGGCCCACGCGCCGTCGTAGCCGAACGGTGCGTACGACAGGATATCCACCCCGAAGCGCTTCTTGAACTTCGCGGAGAAGTCCTTGCCGCCCGGCAACTGCGCCAGCGGCCGGCCGTATTCCCACGCCTGCGCGCCTTCCGCCGCGTCGCCGGCGAGCTTGATGAAGTCCTCGTCCATCACGCCGCCGCCGCCCACCAGTTGCGCGTTCAGGCTCAACTGTTTCATCCGCTTCGCGAAGCCGGCCGCCTGCGTGTCCAGGCCGCCGAAGAACACCAGGTCGGCATTGGTCGATTTGATCTTGGTGATCTGCGTGCTGAAGTCGACCGCTTTGTTGTCGGTGTACTCGCGCGTCACGATGGTGCCGCCGTGCGCTTTCACCGCCTTCTCGAACTCGTCGGCCTCGCCCTGACCGAACGCGGTCCGGTCGTCGACGATCGCGATGCGCTTGGCCTTGCTCACTTCCACCGCGTAGACGCCCGCGTTGCCGGCGTTCTGCGCATCGGTGGAAATCACCATGAAGGTGTTCGCGAAGCCGCGTCCGGTGATAATCGGGTTGGTGGCGGCCGGGTCGATCACCGGAATGCCGGCCTGCTCATAAATCTGCGAGGCCGGAATCGTGGTGCCCGAATTGAAGTGGCCGACTACCGCCGAGACGCCCGAGTCGACCAGCTTCTGCGCGGCCTGCACGCCGATGCGCGGGTCGGCCTGGTCGTCCTCGGAGACCAGCTGGAATTGCGTGACCTGGTCACCGATCTTGATCTTCTGCGCGTTGGCTTCCTCGATGGCGAGCCTCACGCCGTTTTCCAGATCCTTGCCGTAGCCGGCGTTGGCGCCCGTCATCGGCGCGGCGAAGCCGATCTTCACCGTCTGATCGGCGGAACTGGCCAGCGGCGCGAGTGCGAACAGGGCGCCAGTGATCAATGCGAGTGGTTTCAGCGTAGTGCGAAGACTCATGGTCTCTCTCTCCTTCCATCGACAGTTTCAGGGTGTGTGAAAGCGGCAAGGCAGTAACGCTGGATCGGCGCTCAAGCAGGGTGAGGCATGGCGCACATCGCAAGACTACGGATGATCGGTCGCCATAAACAATGCTGGAATACGCGCAGTAGCTGTCACACGCCGGGTAATCTGGCGCGAATATAGAAAGCCAATTTGCCGCCGTCTTGGCAGTTCGAGGCGCTTTGAATGAGCATTTCGGCATAGGGCCCGCAGCGCATACGCTGGCGGCCGGTCGGCGCGGGCGGATGGGTGCGGATTGCGGCACATGCTTAAGACGCCGGCGCGAGCGCGCCGGCGGTGGGGCTTGATGCTTTTAGTGCTCGCCTTGCTGGCGCAGCAACTCTTCACGCAGACGCAGCAGCGGCGCCTTGGTGTCGTCGTCGGCCCATGTGTCGAGGTCGTCGATCGCGCGCTGGCAGCCGTCGAGTACGAGGTCGATATCCACCGGCACGCCGTTGTTCAGCGCGAACTCGATGGTCTCGGCGAACTGCTGGCATTCGTCTTCGCCGTAGGAGATGTCGAGGTTGTCCGCGATCACTTCGGCGATGTTGCTGCGGGCGCGGTCGTCGGGCGTCACCATTTCGATGATGCCGCGCGCCACCGCCGGCGAGTAGTACAGCGCAATGTCGAGCCACTGCGCGGGATCGAAGTCGGCCTGATCGAACTGGTTCTCGAAGAACTCGATCGCTTCCTGTTCGTGGGTTTCGTCGGCGTCGACGCTGACGCACAACTGCTCAAAATATTCTTCCCGCTCGCTGCGGATATAGCCGTCCATCGATGCCTCGTCTGCTGAATGCTTGATGCCTGAAAAGTGGCGGATGGGCGAGGGCATGCTGCGATGCCTCGTCCACGCGGCAAGCATTATAGGACGTGAGCGGACGTGAGATGCCGCGCGGCGGCTTAAGCGCTGTCCGCCACCCACGCATCGAACCACTCGCGCGGCTGCGCGATTTCGTTCTGCGCGGCCACCAGTTCCAGCTCGTAGCGCCCGGCTTGCCAGGTCGCCTTGACCACCGCGTTCACGGCGGCCAGCGTATGTTCGAACGCCGCGCGAATCGAATCGCCTAGCAGCGTGCGCGCGACGAACACCGCGCTCGTCAGATCGCCGACGCCGACCGGTTGACGCGCGAACGGGTAGAGCGGGCGCTGGCCCATCCACGCCTCGCGCTCGGTGACGACCAGCATGTTGAAGCGGTCCGCCGGGCTGTTGCGATCGAGCAGATGCTTGACCAGTATCAGCTTCGGCCCACGCGCGATCAGTTCGCGGCAAGCGGTCACCGCTTCTTCGAGCGTCTCGATCTCGCGACCCGCGAGACGTTGCAGCTCGGTGTGATTCGGCGCCATCGCGTCGGCCATTTCCGGCATGGTGCGGACCAGAAACTCCTGGATGCCCGGCTCGACCTTACAGCCGCTCGCGGCACCCATCACCGGATCGCAGAAGTACCAGGCGCGCGGATTGGCAGCCTTCACCGCCTTGACGATTTCCAGCACCGACTGCGCCTGCTCCGGCGTGCCGAGATAGCCGGACAGCACCGCGTCGCAACGCGGCAGCATGCCGATCGCGCCGATGCCTTCGACCAGCTCTTCCATTTGCGCGGCCTCGATCGCACCGCCGGTCCAATGGCCGTATTGCGTGTGGTTCGAGAACTGCACGGTATTGAGCGGCCAGACGTTGACGCCGAGCCGGCGCATCGGGAATTCGGCCGCGCTGTTGCCGGCGTGCCCGAACACGACATGGGACTGAATGCTCAGAACGTTTTTCGTCATGGTGTAGCCCGCGCAAGCGGTCATGCGCGATTAATGGAAACGGGAAGGTGCGCCGCGTTGGCGTGATCCGGCAGGAGCCGGACGCCTCATGCGGCGGGTTTGCTTCAGATCATGCAAGAAAAATGCACGCCCTGCAGGGTCAGGCAACAATACAGGAGTTTGCCGCGCGCGAGTTGATCCGGCCCTGTGGTGTTGCGTCGAACCATCAGACGGACGGCAGGTTATCGAAGCGCGCGCAACCGCGGCTGCCAGCGCACCAACCTGGCGCGCGTGCCGAAGTCCGCTCAGGTGAGCTCGCGATACAACGCCAGATAGCGCTCGGCCGACGCTCCCCAGCCGAAGTCCTGGCGCATGGCGCGCCGCTGCGTTGCCTTCCATTCGGTGCGGCGGTCGTACAGCGCGAAGGCACGGCGGATCGCGCTGCCAATGCCTTTCGGCTCGAACCGTTCGAACACGAAACCGGTGGCGAGGTCGTCGGCGAGATTTTCGAGCGATGCGTCGACCACCGTGTCCGCGAGTCCGCCCACGCAGTGCACCAGCGGCAGCGAGCCATAGGCCAGCGCGTAGAGCTGGGTCAACCCGCAGGGCTCGAAACGCGACGGCACCGCGATCACGTCGCTGCCCGCGACGATCGTATGCGCGAGCGTTTCGTCGAAGCCGAGTTCCACCGCGACCGATTCCGGATGCGCGTGCGCGGCCCGCTTCAGGCCGTTTTCGAGCGCCGGGTCGCCGGTGCCGAACACCACCAGTTGGCCGCCGCGTTTGACAATTTCCGGCACCGCTTCGAGCAGCAGATCGAGGCCTTTCTGTTCGGTGAGCCGGCTCACCACGCCGAACAGCAGCGCGTCGCTTTTCTGCGCGAGGCCGAAGCGCTTCTGCAGCGCTTCCTTGCACGCCAGCTTGCCGGCGAGGCGCGTGGCGTTGTAGTGCGAGTCGAGCAGGGTGTCGCTGGCGGGGTTCCACACGTCGTAGTCGACGCCGTTCAGAATCCCGCTCAAATCGTGCGAGCGATGGCGCAGCAGTCCGTCCAGACCGCCGCCCTGAGCCAGCGTCTGGATCTCGCGAGCGTAAGTCGGACTGACGGTCGTGATGCGGTCGGTGTAGTAAAGCCCGGCTTTGAGGAACGACAACTGCCCGTAAAACTCGATGCCGTGCATTGTGAAAAAATCGTCCGGCAAGCCGAGTTGAGCGAACTGCTGCGCCGGAAACACGCCCTGATACGCAAGGTTGTGCACGGTGAACACGCAACGCGCAAGCGGCCGGCCCGACTGGCGTTCCGCTGCTTTCAGATAGGCGGGCGCGAGTCCCGCATGCCAGTCGTGCGCGTGGATGATCTGCGGCGTCCATGCCGGGTCGAGGCGCTGCGCCAGTTGCGCGGCGACCCAGCCGAGCAGCGCGAAGCGCAGCGCGTTGTCGCCGTACGGCACGTGTTCGTCGTTCAGATAGGGATTGCCGGGCCGGTCGTACAGTGTGCCGGCGCGGATCACGTAGACGATCAGGCCGTTCGAGGGCAGAGTGCCGCGTTCAAGCGTCACGTCCGGCGCGTCGAAGCGGCGGCCCAGGCGTGCGACCGGTTGCAGGTCGGCGAGACCGGCGACCACCGCTGGAAAGCCCGGCAGCAGCACCCGCACATCGGCGCCGCGCTCGATCAGCGCGGGCGGCAACGCGCCCGCGACGTCGGCGAGACCGCCCGTTTTGAGGAGGGGATACAGCTCGCTTGCGACGTGCAGGGCGCGTATCGTCATAGGCCTTTGTCTCGTTGCGATGGGGGAATGCGGTCAGTCGGTTCTGTCGGCTCAGGGGCAACTTAGGCGCACAAGGGGCAACTCAGGGGCCGCCGTCGGCGACCCCTGCGGCGTTACTTCACCTTCTGCCGCAGCGCCTCGGGCGTGACCAGCACGACGCCGTCGTCGGTACGGTAGAAGCGTTCGGCGTCGCTCGCGGGATCTTCACCGATCACCGTGCCGTCCGGAATCGCGCAACCGCGGTCGATCACCACCTTCTGCAGCCGGCAACTCGCGCCGACGGTCACCTGTGGCAACAAGACTGCCTCACTGATGTTACAGAATGAACTCACTTTGACATTCGACGACAACACCGAGCGCGAAATCTGCGACCCGGAAATCACGCAGCCGCCGCACACCAGCAGATTGTTGCCCGTGCCTTGCAGCCCCTTCATGTCGCGCACGAACTTGGCGGGCGGCAACTGTTCCTGATACGTCCAGATCGGCCAGCTACGGTCGTACAGGTCGAGCGTCGGGATCGTGGAGGCGAGGTCGAGATTGGCGGCCCAGTAGGCGTCGATTGTGCCGACGTCGCGCCAGTACGGTTCGACGTTCGGGTCCGACGACACGCACGACATGCTGAACGGATGCGCGATCGCCGTGCCTTGCGTGACGACGCGCGGCAGGATGTCCTTGCCGAAGTCGTGATCCGTTTCGATGCTGGAGATGTTCTCTTCGAGCAGCGAGTACAGATAATCCGCGTTGAACACGTAGATGCCCATGCTGGCGAGCGCGATGTCCGGCCGGCCGGGCATGGCGGGCGGGTCGGCGGGCTTTTCGACGAAGCCGGTCACGCGGCGGTTTTCGTCCACGGCCATCACGCCGAAGGCCACCGCGTCCATGCGCGGCACCTCGATACAGCCGACCGTGCAATCCGCGCCGCTTTCCGCGTGGTCGGCGATCATGCGCGTGTAGTCCATCTTGTAGATGTGGTCGCCGGCCAGCACCACCACGTACTTCGGCCGGATCGAGCGGATGATGTCGAGGTTCTGGAACACGGCGTCCGCCGTGCCGCGATACCAGTGCGCGCCTTCCACGCGTTGCTGGGCCGGCCACAGGTCGATGAATTCGCCGAATTCGCCGCGCAGGAAGCTCCAGCCGCGCTGCAGATGGCGCAGCAGCGAGTGCGCCTTGTATTGCGTGACCACCGCGATGCGGCGGATGCCGGAGTTCAGACAGTTGGACAGCGCGAAGTCGATGATCCGGTATTTGCCGCCGAAGTGCACCGCCGGCTTGACGCGTTTATTGGTGAGCGGCCCGAGCCGCGTGCCCCGTCCGCCCGCGAGGACGATGGCGAGGGTGGTGCGTTGCAGATCATTCAGCCGTGCCGGAGTGTCCATGTCTGTCTCCTTTGTCGACCGGGTCTGGCGCGGCGGCCCGGGTTCGCGCTTTGGCGCTTACTCGGGTCGTCACGCTCGTTCCGGTCGTTTGCAAGATGGTTGCTGGTTAGTATGTCCCGGATGATTGGTCGCTGGTTCTCTCCGCTGATGATTCGTGCTGCCAGGCGGCGCCCGTCTTCGCGGACCCGTCTGGTAGTTCTAGCACCGATTGGCCGCGAACGAGTAGTTTGAATTGTGCGGAGGGTTGCCACCTGACCCTGTTGCGCACGATCAACCCTTGCACGAGGCGGCTCCGTGCGGCACGACACATAGAGCGCGAGGTGGCGTTGCGCAATATGCGTGCCATCCGGGTGTGCGTCGCGTGTTGCCTCGCTTGCCGCCGCCCGAAGCCTGCGCGCGCGGCAGCAGAGTTTGGGTGGTGCGTCGTAGAATCGTGCGCTTCCGGCCGCAGTTCAGTGGGCGGCTTGCCCGAGGCTTCGACCGCGATGCTTCCCGTTACTTTCAGTTTGCAAAATATCCCGATGAGTTTTCGCCGCCGTTCCCTGCTCGCGATGTTGGGCGTTTGTGCGTTGACGGTTGCGCCCGCCGTGTTGGCTGCTTCGACGGGTTCGAGCGCTTCGACCGCCGCGACGGCCAGCGCCGCCGACGCCCCAGGCGCTGCCGCGGCGCCGGCTCAGGCCGTTCAGGGTGTTCAAGCCAGCCCGGTCGCGGGCGCGGCGGCCGCCGCCTCCATCGCCGCCGACAACGCCGGTCCCGCCTACGGTCCCGAGCTTCAGGGCTTCAACTATCCCGCGCCGGTCGAGCAATTCGACTTCACGTCGCAAGGCGTGGCGTTGCATATGGCGTACATGGATATCAAGCCGGCCAATCCGAACGGCCGTACGGCGGTCTTGCTGCACGGCAAGAACTTCTGCGCGGCGACGTGGGACGCGACGATCCGGCGCCTGAGCGACGCCGGTTATCGCGTGATCGCGCCGGACCAGATCGGCTTCTGCAAATCGAGCAAGCCCGAGCGTTACCAGTACAGCTTCCAGCAACTCGCGCGCAATACGCATGCGCTGCTGGCCTCGCTTGGCGTCGGCGACGCGACCGTGATCGGCCATTCGACCGGCGGTATGCTGGCAATCCGCTATGCGCTGATGTATCCGCGTGAGACGCAGCAACTGGTGCTGGTGAACCCGATCGGGCTGGAGGACTGGAAGGCGAAGGGCGTGCCGTCGCTGTCGGTGGATCAGTGGTACGAGCGCGAGCTGAAAACGACTGCCGACGGCATTCGCCGCTACGAGCAGTCCACTTATTACGCGGGGCATTGGCGCGCCGATTACGAGCCGTGGGTGCAGATGCTGGCGGGTATGTATCGGGGGCCGGGTAAGCAGATCGTCGCGTGGAATTCGGCTTTGTTGTACGACATGATTTACACGCAGCCGGTGGTGTACGAGTTGGGGCAGTTGAGTATGCCGACGCTGTTGCTGATCGGGCAGAAGGATACGACTGCTATCGGCAAGGACGCTGCGCCGCCGGACGTGCGCGCGAAGCTTGGCCATTATCCGGAACTGGGCAGGGCGGCGGCGAAGGCGATTCCGCATGCGACGCTGGTCGAGTTCGCGGAGTTGGGACACGCGCCGCAGATGCAGGATCCGCAGGCGTTTCATAAGGCGCTGCTGGATGGGATGGCGGCGGTGCCGGGGAATCGGTAGGCGTTTGGGCGGGTTTGTGTGGCGCGGGGGGACGGCCACGTCGTTCATCGTTGCGCGAAACTGACTGGGGTGAGGCTGTAGTTGGCCACAAGGCGACCCATCGAGGAGCGGCAGACCTTCACGCTTTTTTCCCTTTGCGTGACACGGAGCGCTTGTCTGAACCTTTCGAGAAGCGATGCCGATTACCAAGGAGCTCGACCAGCCATGTCTCGCATTCGGACAACGAGTATCCGCGCCGCTGCGAGATCATGAACGTGAGGGGGCGCATGTGCCATGCGCGCCGTTGGAGTTCGACCAGTGTTCCATTCGCGAGGTCTTCCGCAACCAGATGATGCGGCATGTGCCCCCAGCATAAGCTTCCCCTGAGCAAATCGTGCTTTGCGCCGAGGTCATTCACCAGCCACTGGCGTTCACCGGCGACCCCCTGTTGCGTCTTTTCGGCATCGGGCTGATTGTCGGTGACGACGAGCTGGATGTGCCCGCCAAATTCCTCGCGCGAGATCGGCCCCGCGATTGCGGCCAGCGGATGCGATGACGCACAGACGGTCACCATGTGCGCTTCACATAAATGCTGCCTTTCTATGGTCCCCGGGCTCAGCTCCGGCACGTCGGTGATCGTCACCGCCAGTGCGCACGTGCCTTCCAGAACCAGACGCTCGCCACCTTGCATGGTCGTCATGCGCAGATTGATTGCAGCAGTTGGAAAGTCCGCCTGCAGGCTACGCAGGCATTCAATCAGGTGTGCGCGCGGAAAATAGGTATCCACCGCAATCGAGACTTGCGGCACCCCGGCTTCAGCAATCGCCACCGCGCGCATCTTCATTTCCTCGGTGCGTGAGATCACCCCACGAGCATCGGGCAGGAGGCTGCGGCCTGCGGCCGTCAGCGTCGCTTTGCGAGCGTTGCGCTCGAACAGCACTACATCGAAGCCACTCTCGAGCGCGCTGATCGCGTGACTGATCGCCGACTGTGCACGCCTCAGCTCCCGTGCAGCGCCAGAAAAGCTTCCCTGGTCACACACGGCAACGAAGGCCCGAAGTTGATTGATGGTGACGTTATCGAGCATACGTATCCAAAGAGTAGATGGCTGCCATAGATATTTAGTCAATTGGCTTCATGAATCAAGACCTTCAGAATCGTGTTTGTCGCTTTTGTTTCGGCACTCACAGTTAAGGGGTTCGGGTTCCAGGTGTTCAGGTGGTTCATGAATACCGTTCCCTGCTTCCGCACAACTCCAACGAAGGATGCATGACATGAACAGACTGAATGGAAAGACCGCCGTGGTCACGGGTGGCGCTACCGGTATCGGCCGCGCCGCGGCTAAGCGCTTCATCGAGGAGGGCGCCTTCGTCTTCATCTTCGGCCGACGGCAGGAAGCGCTCGACGCCGCTGTCGCCGACCTCGGGCCCAATGTCCGTGCGGTGAAGGGCTCGGTCTCCGATCTGGCCGACCTCGATCGACTCTACGCGGCGGTGAAGGCCGAGCGCGGAACCCTCGACATCGTCTTCGCCAACGCCGGGGCGGGAAGCCAGCTTGCGCTCGGCAAGATCACCGCCGAGCACATCGACGAAACCTTCGACACCAATGTGAAGGGGACGATTTTCACGGTCCAGCGGGCGCTGCCGCTGATGGGCAAGGGCGGTTCGATCATCCTGACCGGATCGAGCGCCGGCACCACGGGCGCCCCGGCAATGAGCGCCTACAGCGCGAGCAAAGCGGCAGTGCGCAACCTCGCGCGGACCTGGGCGGAGGACCTGAAGGGCACCGGCATCCGGGTGAACGTGCTGTCGCCCGGGGCGACGGCGACCGAACTCGCGAAGGAAGCGCTAGGCGAGGAGGGTCAGAAGGTCTTCGCCTCGATGACTCCGCTCCAGCGCATGGCCGATCCGGCGGAGATCGCAGCGGTGGCTGCCTTTCTCGCGTCGTCGGACAGCAGCTTCATGACCGCCAGCGAAGTCGCCGTTGACGGCGGCCTGGCGCAACTCTGACCCGCTACGCCCTGCCGGTCACTCCATCCGATATTCGGAGCCCGTAGGGCGTGGTAAACCGAAGGAAAATAGATGAGCTACGCAATTATTGGCTTCGGCAAGATCGGCCAGGCGCTTGCCAAGGCGTTTGCCCGAAGCGGCATCGAAGTATCCGTTGCAACGACTCGCGACCCGGAAAGCTTTGCATCCGCCGCGGTCGCGATCGGACCCGGGATCATTCCCAAAAAACTCGCAGAAGCGGTCAAGGCGGACGTCGTCTTTCTGGCTGTCCGTTTCGAGTCACACCGGGATGTCGCGAAGGCGCTGCCCACCTGGAAGGGCAAGACCATCGTCGATGTGACCAATGCCTACGGCGTGCCCCCTGAGGAATTGCTGGAGGGGCAACCTTCTTCCAGGGCCGTCGCGCAGGCCTTCACTGGCGCCAGACTGGTTAAGGGCTTCAATCATTTGGGCGCGACCGTCCTTGGTCAGGATCCGGCTGTGCATGGCGGCAGGAGAGTCGTGTTCCTGGCGAGCGACGATGACGGCGCCGCAGCGGAGATCGGCACGCTTGCGGAGAATCTCGGTTTCGCGCCGATCAAACTCGGCGGGCTTTCGGAAGGCGGACTGCTAGTGCACGGTCGTGGAAATAGCTGGGGTCACCTGATCTTCAAGGACCTGATCAAGTTCGACTGATGAGTCGTGATCGCTAAGTTCGGCGCGATCTTGTCCAAGGCCCTTCGTCGATGCATGCAGACGCAGGACCCACAGGCGTTTCACATTTTGAGCAGGGGATGAACCGGATTATCGCGTTCATCCCCCACTCTCAACTTACTTCCCCGCACCCGCCGCATTGGCTCGCGCCGTATGCAGCTTTTTATAACTGTCGATCAGCCGATGGTGCCGATCGAGCCCCTCCAGTTTCATACTCGTCGGCGTCAAACCGTAGAACCGCACGCTGCCGTCCACCGAACCCATTACCGCGTCCATCCGGGCGTCACCAAACATCCGACGGAAGTTGACCTCGTAGTCGTCCATCTCGAGCTCGTCGTCAAGCATCACCTCCAGCACCACGTTCAACGCCTGGTAAAACAATCCGCGCTCGACCGTGTTGTCGTTGTACTGCAGGAAGGCGCCCACCAGTTCTTGCGCTGCCTCGAATTGCTGCAAGGCGAGATTGATAAGCAGCTTCAACTCGATAACGGTTAGCTGCCCCCAGTCGGTATTCTCGTCAAACTCGATGCCGATCAACGTGGCGATATCGGAGTACTCATCCAGCTCGCTGTTTTCCATCCGCTCAAGCATGGCGGCCAGGGCGGCATCGTCCAGACGATGCAGGTTCAAGATATCGGCGCGGAACAATAGCGACTTGTTCGTGTTATCCCAGATCAAATCGTCTACCGGATAAACCTCGGAATAACCCGGCACCAGAATCCGGCAGGCGACGGCGCCCAACTGGTCATACACCGCCGAATACACTTCCTTGCCCATCTCTTCGAGAATGCCGAACAAGGTCGCCGCTTCCTCGGCATTGGAGTTTTCACCTTGACCGGAGAAATCCCATTCGACGAACTCGAAATTCGCCTTGGCGCTGAAAAAGCGCCACGACACGACACCGCTCGAATCGATGAAGTGCTCAACAAAGTTGTTCGGTTCAGTCACCGCGTTACTGACGAAGGTGGGCTGAGGCAAATCGTTCAGGCCTTCAAAACTGCGCCCCTGTAGCAACTCCGTCAAACTCCGTTCCAGCGCCACCTCGAAGCTCGGGTGAGCGCCGAACGACGCAAACACACCGCCTGTGCGCGGGTTCATCAACGTGACGCACATCAGCGGATAGACCCCGCCCAGCGACGCATCCTTCACCAGCACAGGGAAACCTTGCTCTTCCAGGCCCTTGATCCCGGCCAGAATGCCGGGGTATTTCGCCAGCACTTCCTGCGGCACATCCGGCAGTGCGATTTCACCTTCCAGAATTTCACGCTTCACTGCCCGTTCGAAAATTTCGGACAGACATTGCACCTGCGCTTCGGCCAGCGTATTACCCGCACTCATGCCATTGCTGACGTAAAGGTTCTCGATCAGGTTGGACGGAAAGTACACCACTTCGCCGTCCGACTGCCGCACAAACGGCAGCGAACAGATACCGCGCTCCACATTGCCGGAGTTGGTGTCGTACAGATGCGAGCCACGCAATTCGCCGTCGGGATTATAAATTTCCCGGCAATACTCATCCAGAATTTCAGCCGGCAACGCATCCTTGCGGCCGGGCTTGAACCAGCGTTCGTTCGGGTAATGGACAAACGCCGCATTGGCGATGTCTTCACCCCAAAATGCAGCACCATAGAAATGATTACAGTTCAGGCGTTCGATAAACTCGCCCAACGCCGACGCCAACGCACTTTCTTTGGTCGATCCTTTGCCATTGGTAAAACACATTGGCGAGTGCGCGTCGCGGATATGCAGCGACCACACATTCGGAACGATATTGCGCCACGAAGCAATTTCAATCTTCATGCCCAGGCCCGCCAGAAGGCCGGACATATTGGCGATGGTTTGCTCCAGCGGCAGGTCCTTACCCGGAATATAGGTGCTCACATCCGAAGCCGGGTTCAGCGTCAGCAAGGCCTGAGCATCGGCATCGAGGTTTTCCACCTCTTCAATGACAAACTCGGGTCCGGCTTGAACGACTTTCTTCACGGTGCAACGGTCGATAAAGCGCAAAATGCCCCGGCGGTCTGCTTCCGACATATCCGACGGCAATTCAACCTGAATCTTGAAAATCTGCCGATAACGGTTTTCCGGATCGACAATATTATTCTGCGAAAGGCGGATATTTTCCGTCGGAATATTACGATTTACGCAGTACAGCTTTACGAAGTAAGCGGCGCATAAAGCCGATGAAGCCAGAAAATAATCGAACGGACCCGGTGCCGAGCCGTCGCCCTTATAACGGATAGGCTGGTCGGCTATGACCGTGAAGTCATCGAACTTGGCCTCAAGACGTAGCTTGTCGAGGAAGTTGACTTTAATTTCCATGGGGGAATCCTGAAATGGTGCTCGAATGATGATGCCGCTATTATCCGTCACCACGTCCAGTTGCTGTTGCAGATCGCTCACATTGCTCGCGGTGTGCAGCGAAGCGCATGGACACGCTCTCGTACTACTTCTTGCCGGAAGCGTTCCTGGATCGAGCCAGGCGCCGCTCCTCAACGTCGGCCCGATCCATTCTGGAAGCAAACCGCGAGGAGCTGATGCAGTTGACCCGAAAAAAGAAGGGCTGAATAAACTTGAAAACGGGCCATCCAGACCGTTGGCAATTTGCCGCGTGGGCTGACCTCTGGTCTGGCGAAGCCACCCCTTGCACCGGTCCTTTCTTCTGATCAGACTCGCCCCCTATTTGAGCCTAAGCCAGAGCGACGGCATCGACCGCTTCCTCTTTCACCGGGGGAGTGTGGGTCCGCCGGATTTGCTCGATCATCCGGGTTAACACATCGAAGACCGTTTCAGGCGCGACCTGCGTTGGGATTGACTTGCATGGATTCTGATGTGCGATCCAGTCACGATATTGCTTGATCTGTTTGACCTGCTCGATGAGATCAGCGTCAACTTCGCCTTTGAACAGGTTGAGGATCTCGCCAAACCGCCAGTACTCCACTTCAGTTTCAAACTTTTCCGCCAGCCTGTTGGCATATTGCTGCGGATACCCTGTGGCCAGCAGACGGTTCGCCGTTTGCAGATGCTCGATGACGAACCGTTCGAACGTGGCAAACAGCGCCAGAATGGCAAGGTCGGCTGCCTGCTTTGCTGCGTCTTCAAGGGCGATGTTTGCGTCCTCCGGCGTTGCCCCGGTGAACTGGGTGCGTCGGATGAGTTCCTCGTGCTGGTTTTGAATCGTGCGCGTGACAACCCTGAAGCAATCGTTCGCCACAGCAAATGCCTTGTAGACCGGATCCAGCGGATTATCAAAATTCATAGTCGGAGACGTCCGTGAGCAGGTCGAGAAACAGACTTTCATCAACGCGCTTTGGCCGGCGGACTATGGCCTCGATCCAGTACCAGCCATCCCGATCGATTCCGGAACGCATGGGTATCGACGACGGGATTCTGCCTTTTCCACTGGCGACGGTTTGCGTCGAAAACGCGGGACTTTTTCCAACATAGAAAAGGAATGCATGTCTCGCCACGCGGCCGATGAGGTCCACTCTCCCGTGCGCGCCGACGATCTTTGATCCGACAGGCATGATCCTGGCGAGTGACGCTCCGTCTTTTTTGATGTAAAGGCTCGGGGCATCGTATCGCGCCATCAGCTCTTCATTGAGCGTTACAGCACCGCGTTCCACGGTTAGACCCTGTTCTCCGCACCAGGCAGTCACTTGCTCCAGAAAGGTCGCGATGCGCTGCACATACTCGACGGCAGAAAAGCCTGCGTCTTCGGTTTTCGGTTCAGCCACTATCTGTCCTCGTATTCTCACCATGCGCCCACTGCGGCCCGCCAACGCCAGCTCGCACAGTCGATATTTTTGCCCGTATCAGTGAGATATGAACGGATGTTCCCGTGCTCATATCCGGGGCGTCAGCCTACCATCGAATCCGTCGCGAAATCCTCGAAAATTGCGTGTTAACGGGGTATAGCCGACGTCGTCGGCCATCGCGTGAAATTGCGAGCATATTGGGAAGATTATCGTGAGGCATCCTGAGGGAAGACCGTTTGCGCAGAGGCTGTAGCTGACCAAAAAAGATCCTCTCCGCCGCAGGCGGTCAGCAAGCACCGATTCTCGCGGCGGCCGGCGCCGACGCCACGGTGTTCGACGCGTCAGCGAAGCAACTCGAGCAGGACGAAATGGTCGCGCGTCCCGTTTGGCACAAATGCTTGAGGCAGTTCCCCGCGTGCTTCAAAAATTGAGGAACCCGCTCATGTCGGGTTGCCCCACAGATCGTCAATCGCGCGGATCGCCAGCAAATATCCGTTCGCTCCTGCGCCGCAGATCACCGCCGTGGCCGCCACCGAGATCGTCGAGTGACGATACTCTTCCGAACGCTTGTGGATGTTGGTGATATGCAATTCCACCACCGGCCGTTGGATGAGCTTGACCGCGTCGAGCACCGGAATCCGACCGAACGAAAAGCCGGCTGGATTGATGATCAGCGCGGCGTCCTGCAGGAACGCTTCCTGGATCCAGTCGATCAGCGCGCTTTCGCTGTTGGTCTGACGGAAGACGCAGTCGAACTCGAGCGCGCCGGCGAGTGCCAGGCAGTTCTGTTCGATGTCCTTCAGCGTGGTGCTGCCGTAAATGTGAGGCTCTCTTACGCCCAGCATGTTCAGGTTGGAGCCATTGAGGATGTAGAGTTTTCGGGTCATGGTTTCAATGTGTGGAGGAGCGTTCCAGGACGGTGCCTCGGGTTTCCCGGGATACCGCGATCATGAGCAAGGAGAGCAGATTCAGCGAGCCGCACACCGCCACGATGGCCCACGGGGAACCGTGAAAGGCATTGAGCAGCGCCACCGCGACAATCGGCATGGGGCCGCCGGTGAGCAGGTTGGCTCCCGAGTACGACAGGGCGGACCCCGTGTAGCGCGCCTCAGTGGGAAAAGACTCGGCGAACCACACCGGCTGGATCCCACTCTGGAACTGGGTGAAGCCGAGGAACGCGCCCATCACGGCCATTGTCGCGGCGATCGAGTTCTGGTTGAGAATCGGGAAATAGATCAGACAGCAGATCAGCGTGCAGAACGAGCCGATCATCAGCGCACGTTTGCGTCCGATCCGATCGCTCAGATAGCCGCCCGCCAGCGCGCCCACGATGGCGCAGACGTTGGCGATCATCAACAGCATGAAGCCGGTCTGCCTGGGCACGCCGAGGTGTTTGGTCAGATAGCTGAGCGAGAAAACCACGATCAGATAAAACAGCGCGGCCGGTCCGCAAAAGAACAGCGTCAGGCGAAGCGCGGTGCGCCAGTGGTACTTGAAGACGATCCCGAGCGGATTGGCGGAGCGTACGCGTGCGCCACTTTTATTGAGCGCCTCGAATGCCGGCGTCTCACTGACCTTCCTGCGGATGTAGATGCCCAGCAGCACCAGGACGAAGCTTGCGAGGAACGGGATTCGCCATCCCCAGGCATCGAAGTCGTCCGATGAAAGCAGGGTGGCGAGCGTGAAAAGTGCAAAGTTGGCGAGAATCTGGCTGAGCGGAGAACAAATGCCCAGCAGGCCCGAATACCATCCGCGCCGCGCCGCGGCCGCATGCTCCACGGCCATCAATTGGGCGCCGGTCGATTCCCCGCCGAGCGCGAAACCCTGCACGATCCGCAATAAGACCAGCAGCGTCGGCGCGAGGATGCCAACCTGGTGATAGGTGGGCAGCAAGCCCATCAGGAACGACGACGCGCCCATCACCGAGACGGTGATCAGCATCAGTTTGCGGCGTCCCCAACGGTCGCCGAGCATGCCGCAGATCACCGCGCCCAGCGGGCGGGCGGCGAGCCCGGCCCAGAAACTCGCCAGCGAAGCGAGCAGCGCGGCGGTCGGGTCGAGGGACGGGAAAAACAGCTTCGGAAAGATCGTGGCCGCGACCACGCCATACAGCGCGAAGTCGAACCATTCGAGCGCTGTACCGACGGTTGCGCCGGCCACCGCGCGACGCGCCATCAGGTGGGCCTGCGCGGACTGTTGTTCCGCAGCGAGGTCTGAGTCTGCAAAAAATGACATGTCGTCTCCTGAGTTCTCGGTATGGTGAAACGTTCGTTTCTGGCGACGAACAAGTGCTATTGTTTGCGCTGCAAAGAACGGGCGTTCCACACCGGAACTGCATTTCACATCGTAGTAAATGGCGAGAAATGTCGCTCAAAAACGGCCTGAGAATTCTCGATTTGCTGGCGTCGCAAGGCGAAGGCGCAGGCCTCGTGGCCATTGCCGACGCCTTGTCTCTGCCGCGCAGCACGTGCCACCGCGTGCTCACCGAGCTCGTTGAAGGCGGGTATGTCCGGCAACTGGTCGAGCACAGCCGCTACATCCTGACCATGCGCATGACCTCGAACGGGCTCGAATTCCTGAGCCTGACGGGCATCGCCGATATCGCCCAGCCCATCATTGAACGCGTGGCCGCACAGACCGGTGAACTGGCACGGCTGTCGCTGGCGGACGGCGAGGCCATTATCTGGGTGGGTAAGGCGGACGGACAGCGTATCGGCTTTCGCTACGATCCGGACATGGGCCAGGCCGCCCGACTTTCATGCACGTCGACGGGACACGCATGGCTCATGACGATGACCGACGAACAGGCGATCGCACTCGTGTTGAAGCAGGGCTTCGGACAGCCGAACGAGTTCGGACCCAATGCGCCGACCACGATCAAAGCGCTGCTGGGTTTCCTGCACGCTGCGCGCGTGCGCGGTTACGCGATGATCGACGAGGTGTTTGCTCCGCGCATGTCCGCGGTGGCGACGCCCGTGGTGAGCGGTTCGCGCTGCGTCGGCGTGATCAGTTTGGCCGGTCCGCGGATGCGCCTGACCGCCGAGAAGATTCACGAGTACTCGGTGCTGCTGCGCGAGGCGGCGAACGAGCTTGCCCAGTTGAGCAACATGGCGGGATTCCCGGGTCGGCCGCCACTCGGCAAGGGATGAGGCGGCGCCCGACTAACGCTCTACGTGCGGTGAAAGTGTTCTGCCAACGCCGATGACACGCTCGTCGATCTACCGACTCACCCGGCGAATCACCTCGCCCGCATGAACATTCACCGGCATCCCATCGCGACACGCAAACTGGCCGTTCACGAGCACCGCGTCGATGCCGCTGCTCACCCGCGTCGGGTGCTCGAAGGTGGCATGGTCGGCAATGCGCTGTTCGTCGAACACGACGAGATCGGCGCAGTAGCCCAGCGCGATTGCCCCGCGACCTGCCAGGCCGAAGCGTCGCGCGCTCAGCGCGGTCATCTTGTGGATCGCGGTTTCGAGCGTGAACAGGCGGCGCTCGCGCGTGTAGTGGCCGAGCACGCGTGGGAAAGTGCCCCACAGGCGCGGATGCGGCTGCGCGTCGTGCGCGAGGCCATCCGATCCGATCATGCTCATAGGGTGCGCGAGGATGCGCGACACGTCGTCCTCGCTCATCGCGAAGTAGATGGCGCCGGCCGGGGTCAACGAGGCCGCCAGCGTTTCCGGATCGACGTTGCGGGCTTTCGCGAGCGCGAACAGCGAGTGGCCCGCAGCAGTCGGGTCCGCTTTCGACCAGGTGACCAGCACTTCATCGGACTGTTTGACGCGTGCCGGCAACAGCATCGTCGACGACGCGTTGTACGGGTAGCAGTCGAAGCAGACGGACTGATGCGCGGACGCCGCGTCGAGCATCGCGAGCGTCTCGGTGGAATGGCCATGATTATTGCGGCCGATGATCTTGTGATGCGACACGACCATATCGATCGCGAGGGCGCGGCCGATATGCAGCGCTTCGCGCAGCGCGTCGTCGATGGCATCGCTTTCGTCGCGCAGATGCATGGTCAGCACGCCGTTCGCGGCGCTCAGCGGCCGGCCGATATCAATCACTTCCTGTGCGCTCGCCGCGCGAGCGGGCGGATAGTAGAGCCCGGTCGACATGCCGATCGCACCCGCCTCCAGCGCCTCGTCCAGGTCGCGCGACATGCGGGCGATCTCGTCGTGCGTCGCGCTCCGGTCGAGGTTCGCCATGTGCCGCGCGCGCAGCGTCGTGTGGCCGACGAGGCAGGCCGCGTTGAGGGCGGGCCGTGCATCGTCGAGGGCATCGAGGTAATCGGCGAAGCGCGAGAAACGCCAGACCTCGTCGTCACCGAGCAGACTGAGCGGCGCGGGCGGATCGCGCATTACGAGCGGCGCGAGACTGATGCCGCAATTCCCCGTGATGACCGTCGTCACGCCTTGCGACAGCTTGGGATGCGGACCGTCGACCGGCTCCAGCAGCAGTTGATCGTCGTGCGTATGCACGTCGATGAAGCCGGGCGCGACGATCCGCTCGCGGGCATCGAAACGCTGCGCTGCGGGCACCCCGCGCAGGTCGCCGAGCATGGTGATACGTCCGCCTTCCACGCCGACATCGCACGCCTTGCGCGGCGCACCCGTACCGTCGATTACCGTGCCGTTTTCAATGATCAGATCCAGCATTTTTTCGGTCATCCTTTGTGTCTCGATGGGCTTGATGAGGGTGCGACGCGAAGCTTCGCGCCATTATGACGGCGACGAATGCGCCACTGTCGCCAGCTCGCGCACGGCGTCGCGGTTCGTGAGCTGATACGGACGCAGATCGAGCTTGCCCGCACGGCCGCGGATCGCGTCGGTAACCAGCGCGGCGCTGGCGCCGGCCAGCGTGAAGCCGAGCGAACCCTGGCCGGTGTTGAGCCAGAGGTTGGCGAGCGGCGTGGCGCCGAGTAGCGGTTTGCTGTCGGGGGTCGCCGGACGGAAACCCGTCCATGCGCGCACCGACGAGAAATCGCCGCCGTTCGGCATGGTGGCCTGTGCCTGCGAAGTCAGCAGACGAATCCGCGCCTCATCTTCATGCGAACCCGCCGGCGTCATATCGACCATGCCGGCGACGCGCAAATGCTGCCCCAGTCTCGCGTACACCACCTTGTGATGCAGATCGGTGACGCTGACCTGCGGCGCAACGTGATGCTCGCCGACCGGCATCGTCAGGCTGTAGCCCTTGAGCGGATAGATGGGCAGGTGGATGCCGAGCGGCCTGACGAGCGTGGCGCTGTCGTTGCCCAGCGCGACCACGTAAGCGTCGGCGGTAATCTCGCCTTGCGAGGTGTGCGCCGCGACAATCTCGTTGCCTTCGCGCCGCAAGCCGCGCACGGAAGTCCCGCAGAGGAACTGCACGCCGTATTTCTCGACGGCCACGCGGGCCAACTCGCGCGTGAACAGATAGCAGTCGCCGGTTTCTTCGGACGCCGTGTAAATGCCGCCGGCGAGTTTGTGCCGCAGCGAATCCAGCGCCGGCTCGGTATCGATGCACGACGCGGCGTCGAGCGCGGTCTGTTGTGCGCCAAAGCGCGCCTGGAACTCCATCTGCCGACGCGCGCCGTCGAAGTCATGGCGATTACGGTAGACCACCAGCTTGCCGCTCGGGCGGAAGGCGAACTCCAGGTGTTCCGTCTGCATCAGGTCGTGCATGACGTCGCGGCTATACGCGCCGAGCTGCAGCAGTTCGATGGTCGTGCGTCGGCTGCGTGCCGTCGTGCAATTGAACAGGAACGCCGCGCACCAGCCCCATTGCGCGAGACTCAGACGCGGCTGGAAACGTAACGGCGCGGTCCGGCTCAGCAGCCATTGCGACAGGTTGCCCGGCACCGACGGTCCGGCAAGCGGTGCGACGTAGCTGTAGCTGAGCTGGCCGCCGTTCGCGAAGCTCGTTTCCATACCGGGTTGCGGATGCTGTTCGATGACGGTGACGCGCCATCCTTCGCGCGCCAGATAGTAGGCGGTAGTGACGCCGACGACACCACCACCGAGAACACAGACATGCATGACAGGTTGGCCCGAAAAGTAATTGCGGAGAGGGCGCCGGGGACGGCGGACACGTGTTGCGCACGGCACCTCGTCAGTATGGGAACGCCGCCTTACGGTCGCAATTGAGAAAACGAGCCCCGGTATAACCTGGAGTTAACACGCGTCGGCCCGAGCTTGCGAGATCGTGAGCGTGCGAAATTGGCGTCATTGAAGAGTTAACTGCAGGGTTAACTGCAGGGTTAACTGCAGGGTTAACGGCAGGTTATGCCCGGCAAAAAAAATGCATTAGACGGGCGAATTTGGGCGGGAAACAATCCGCCTCGTCGTCACCCCGATCAATGAAGCCCGATGTTGTTGTCGCCGCGATCGATTGGGACAGTGTGGTCGAAGGCCGGTGAATCGAACAACCAACGCGAGGCGGGACGCGATATGGACACAACGTTTTCAAGGAAGCAGAAGACGGCCGCTTTGACGAGCCTCTTCATTGCGTGGGCGGCCGGTTACGCGGATCGCATCCTGATCAGCACCGCCATCATTCCGATCCGGGCCGAGTTCAACCTCGACGCGCGGCAAGCCGGCATCGTGCTGAGCGCCTTTTACTTCAGCTATGCGATCACGCAGTTGATCGGCGGCTGGCTGTCCGACAAGATCGGTTCGCGGATCGTCGTGGTGGCTTGCGTGGCCTCCTGGTCGTTCTTCACGGGCGCGACCGGCGTGGCCTGGTCGTTTGCGTCGCTGGTCGCGATCCGTCTGCTGTTCGGCATTGGAGAGGGCGCGTTCTCGCCGGCGAGTTCGGTGACGATCGCCGAAGTGTTTCCACGCAAAGAACGGGCGCGCGCCAAGTCGCTGCTGATTTCGACGACCTTCCTCGGCAATGCGGTGGGCTCCGGGCTCATCGGCCTGACCGTGGCGCGCTTCGGCTGGCGTAGTTCGTTCACGATACTCGCGGTGATGGGTCTCGTCGTTGCGGCGATTCTCTGGGCCTCGTTGCGCGGCGGCATGAAAGGGCAGCGGGAGCGCAATGCCAATCGTCATCGCACGCTGTGGGGACCGCTGCTTCGCATGCCCGCGGCGTGGAAGATCGCGGCCATCTGGTTCTTTGCCAGCGTGCTCTATGTCGGGGTGACGTCGTGGATGCCGTCTTACCTGATGCATACGTATCACATCGATCTCGCGCACACCGGCATGGCTGTCGCCATTCCGAACCTGCTTGCGTTCATCGGCACCAACGCGGTGGGGTATCTGCTCGACCGGCGCGCAAAGGGACACGAGCGTGCGTTCATGATTGGCGGCGCGCTCGTGAGTGCGCTCTCCATCGCGTTGATGATCAACACCACCAGCATGACGCTGCTGATGGTTTATCTCACCGTCTGTCTGCTTGCGTTCAACTTCGTCTATGCCTCGGTCTTCGCGATGCCGCTGCGCTACTTCCCGGAACATCTGATCGGCAGCGCGACCGGCTTGATGAATTTCGGCGGCCAGATGGGCGCCACGCTCGCACCGATCGCGATGGGCGCGCTGATCAATGCGTCCGGCGGCGCGTATATCTCGGCGTTCTGGCTGCTGATCGGCTCCGCAGTCGGCGGTGTGCTGGTCGCGGCTACGTGGAAACCCATCGAACCGCGCATGGGCGAAAGCGTGCAGCCGTCGTGAGGGAGACCGGCAGTGCGGCGCCCGTGCGGCCAGGCATCGCGGTTATGTGGTGCGTGACGCTTGAGCTAAACTGGCTTGGGCATCCGTTGCTGAACAACAAAGCGGCTTCGCGGCGGTGACTTCCGGATGCCGCGCGAAGCCTGACATGCCGAAGCCTCTTCCTGTTTCGTCCACGACCATGCGTTTGCGCCACATCGAAGTCTTTCACGCTGTCATGCAGGCCGGCTCGCTGTCAGGCGCCGCCAGCCTCCTGAACATTTCGCAACCGGCGGCGAGCAAGATGCTCGCGCAGGCCGAGCACAGTCTCGGCGTGGCGCTTTTCAAGCGGCTGCCCAGCGGGCTGAAACCGACGCCTGAAGCGATGCTGCTGTTTCAGGAGACCAAGACGCTGCACGCGAGCCTGGATCGTGTCAGGCATCTCGCGCGCAATCTGGCCTCGCATCCCGGCGGCATGCTGCGCATCGGTTGTATTCCGAGTCTCGGTTTGAGTCTCGTGCCGCGGGCTGTCGCTGCTTTCACCCGGCTCTGCCCGGATGTCTCGATCGACATTCGCACCGAAAACCAGCAGACCTTGTCGGCGCTGCTGCTGACGCAGGAAATCGATATCGGTATCGCGTTCGAACCGGTGGCGATGGCCGGCATCGCGATCGAAGAACTCGGCCGGGCGCGAGCCGTTCTGTTCGGCGCCGTTAGCGACTGGCCCGCGAAGGCGCCGGTCCATCTGCGCGAGCTCGATTTGTCGAAGTGGATCAGCCTCGACTCCATGGACCCGCTCGGCTCGATCGTCAACGCGACGCTGGCCGGTTTCGACGAAAGCGGCCGCGCGCCGATGATCCAGGTCAAGACCTACTACCTGGCGCGCGCGCTGGTGGAGAGCGGCATCGGCTTTACGATCATCGACGAATACACGGCGCAGTCGGCAGCCGACACGTTTGCCGTCAGGCAACTCGAACCGGCGCTGTCAGTGGGCGTGTGCATGATGACGTCGATGAGCCATGCGGGCACGCAGGGACTCAAGGTGTTCGTTCAGCAACTCGAGAAGCAACTGGCAAAGATTCAGTCATTGCAGGCCAGTGAACTTCGCGCGCAGGCTACATGAGCGAAAGCTTGAGCTTGAGCCTGAGCCTGAGCCGCAACGCGAATGCAATAAAAAAGGGAGGCCACCTGGCCTCCCTTTTTACATCTCACGCCGCCGCGATTACTCGCCGGCCGCCAACTCGTCGCGTATTTGCGCGCCGATCTCGAACGAGCGCAACCGCGCCGTGTGATCGTAAATCTGCGCGGTGAGCATCAACTCGTCCGCGCCGGTCTGCGCGATCACCGACTTCAACCCTTCGCGCACCGCATCGCGATCGCCAATCACCGTGCACGCGAGCGAATGGGCGACGTTATTCAACTCCATCTCCGACGCCTGGAGCCGGTCGACCGGCGGCTGCAACTGCCCAGGCGTGCCGCGCCGCAAATTGATGAACTGCTGCTGCAGCGACGTGAACAGACGCTGCGCTTCGTCATTGCTGTCGGCGGCGAACAGATTCACGCCGACCATCGCATGCGGTTTATCAAGCGTAGCCGACGGCCGGAATTGCGCGCGATACATCTGCAGCGCGGTGAGCATGTAGTCGGGCGCGAAATGCGACGCGAACGCGAACGGCAAACCGAGCGATGCGGCCAACTGCGCACTGAAGAGCGACGAGCCGAGCAGCCACAGCGGCACATGCAGCCCCGCACCCGGCACTGCCTGAATGCGCTGCCCGGGCACCGCGTCGGCGAAATAACGCTGCAATTCGACGACGTCGTCGGGGAACGAATCGGCGCTGTTCTGCAGATCGCGGCGCAACGCGCGAGCGGTGCTCTGATCGGTGCCCGGTGCGCGGCCGAGACCGAGGTCGATACGGTCAGGGTAGAGCGACGCCAGCGTGCCGAACTGTTCCGCGATCACGAGCGGCGCATGGTTCGGCAGCATCACGCCACCGGAACCGACGCGGATCGTCTTCGTGCCGCCGGCCACATAGCCGATCACCACCGAGGTCGCCGCGCTGGCGATCCCGGTCATGTTGTGATGTTCCGCAAGCCAGAAGCGGCGGTAGTTCCATTTTTCCGCGTGCTGCGCGAGGTCGAGCGTGTTTCGGAAGGCATCGGCGGGCGTAGCGCCCGCGACGACCGGCGAGAGGTCGAGGACCGAGAAGGGGATCATTGTCTGTTGGTTTGCTGTTTCCGGCGCTTTCGCGCGATGGGGCATTCTCGCAAAGGTTCCGGTTTTCTGCTGACGGTGCGCGGATGCCCACGTTAGTGGAGGGGTGTTTGCGCCCGGCAGGCGGGGAGGGGACTCGAACCCCACCACCCGTTACATGCAAACCCGATATAGATATGGCCGATCAATATTTAACAAGCGCATGTCGCGCTGCTACCTTAAACCCCTCGAACCCTTTGACCCCACCCTCGCATCCGGCGCTTCGCGCCAGCGCCCCGCCGGGCAGACACCATTCCGGGAGACCTCCACGTGTCCATCGAATTCATCGGCATGATCCAGACCCGCAAGGTGTCTGAAACGCACGCAGCGCAAGGTCCCGTGATCGACCTCGCTTACGTCGAGCAATTTGCCCGCGCGCATGAAGACGCGGGTTTCGACCGGATCCTTGTGCCGCATCAGTCGACGAGTCCCGACGCGCTGCTGACCATCTCGCACGCGGCGAGCGTGACCCGCAACGTGCACTTCATGCTCGCGCACCGGCCGGGTTTCGTCGCGCCGACGCTGGCCGCGCGTCAACTGGCGACGCTCGACCACTATTCGCGCGGCCGCCTCGCGGTGCACATCATTTCCGGCGGCGACGATACCGAGCAGCGCCGCGACGGCGATTTTCTGTCGCACGACGAACGCTATGCGCGCACCGACGAATATCTGCAGATCCTGCGCCGCGTGTGGACCGAGACGAAACCCTTCGATCATCACGGCAAGTACTACCGCTTCGAACAGGGCTTCTCCGAAGTGAAGCCGCTGCAGCAACCGCATATTCCGGTGTATTTCGGCGGCGCGTCGGCGCCGGCGCTCGAAATCGCCGGCCGTCACGCGGATGTCTACGCGCTGTGGGGCGAATCGAAGGCGCAGGTTCGCGAGCAGGTGACCCGCGTACGCGCGGAAGCGGCGAAGCATGGCCGCACGGTGCGCTTCTCGGTGTCGTTCCGGCCGATTCTCGCGGCCACGGAAAGTGCGGCATGGGAGCGCGCCCAGCACATCCTCGAGGAAACGCGGCGGCTGCGCGCGGCGCAGGGGCTTGGGGTCGGCGGCCCGGCGCAGAGCGAAGGCGCGCGGCGTTTGCTCGCGGCATCGGGGGAATCGGACCGCGTCGACGAACGCTTGTGGACCGGTGTCGCGAAAGAGATCGGCGGACGCTCGAATTCAACCGCACTGGTCGGCACGCCGGAACAGGTGGCTGAGACGCTTGCCGAGTACTACGCGCTGGGCGTCACGACCTTCCTCGTGCGCGGTTTCGATCCGCTCGAAGACGCGATCGATTACGGCCGTGAGTTGATTCCCGCGACCCGTGAGCGCATTGCGCGTGTCGAACGCGTGGCGGCCTGAACGGAAACGTAATGACCGATCTTTCTCATGCCAGCGTCACCGTCACTGCAACCGGCATCGGCGGCACGCTCGAACGTCACGCGCCGCTACGCAAATTCTGGTTCGACGACGTCCCGCCACGCGACAGCATCGCGGCGGAACGTCGTCATCGCCAGGAACTGCTCGCCGTCGCGTTTCGTCTGTTTGCGCGCTATGGCTTCGATCAGGGTCTCGCCGGCCATATCACCGCGCGCGACCCGGAGTGGCCCGATCACTTCTGGGTCAATCCGTTCGGCAAGCATTTCAGCCGCATCCGCGTTTCCGATCTGCTGCTGGTGAATGCCGACGGTGAGATCGTGGTCGGCGAAGGTCCGCTCAATCAGGCCGCGTTCGCAATCCACGCGGCGATTCACGAAGCGCGTCCCGACGTGATCGCGGCGGCCCACACGCATTCGCTGTATGGCAAAGCGTGGTCGACGCTCGGCCGCACGCTCGATCCGCTCACCCAGGATTCGTGCGCGTTCTATCAGGATCACGCGCTGTTCGACGATTTCCGCGGCGTCGTGCTCGATACCGACGAAGGCGCGCGTATCGCGGCCGCGCTCGGCGAGCGCAAGGCGGTGATTCTGAAGAATCACGGCATTCTGACCGCGGGCCCGAGCGTGGAAGCCGCGGCGTGGTGGTACATCGGACTGGACAACGCGTGTCATGCGCAATTGCTGGCCGAAGCCGCCGGCACGCCGCAAGCCATCCCGCACGACATTGCCACGCTCACGCACGAACAGGTGGGCCGCCCCGGCGGCGCGTTGTTCGCTTTCGAGAGCCTGCTGGAAGGGCTGGTGGAAGCCGAGCCCGACGTCCTGACCTGAACGCCAACGCTAAACGTAGAGCGCCAAACGCCAAACGCCAAACGCCAAACGCCAAACGCCAAACGCCAAACGCCAAACGCCTAACGCCGCAAGCAACCCCACGGAACACCCCAACATGACTCAGCGTTTCGATACGCCGGTTTCACTCCGGCGTCGCCGGCTGGTGGCCGCGTTGCCGGCCGTCACCTGGCTTGGCGCAAGCGGTGGCCTGATGTCGTCCGCCGCCTCAGGCGCGACGTCCGCAACAACCCAGACCAGCGCCGACCCCACCGCGCAGCACCTCGATCTGAGCAAGGTGCGCCTGCGTGTCGCGACCTACAAAGGCGGCGACGCCACCTTGCTGAAAACCGCCGGCCTCGCCGATACGCCCTACACGATCGACTGGGCCGAATTCCAGTCGGGCAACGCGATGGTCGAAGCGATGAACGGCGGCTCGCTCGACATCGCGTCGGGCAGCGAAATCCCGCCGATCTTCGCGCGTCTGCAGAACGCCCAGGTCCGCGTGATCGCCGTCTACAAGGACGACGTGAACAACCAGGTCGTGCTGGTCCCGAAGGGCTCGACGATCCGTTCGATCGCCGATCTGAAGGGCAAGCGCGTCGGCTATCTGCGCGCGACCACCACCCATTACTACCTGTTGCGGATGCTCGAAGAAGCCGGGCTGTCGTTCAACGACATTCAGGCGACCTCGCTGGCGCCGCGCGACGGTTTCGCGGCCTTCAACGCCGGCTCGCTCGACGCCTGGGCGATCTACGGCTACAACGTGCCGCTGGCGATCTCGCGCTCGGGCGCGCGCGTGCTGAAGAACGCGAACGGTTACCTGTCGGGCAATTACCTGTATTACGGGCATCCCACGACACTCACCGAGCCACTGCAGCGGGCGGCGTCGGCGGACTTGCTGGTGCGGCTGCAACGCGCCTGCGCGTGGTTCAGCCAGCATCAGGACGCGTACGCGAAAGTGCTGTCCGCCGAACTGCGCGTGCCGGAAGAAGCGATCGTGTCGCTGTATCGCAACCAGAGCCAGCCGCGCCGCATTGCCGGCACCACGGCGGCGGATATCGCCAGCGAGCAGCAGGTGGCGGACACCTTCGCGCGCGCCGGGCTGATCGACCGTCATGTCGATGTCGCACCGCTGTGGACCGAGATCTTCAACGCCGCGCTCGCTCACGGTGCGTGAGCGGCTTAACCCCCACCTATCCTCCGATCATTCGATGACCCAAGCCCTGAGGCCGGACCGCCTGCGCGCGTTCGTCGGCCGGATCGCGTCGCTGGTCGACGCAGCGGCGCCCGAAGCGCACCTGCTCGACGCCGGCGCCGCCGCATTGCGCGAACTGATCGCCCACGACGACTGGCTGCCCGACGCCTTCGCGCAGTCCGATCCCGAGCGTTACCAGCAATTCCTGTTGCACGCGGACTCGCGGCAGCGCTTTTCAATCGTCAGTTTTGTGTGGGGGCCGGGGCAGGCAACCCCTGTTCACGATCACACCGTGTGGGGGCTGATCGGCGTGCTGCGTGGCGCGGAAATTGCACAGGCTTATCGCATCACGCCGGATGGCGCGCTGCAGGAGCAGGGCGCGGCCCAACGCCTCGATCGCGGGGACGTGGATGCGGTCTCGCCGGGCATCGGCGACGTTCATCGCGTGAGTAATGCTTATGGTGACCGTACGTCGATCAGCATTCACGTGTACGGTGCAAATATCGGCGCGGTGAGCCGTTCGGTTTATCCGGCCGGCGGCGGCCGCAAAGCGTTTATCTCCGGCTACTCGAACGACGTGTTACCGAATATCTGGAATGTCTCGAAGGAGTCTTCGATCTCATGAGTGTCGTTACAAACTTTCGTACCCGATCATTCGACGACGTGCGCCGCACACTGCTCGATCGCGAGGAAATCGCGCTCGTCGACGTGCGCGAGGAAGATCCGCACGCCCGCAGTCATCCGCTGTTTGCCGCTAATTTGCCGCTGTCGCGACTCGAACTCGATGCGCCGGTCCGCTTGCCGCGTCGCGCGGTGCCGATTGTCGTGTTCGATTCGGGTGAAGGACTCGCCGAACGCGCCGCGCTGCGTTTGAGCGAGTTGGGCTATACCGACGTCGCGTTGCTCGAAGGCGGCCTGCAAGGCTGGCACGCAGCCGGCGGCGAACTGTTCCAGGACGTCAACGCGCCGAGCAAGGCGTTCGGCGAACTGGTGGAGAGCGAGCGGCATACGCCGTCGCTGGCCGCGCCGCAGGTGCAGGCGCTGCTCGATCACGAAACCGACGTGGTGGTGCTCGACGCGCGCCGCTTCGACGAATATCAGACCATGAACATTCCCGGCAGCATCAGCGTGCCGGGCGCGGAACTCGTGCTGCGCGCGCGCCAGCTCGCGCCGGACCCGGCGACGCGGATCATCGTCAATTGCGCGGGGCGCACGCGCAGCATTATCGGCGCGCAGTCGCTGATCAACGCGGGCGTGCCGAATCCGGTCGCGGCGCTGCGCAACGGCACGATCGGCTGGACGCTCGCAGGGCAAGCGCTGGCGCATGGCAGCGCGCGCCGTTTCGAACCGATCGCCGACGACAAGCTGCGTCTGGCCGCCGCCGATGCCGCGCGCACGGTCGCGGATCGCGCGAAAGTGGGCCGCACGTCGCGCGACGAAGCGCGGCGCTGGGCCGGTGAAGCGGTGCGTACCGTGTATCGCTTCGACGTCCGCACGCCGGAAGAATACGAAGCGGGCCACGTGCCCGGTTTTCGTAGTGCGCCAGGCGGGCAACTGGTGCAGGAAACCGACATGTTCGCGCCGGTGCGCGGCGCGCGCGTGATTCTCGCGGACAACGACGGCGTGCGCGCCAATATGACGGCGTCCTGGCTCGCGCAGATGAACGTCGAGGTGTACGTGGTGGACGGCCTGACGGCTGCGGACCTCGGCGAGAAAGGCGCGGCACCGGCGGCACGCGATGCGCCGGCACCGCCGGCTGCCGATGAAATCACGCCGGCTGGCCTGGTCACGCTGCTGCAAACGCCGGGCACGGTCGTGCTGGATTTCACGACCAGCGCGAATTATGTGAAGCGACATATCCCGGGCGCGTGGTTCGTGATCCGCTCGCAACTCGCCGACGCGTTGCACAAGTTGCCGGCCGCTCAGCGATATGTGGTGACGTGCGGCAGCAGTGCGCTTGCGCGTTTTGCCGCGCCCGAGCTGGCGGCGTTGACGGGCAAACCGGTGCAGGTGCTGAGCGGCGGGACGGCGGCGTGGATCGAAGCGGGCTTGCCGCTGGAAAGCGGGGAGGCGCGGCTCGCGTCGCCGCGTATCGATCGTTACCGGCGTCCGTATGAAGGCACCGACAACGCGCGGGAAGCGATGAATGCGTATCTGGAGTGGGAGTACGGTCTCGTCGCGCAGCTTGGGCGCGATGGGACGCATGGGTTCCGGGTGATTTGAGTAGTAGGGCGCTCCTGGTCGGGGCGCTCAGGCCGCGCGTTGCCCTCGATTCTCCTTGAACTGCCGTTCAATCGCCGCGCCGAAGCGCTCCACCGGTTGCTGCAATTTGCCGAGCACGCGCGGATGCACGAGCCAGATATCGATCAGCGGCTTGAAGTCGCTGATCGATACGACATCGAGCTTATCGGCGTAAGCACTGGCCTGAAGTAGCGGCAACGGAACAAGACCGAGTCCATTGCCATCCGCGACCAGTTGCAATTGCAACTCGGTGCCGAGCGTTTCCAGATTCATTTTCAACGCCAGCCCCAAACCCGTCAGCGCGCGTTGCAGGCCGTCGCGGAAACCGCAGCCGTCCGGATTCAACACCCAGCCAATCGACTGGCATTCCGCCAGCGTATGCGCGCGCTTTTTCAGCAGGCCTTTTTGCGCGACCGCCGCGAGTTTGATGCGGCCGAGCGAGCGCGCCGTGAGGGTGTCGTCGAAGGTCTTGTTGGCCGGCAACAGGATCGCGGCGGCGTCGAGTTCGCCTTGTTCCAGCCGTTGCAGCAGCTGGCTGCCCCAGCCGGTCGACGCGCGCGGCTGCAACTCGGGGTAGGCCGCTTTCAAACCGCGCATCGCTTCGCTGAGCGCGATATCCGCGATGGTCTGCGCGACGCCTAACCGCAGCGTGCCGACCGGCGGCGTGTCGCTGGCGACGATCTCGCGCAGCACGTCGAGTTCGCGCTGGATCACGCGGCATTGTTCGTAGACCACCCGGCCCGCGGCGGTCGCTTTCAAGGGCCGCGTGTTGCGGTCGAGCAGTTCGACGCCGAGCGCCTCTTCGAAATTCTGCAGACGGCGCGTAATGGCCGGTTGCGTGAGGCCGAGCGCGAGCGCCGCCTGTTGCAGCGACTGACAGCGAATCACAGTGACATAGGCGTCGATTTCGTCGATCTTCATGATGAGTTGAGCGAGGGTGATGGCGCGTGAAACGCGCGTGATCGGTGGCGTCGATGATACCCGCGGCGTCTCGCATCCACGCTCCGGTGCCGAAGAAAATTTGCATATTTGCTTAGCAGAATAATGCGTTTGTCTTATACGGAGAGGGGCCTTATCGTCAACGGCCATAGCGCTTAAAACCTCGACGCAAACGCATCCATGACGACTTTCCGTTTTTCTCTCGCTCCCCTCGTCGTGTCCAGGCCGCTTGGTCGCGCCGTGCTCGCGCTGTCGGCCATGCTGTGCACGCTGCCTTCGTACGCGGCCGATCTGCCCGTGCTCAAAGTTGGCGATCAGGCTTTGCAAACGCGCGGCATTCTCGAAGCGTCCGGCCAGTTGAAAGACCTGCCGTACAAAATCGAATGGTTCAACTTTCCGGCGGCGCAACCGCTCGGTGAAGCGTTGAATGCGGGCGCCGTCGACGTAGGCGGTCTCGGTGACGCGCCGCTGGTGTTCGCGCTCGCAGCGGGCGCGCGCGTGCGGGCCGTGGCGGCGACCCGTTCGAATCCGCAGGATCTGGCGATTGTCGTGAGCGAGCATTCGTCGTTGCACGATACGGCGAGTTTGAAGGGCAAGCGGATTGCGACGACGCGCGGCTCGATCGGCCACTATCTCGCGCTGGCTGCGTTGAAGAAAGCGGGCATTGCGCCGGGCGATGTCAACTTCGTTTTCCTCGCGCCCGCCGATGCGAAAGCGGCGCTCGCGTCGGGCAGCGTCGATGCCTGGTCGGTGTGGGACCCGTACACCGCGCTCGCCGAAGCGCGCGATCACGACCGCCTCATCGCGAACGGCGTGGGACTGTCCGAAGGACTCAGCTATCAGGTCGCGACAGAACGCGCGATCGCCGACAAGCGTGTCCAACTCGCGGACTTTCTGCGTCGCGTGGCGATCGGTCAGCGCTGGGCGCTCTCGCATCCCGACGAAGTCGCGGCGATGCAGTCGCGCGTCACCGGGTTGCCGACCGATGTGCTGAAAACCGTCTATCAACGCGGCCAGGTGCATCCGGTCGCGATCGACGACAGCGTCGTCGCCGCACAGCAACGCACCGCCGATACCTACGAAGCCGCCAACGTGATCCGCGCGCATCTCGATGTGCGCGCGAGTTTCGATCGCAGTTTTCCTTTGCCTTGAGGTTGGGGCGCTGGCTCGTGCCGCGCGCCGCTTGCGAATCCTCTGCCAATTCGGTGTAAACGCGCTCTCGTCTAAACCCGCCAATCCATTTAGATTAAGTGCACTTGGAAGGCTTATCGAGGGACCAGGGCGGCCATACAAGCAGCGGTCCGTCACACCGGCGCTGGCGCAAGGCGAGAGGCTAAGGTCGCTCGCCGTCACGTTCGGAGCGGACCGCTGCGTGTCGTCCCTGGCGCGCCGTTCGTCGTGCCACGACGGCGGCGCTTCGATGCCGGTGACCTGGCGGTCGCTGCATCGTCCGCATTGATTTTCCCGGTTGACCGTATCGACCGTCGGCGACGCTTTGCACAGCGTCGCCTTTTTTGCGTGCCGCGTCGCGTCGCGCGCAAACACCCCACACCCACCTCGCTCGCGGTTTTCTCCGCACACGGTTATCCTGTAGTACACCCTACACAACACCCACCGCGATGCGGACCGTTACGCCGCCGCATCGGTACAGGAAATCCGCTGTGAGTCTCAAACCGCTAATTGCCGTCATGCTGGCCGCGTGCGTCGCGCTGACCGGCTGCGACCAACAACAGAGCGACCAGGCCGTGCAAAAACTTAAGGCATTCTTCAACGCCGTCAAACCGGACGCGCTGCTGCTGAAGGACATGACGCCGGGCGTCACGACCGAAGCGCAAATCCGCGATCAGATGGGCAAGCCGGAAACCGAGCGCACCTTCACCGACGGTTCGAAGCGCTTCGAGTATCCGCGCGGGCCGGAAGGCTTGAACACGTATATGGTCGATATCGACCGTGACGGTAAATTGCAGGCCATCACGCAGGTGCTGACCGCGGCCAACTTCGCGAAGATTCACACCGGCATGAGCGAGGACGAAGTGCGCCGCCTGCTCGGCAAGCCGGGCCAGGTCGCGGTCTTTCCGCTCAAGCCGGAGACGGTGTGGAGCTGGAAGTGGCGCGAGCGCGGCGTGACCGAAGAGGGTATTTTCAACGTGCACTTCGACGAGTTTCACAAGGTTTATACGACATCGCGCTCGGACGTGATCCGCGGGCGCTAGACGACAACAGACGGGGAAAAAATGATACGTCGACGTCGATACAGCCGTATCGGGCTGGTGTTGGGGGGCGGCGCCGCGCGCGGCTGGGCGCATATCGGTGCGATTCGCGCGCTGCACGACGCGGGCATCAAGCCGGACGTGGTGTGCGGCACGTCGATCGGCGCGCTGGTCGGCGCGGTCTACGCGAACGGCGACCTCGACTGGCTGGAGGAATGGGTCTCGCGGCTCACCTGGCAGACGGTGGTGCGCCTGCTCGATCTGCGTTTCTCGGGCGGCCTGCTCGGCGGACGCAAAGTGATCAAGCTGTTCGCGGACAAATTCAACGGCTGCTCGATCGCGCAACTGAACATGCCGTTCGCGGCGGTCGCGACCGAACTCGACAGCGGCCGCGAGACCTGGTTGCAGGACGGCAGCGTGTCCGACGCGGTGCGCGCATCGATTGCGATTCCGGGCATTTTCACGCCGGTCTGGCACAACGGCGTGTGGCTCGTGGACGGCGGGTTGAGCAATCCGGTGCCGGTGTCGGTCGCGCGTGGCATGCGCGCGGACTGTGTGATCGCGGTGGATCTGAACAACGACATTCTGAATGGCCGCGACTTCGGCGGCGCGGTGGTCGACACGCCCGCCATCGATCCGGACGCGCCACTGCCGGTCTCGCTGCGTCGTAACGGCAAGCCGTGGCCGCGCTGGCTGGCACCGGCCGACACGCCCGTCACGCGCGATGTGCGCGTGCCGCCCGCACCGAGCGCGCGCGTACCGTCGATGCTGAGTTCGATCGCGCAGAGCATCGACATCATGCAGGTGCGTATTACGCGCAGCCGGCTGGCCGGCGAACCGGCGGATATCCTGATCCAGCCGCGGCTGGGCGGCATGGGGATCTTCGACTTTCATCGAGCCGGGCCGGCAATAGAAGAAGGGCGGGCGGCAGTTGAGCACATGCTGCCGGCAATCCGGTCGCGGTTGGGAATGGACTGAAGGGCTTAGGTGGCTGCGGGTGCGTCCGGCTACGCTCGGGCGCGCTCAGGTGCGTTCCGGCATGTTCAGCCGCACCGGACCGCCAATTCCGCCCGCACCGGCCGCGTCGCGTCTATCGAAAAAGCGACCCGAAACTTGCTAATTCGCGGCGGCATCTATTACCCGCGCCACGCCTTACAACAACATATCCCCTGCAAAACCAAGCGCTGCCAGCGCTCCCGTCCGGTAAACGGCGCAATGTTGCGTCGCAACACACCACCCCCGCACCATTTGAGCAATTAATTTTCGCTTGGGAGACTCCGCGCCATGCTGAACGCGTCGGGCAAGCGGATTGATACCCGTCGGCGCGTTGCAAGCACATCCTCAATCAACCTGGATGGAGACACGCGTGTTCCTATACGGCTTTGGTCCGGTGTTGCTGGCCGGCACGATCCAGACGATCGAGCTGTCCGTCCTGTCGCTGGTGGCCGCCGTGCTGCTCGGCCTCGCGGGTGCGGCGGCGAAACTCTCCTTCAATCGCCCGCTGCGGGCCGTCGCGACCGGCTATACGACGCTGATCCGCTCGGTGCCCGACCTCGTGCTGATGCTGCTGCTGTTCTACAGCATCCAGATCGCGGTCAACAACTTCACCGACGCGTTGAATCTGCCGCAGTTCGACATCGATCCGTTCGTGGCCGGCGTGCTAACGCTCGGCTTCATCTACGGCGCGTATTTCACCGAGACCTTTCGCGGCGCGTTTCTCGCCGTGCCGCGCGGCCAGCTCGAAGCGGGCAGTGCGTTCGGCATGAGCGGCGCGCGCGTGTTCACCCGCATCCTGTTTCCGCAGATGATGCGTTTCGCGCTGCCGGGCATCGGCAATAACTGGCAGGTGCTGGTCAAGGCCACCGCGCTGGTGTCGATCATCGGTCTCGCCGACGTGGTGAAAGCCGCGCAGGACGCCGGCAAAAGCACCTTCAACATGTTCTTCTTCATCCTGATCGCCGCGGCCATCTATCTGGCGATCACCACTGTGTCGAACCTCGTGCTGATCTGGCTGGAAAAGCGCTATTCGACCGGCGTGCGCCACGCGGAGCTCTAAGACCATGATCGACATTCTCAATCAATTCTGGCGCGCGTTTCTGTACTGGGACGGCCAGCGTCTGTCCGGTCTCGCGGTGACGTTGTGGCTGCTGGTGGCGTCGGTCGGGATCGGCTTTTTCGGGGCGATTCCGCTGGCGGTGGCGCGCGTGTCGAAGAAACGCTGGCTCTCGACGCCGGTGCGTCTCTACACCTACGTGTTTCGCGGCACGCCGTTGTACGTGCAACTGTTGTTGATTTATACCGGCATGTACAGCCTCGAATTCGTGCGCTCGCATGCGTTGCTGGACGCGTTTTTCCGCAGCGGTTTTCACTGCGCGATTCTGGCCTTCGCGTTGAACACCTGCGCGTACACCACCGAGATTTTCGCCGGCGCGATCCGTTCGACCTCGCACGGCGAAGTGGAAGCGGCCCGTGCCTACGGCATGAGCTGGTTCACGATGTACCGGCGCATTGTGATACCGTCCGCGCTGCGCCGGGCACTGCCGTTGTACAGTAACGAAGTGATCCTGATGCTGCACGCCACCACGGTCGCCTTCACGGCCACGGTGCCGGACATTCTGAAGGTGGCGCGCGACGCGAATTCGGCCACGTATCGCTCGTTCGACTCGTTCGGCCTCGCGGCGCTGATTTACCTGGTGGTGTCGTTCGCGCTGGTGGCAATTTTCCGCCGCGCCGAGCGTCACTGGCTGGGTTACCTGGCGGTGCGCACGCACTGACCTGCGGCGTGACCTGAATCGATCGTGCAACATTGGCATCGGGCGCTCAGTGCATCGCAGTAGTTGAGCGCCGTCGAAGACTGATCCGTATTTTCAAAGGGAGAGCATCTTGCTCCACACGACTCAAACCGAAGCTTGCAAGCTCGCCGTACAGGACATCCACAAGCGCTACGGCGATAACGAAGTGCTCAAGGGCGTCTCGTTGAACGCGAACAAGGGCGACGTGATCAGCATCATCGGCGCGAGCGGGTCGGGCAAGAGTACCTTCCTGCGCTGCATCAACTTTCTCGAACGGCCGAACGCCGGCCAGATCGTTGTGGACGGCGAAGCGGTCAAGACCAAAGCCGACCGCGCCGGCAATCTGGAAGTTGCCGATCACAAGCAGCTGCAACGCATCCGCACGAAACTCGCGATGGTGTTCCAGCACTTCAACTTGTGGGCACACATGAACGTGATCGAGAACATCGTCGAAGCGCCGATTCACGTGCTCGGCATGTCGCGTCGCGAAGCCGAAGAGCGCGCGCGAGAGTACCTCGAAAAGGTCGGTCTCGCGCCGCGTCTGGAAAAGCAGTATCCGTCGCATCTGTCGGGCGGTCAGCAGCAGCGCGTGGCGATTGCCCGGGCGCTCGCCATGAATCCGGACGTGATGCTGTTCGACGAGCCCACCTCGGCGCTCGATCCCGAACTGGTCGGCGAAGTGCTGAAGGTCATGCAGAAGCTCGCCGAAGAAGGCCGCACGATGATCGTCGTCACGCACGAAATGGGTTTCGCGCGCAACGTGTCGAACCATGTGATGTTCCTGCATCAGGGCCGCACCGAAGAAGAAGGCTTGCCCGCCGACGTGCTGACCACGCCGCGCAGCGAACGGCTCAAGCAGTTCCTGTCCGGCAGTCTGAAGTAACGCGCGGCTCGCGCCGCTTCACTTGATGGCTCGCACGTCCAGCCCGGCCCGCACCACCCAGGTCGCTATCGTCGCCTTGCCGCCCGTGTCGATGTCGGGCGTCGGGCCGATCGTCGACGCGCTCAATCTCGCCAACGAGATCGACGGCCGCGCGCTGTACCGCGTGCAGGTCTGTTCGTGGGACGGCCGCGCGGTGCCGCTGGCGGGCGGCGCGCAGTGGCCCGCCGACGCCGCGTTCGGCGACGCGGTGTCGTGCGACTGGCTGATTATCGTCAGCGAACGGTTCCAGCAGTTCGCCGACTACCGTCTGTTTCTCGCCAGTCTGTCGCGTGTCGGACAGCGCACGCCGCTCGTCACCGGTATTCATCACGGCGTGTGGTGGCTCGCGATGGCGGGGCAGTTGTCCGGCTATCGCGTGAGCGTCAACTGGGAAACCTACCAGCAGTTCTCCGAGCAGTTCGAGCGCTCCATCGTCACCCAGCAGATCTTTGAAATCGACCGCGATCGCGCGACTTGCGCGGGCGGCCAGGCGACCGTTGACTTCATGCTGGCGATGATCGGCCGCGAGCACGGTCCCGAACTGGCCGAGCGGATTGCCGATACGCTCGGCGTCGGCGTGTTGCGCGCGGGCGAAGAGCGGCAGCGCATTCCGTTCGTGACCGCGCCGGGCGAACGGCATCCGCGTTTGAACGACGCGCTGATGCTGATGGAAGCGAATATCGAAGACCCGCTGACGACCGACGACATCGCGAATCTGGTGGGCGTGTCGCGGCGACAGTTGGAGCGGCTGTTTCGCCAGTATCTCGGCTCGATGCCGTCCAAATACTATCTGGGCTTGCGCTTGTCCAAAGCGCGCACGCAGTTGCAGCGCACCAGTAAATCGGTGGTGCAGATCAGCCTCGCGTGCGGGTTTTCGTCCGCGGCGCATTTTTCGAATGCGTACCGCGAACGCTTTGATGTCACACCGCGCGAGGATCGTCGTAACTGGATCGACAAGCAGACCGGCGCGAGCGGCGCGGCGGCCAGCGAACCGCGGCCGGGCGCGCTGATCGAACGGCCGGATCAGGCGGATTGAAAGCCAGCGGCTGCGCACCGAAGCTCATAGAAAGCGTCGCGTATGCGCAAGACGGTTCGCTTACGATTTCCTACACTACCTGTACTACCTCTCACCCGTAACGAGGATTTGCCATGAACGACCTGACAGTGACCCGCCAGACCTTTGACGAAGTGATGGTGCCGGTGTTTTCGCCCGCTGCCTTCGTGCCGGATCGCGGTCTCGGCTCACGCGTCTGGGATACGCAAGGCCGCGACTATATCGACTTCGCCGGCGGCATTGCCGTCACCGCGCTCGGTCATGCCCATCCCGAACTGCTGAAAGTGCTGCACGAGCAGGGCGGCAAGCTGTGGCACATCGGCAACGGCTATACCAACGAACCGGTGCTGCGTCTCGCCAAACGTCTCGAAGACCTGACTTTCGCCGACCGCGCTTTCTTCGCCAACTCGGGCGCCGAAGCGAACGAAGCCGCGCTGAAGCTGGCGCGCCGCGTCGCGTTCGAGCGTCATGGCGCCGACAAGGTCGAGATCATCTCGTTCACGCAGTCGTTCCATGGCCGCACGTTCTTCACCGTGAGTGTGGGCGGTCAGCCGAAGTATTCGGAAGGCTTCGGCCCGGTGCCGCAGGGCATCGTCCATTTGCCGTACAACGATATCGAAGCGGCGAAGCAGGCGATCGGCGCGAAAACCTGCGCGGTGATCGTCGAGCCGATTCAGGGCGAAGGCGGCGTGATCCCGGCGGATCCCGCGTTCCTGAAAGCGCTGCGCGAAGCGTGCGACGCGCACGGCGCCCTGCTGATTTTTGACGAGGTACAAACGGGGGTGGGCCGCAGCGGCTACTTCTACGCGTACGAAGAAACCGGCGTGACGCCGGACATCCTGACCACCGCGAAGGCGCTCGGCAACGGTTTCCCGATCGGCGCGATGCTGACCACGAACGAACTGGCCGCGCATTTCAAGGTCGGCGTACATGGCACGACGTACGGCGGCAATCCGCTGGGCGCGGCCATCGCGGAGAAGGTCGTCGACTTGATCAGCGACCCGAAGCTGCTGGAAGGCGTGCGCACCCGCAGCGACGCGCTGAAGGGCCACCTCGCGAAGCTCAACGAGCGTTTTGGTCTGTTCAAGGAAGTGCGCGGTAAAGGCCTGCTGATTGGCGCCGAACTGACCGACGCCTTCAAGGGCCGCGCGAAAGATTTCGTCACCGCGGCGGGTCAGCATGGCGTGATCATGCTGATGGCGGGTCCGGACGTGCTGCGTTTCGTGCCGTCGCTGGTCATGCCGCTCGACGATATGAACGAAGGCTTCGCGCGTCTGGCGAAGGCGATCGAAGAGATCGCCGGCGCCAAGGCCGAGGCAACGTCGAAGTGATTTTTTGCGCAAGACCGATGACGAGCCACAAGCACGGAATCATGCGTCACATTCAACAGGAACGATGATGCTCTTCGTACGCCCCAGCCGCCTCGCCGATCTCGACGCGCTCGAACAGATGGCGCGCACCGCGCAACCGGTGCTGCATTCGCTCCCGCACGACCGGGGCGCGCTCGAAGCGCGCATCGCGTTGTCGGAAGACTCGTTTCGCGCGGACGTCGATTTTCCGGGTGAGGAGTTCTATCTGTTCGTGCTCGAAGACGGGCAAACCGGCAAGCTGATGGGCACGGCGAGCATCGTCGCCGCAGCCGGTTATTCGGACCCGTTCTACGCGTTTCGCAACGACGCGCTGATTCATGCGTCGCGTGAACTGCACGTGAATCGGAAGATTCATGCGCTCACCATGTCGCATGAACTGACCGGCAAGAGCCGGCTCGCGGGGTACTACATCGATCCGTCGCTGCGGGGCGACGCCGCCGCGCATCTGATGTCGCGCGCGCGAATGATGTACATCGCGGCGAATCGCAAGCGCTTCACGTCCGAGGTGTTTTCGCTGCTGCTTGGCGTCACCGACGAGCACGGCGTGTCGCCGTTCTGGGAAGCGGTGGGGCGCAAGTTCTTCGGCCGCGATTTCGCCGACATCGAAATCGAATCGGGCGGCCGCAGCCGCACGTTTATCGCCGAAGTGATGCCCACGTACCCTGTGTATGTGCCGTTGCTGCCGGAAGCGGCGCAGCGCGTGCTCGGCGAGCCGGATTCGAAGGCCTTGCTCGCGTATGAGATTCACCAGGAAGAAGGCTTCGAGACCGACCGCTACATCGATATTTTCGACGCGGGCCCGGTGCTGACCGCGCAGGTGGATCGCAGCGCCTGCGTCACGCGCAACGAAACGCGCGTGGTGCACGACGCGGCCGCCGCGGCGAACGGGTCGACGTATCTGATCGCCCATAACGGCGCCGACGGCGAATTCCGTTGCGTGCTCGGCGAGTTGGACGCGGGCAACGCAGCGAACAACGCAGCGGACAAGACCCGCGGCGCGGCACTGCCGCACGCGTCGCGCGTCGCGCTCGGCGTGACCGAGGGCGACGCGGTGCGCTGTGTGCCGCTGCACGCGCCGCATCAGGATGAACATAGGGGAGACGCACAATGATCGTCGTTCGCGTTGTGCAACGAGGCGATGTGGACGCGCTGATGCGGCTCGCGCAGGAAACCGGCCCGGGTCTCACCACCTTCAAGCCGGATCGCGACGCGCTGGCGGCGCGGGTGGAACGCGCGCGCCGCACGATGGAAGACAAGGCCGAGCCGCATGAAGCCGGCTACTTCTTCGTGATGGAAGACACCGACACCGGCGACGTAGCCGGCGTGTGCGGTATCGAAACGGCGGTCGGTCTGCAACAGCCGTTCTACAACTATCGCGTGAGCACGGTGGTGCACGCGAGCCAGGACCTCGGCATCTGGACGCGGATGCGCGCGCTGAACATCTCGCACGACCTGACGGGTTACGCCGAAGTCTGCTCGCTGTTCCTGAGCCCGCGTTATCGCACGAGCGGGGTGGGCGGTTTGCTGTCGCGCTCGCGCTTCATGTTTCTCGCGCAGTTCCGCGAGCGGTTTCCGCAGCGTCTGTGCGCGGAATTGCGCGGTCATTTCGATGCCGACGGCACGTCGCCGTTCTGGCGCGCGGTCGGCTCGCATTTCTATCAGATCGATTTCAACGCGGCGGACTATCTGAGTTCGCACGGCCGCAAGGCGTTCCTCGCCGAGCTGATGCCGCGCTATCCGGTGTATGTCGAGTTGTTGCCGCAGGAGGCGCAGGACTGCGTCGGTCTCACGCACAACGACACGATTCCGGCGCGCCGCATGCTCGAAACGGAAGGGCTACGTTACGAGAATCACGTCGATATTTTCGACGCCGGTCCGGTGCTCGAATGCCATATCGCCGACTTGCGCACGGTGCGCGAGAGCGTGCTGGTGCCGGTTGAGATCGCCGCCGCGACTTCGGATGCGTTGAAGGATGGGCCGAAGTCGATGGTATCGAACACGTCGCTCGGCGATTTTCGCGTCGGCGTGGTGGCGGGCGTGCCGCAGGACGGCGTGTTCCGCCTGAGCGCCGCCGAAGCCGCCGCGCTCGACGTCAAGGCAGGCGACCTCGTGCGCGTGCTGCCGCAGAAACACAAACAAGGATGATCATGAGCGAGCTTTTCATCGACGGCGAATGGGCCGCCGGCACAGGACCCGTTTTCGCGTCGCGTAACCCCGGTACGGGCGCGACGGTGTGGGAAGGCCATAGCGCGTCGGCGGACGACGTCGATCGCGCCGTGCGCAGCGCGCGCCGCGCGTTCGCCGCGTGGTCGGCGTTGAGCCTCGACGAGCGTTGCGGCGTGGTGCGCCGCTTCGCTGCACTCGTGACCGAACGCAAGGAAGCGCTGGCCGAAGCGATTGGCCGTGAGACGGGCAAGCCGTTGTGGGAAGCGCGTACCGAAGCGGCGTCGATGGCCGCGAAGGTCGAGATTTCGATTCAGGCCTATAACGAACGCACCGGCGAAAAGCGCTCCGCCATGGCCGACGGCACCGCCGTGTTGCGGCATCGTCCGCATGGCGTGGTGGCGGTGTTCGGGCCGTATAACTTTCCGGGCCATTTGCCGAATGGACATATCGTGCCGGCGTTGATTGCGGGTAATGCGGTCGTGTTCAAACCGTCCGAGCTGGCGCCGGCTGTCGCGGCGCTCACCGTGCAGATCTGGCGTGATGCGGGCTTGCCGACGGGCGTGCTGAACCTCGTACAAGGCGAGAAAGAGACGGGTATTGCGCTGGCGAATCATCGGCAGATCGACGGCCTGTTCTTTACCGGCAGCTCGGATACCGGCACGCTGCTGCACAAGCAATTCGGCGGCCGTCCTGAGATCGTGCTGGCGCTGGAGATGGGCGGCAACAATCCGCTCGTGATTGGACCTGTGGCTGATGTCGACGCCGCCGTGCACCACACGATCCAGTCGGCGTTTCTGTCGGCGGGGCAGCGCTGCACCTGCGCACGGCGGATTTTCGTGCCGAACGACGCGTTCGGCGACCGATTTCTCGCGCGTCTCGCGGAAGTCACCGCGCGCATTACCGTGGGCGAATACAACGCCGATCCGCAACCGTTCATGGGCGCGGTGATTTCGGCGCGCGCGGCTTCGCGACTAGTCGCCGCGCAGGAACGTTTGCTCGCCGACGGTGCGAACGCCCTGCTTAAAATGGAACAGCGCGACCCGAACCTCGGCTTCGTCACGCCCGCGATTCTCGACGTGACTCACGTGAAGGATCTGCCGGACGAAGAGCACTTCGGCCCGCTCGCGCAAATCATCCGCTACGGCAGTTTCGACGAAGCGATCGAGAAGGCCAACGACACCGAGTTCGGTCTCTCCGCAGGCCTGCTCGCCGACGACGAAGCCCTGTGGACGCATTTCCAGCGCACCATCCGCGCCGGTATCGTCAACTGGAACCGGCCGACCAACGGGGCGTCTTCCGGCGCGCCGTTCGGCGGTCCGGGGCGCTCCGGCAACCATCGGCCGAGCGCGTATTACGCCGCCGATTACTGCGCGTTCCCGATGGCTTCCGTCGAAAGCGCGCAACTGCAAATGCCCGCGAGCGTCTCGCCGGGCCTCCAATTCTAAGGATCGACGATGCAAGCCACTGAAGCCAATTTCGACGGCCTGGTCGGCCCGACCCACAACTACGCGGGACTGTCGTTCGGCAACGTCGCGTCGCAGAACAACGAGAAGTCGGTAGCGAATCCGAAGGCGGCCGCCAAGCAGGGTCTGCGCAAGATGAAGCAACTCGCCGACCTCGGTTTTCATCAGGGCGTGTTGCCGCCGCAGGAGCGTCCGTCGATGCGCCTGTTGCGCGAACTCGGTTTCTCCGGCGACGACGCCACGGTGATCGCGCGCGTGGCTAAAGACGCGCCCGAGTTGCTGGCGGCGGCGAGTTCGGCGTCGGCCATGTGGACCGCGAATGCGGCGACCGTGAGCCCCTCCGCCGATACGCAGGACGGCCGCGTGCATTTCACGCCGGCCAATCTGTGCAGCAAGCTACATCGCGCGATCGAGCATGAGTCGACGCGCCGCACGTTGCGCGCGATGTTCAGCGACGCCGACCGTTTCGCGGTGCACGAGGCGCTGCCCGGCACGCCCGCGCTCGGCGACGAGGGCGCCGCGAATCACACGCGCTTCTGCTCGGAATACGGCACACGTGGGGTCGAATTCTTCGTGTATGGCCGCAGCGAGTATCGTCGCGGGCCGGAACCGAAGCGTTTCCCGGCACGCCAGACGTTCGAGGCGAGCCGCGCGGTCGCGCATCGTCACGGCCTCGAAGAGGCGGCCACGGTGTATGCGCAGCAGAACCCCGACGTGATCGACGCGGGCGTGTTCCATAACGACGTGATCGCGGTGGGCAATCGCAACACGTTGTTCTGTCATCAACTGGCGTTCGTCGACCAGAGCGCGGTGTACGACGAGTTGCGCTCGAAGCTGCTGGGTTTCAAGGCCGACTTCAACGTGATCGAAGTGCCGGACGCGCAAGTGAACGTGTCCGATGCCGTCACGTCGTATCTGTTCAACAGCCAGTTGCTGACGCGTCCCGACGGCAAGCAGGTACTGGTGGTGCCGCAGGAATGCCGCGAAAATGCGCGGGTGGCGGCGTACCTCGACGATCTGACGTCGCACACCGGCCCGATCGACGACGTGCTCGTGTTCGATCTGCGCGAAAGCATGAAGAACGGCGGCGGCCCGGCGTGCTTGCGTCTGCGGGTGGTGCTGAACGACGCGGAGCGCGCGGCCGTGACGCCGGGCGTGTGGATCAACGACACGCTGTTCGGCCGTCTGGATGCGTGGATCGAGAAGCACTATCGCGATCGTCTCGCGCCGTCCGATCTGACCGATCCGCATCTGCTTCACGAGTCGCGCACCGCGCTCGACGAGCTGACGCAGATTCTCGGTCTGGGTTCGCTGTATGACTTCCAGCGCTGAGCACGGTATGACGGTCGCCATGCTCGACGATTTTCTCGCTTACACGCTAGCGGGTACGCGGCCTGCCGCGAATGAAACGCAGGGTGTGTGTGATAGCGGCGCGCGTTGGTCGTGGCTGGATGACGGCGTGCTGTTGATCGAACCCGCCGCGCAAGGGCAGGGCGCGATGCGCAGCGTGCTGGTGTCGGCGGGTGTGCATGGCGATGAAACGGCGCCGATCGAATTGCTGTCGTATCTGGTGCGCGATATCGCGCAAGGCGTCGCCGCGCTGACTTGCCGCTTGCTGGTGATTCTCGGCAATGTCGACGCCATGCGCGACGCGTGCCGTTATCGCGATGACGATTTGAACCGGTTGTTTAGCGGGCGGCATCTGCAAGTGCCGCAGAGTTATGAAGCGCCGCGCGCTGCGGCGTTGGAGCAGGCCGCGGTGCGGTTTTTCGCGGGTTCGGGTTCGGGGGCGGCGGTGGCCTCGGCGTCGGCTTCTGACTCGAACGCGCCCGGCGAGCGCTGGCATATCGACATGCATACGGCGATTCGCGCATCGGCTTTCGAGCAGTTCGCGCTGCTGCCGCATACCGGCAAGCCGTTTTCGCGCGCGATGTTCGAATGGCTCGGCGAAGCACGTATCAGTGCGGTGCTGTTGCACACCACCAAGGGCAACACGTATTCGCATTTCACCGCGCACGCGTGCGGCGCTGAAGCGTGCACGCTCGAACTCGGCAAGGTGCGGCCATTTGGACAGAACGATCTCGCGCGTTTCTCAGGCGCGGATGAAGCGGTGCGTCATCTGCTGGCGGGCACGCATGGCAACGCGCCAGCGCAGTTACCGCGCGTGTTCACCGTGATCGATCAGCTCACCAAGCAAAGCGATGCGTTCGAGTTGCTGGTGGCGGCTGATGTCGCCAATTTCACGCCGTTCGCGAAAGACACGCTGCTCGCCCGCGACGGCGACTATCGTTACATCGTGCGTCATGAGGAAGAACGTCTCGTGTTTCCGAACGCGACGGTGAAGCCGGGTTTGCGTGCTGGTTTGCTGGTGGTCGACACGACCGAGGATACGTTGTCGAAGCTCGTCTGAGCTTACGACTGCATCAACGTCACAGGGTGAGTGTGTCGCCGCCAGCTCCACAGTCGTAGTGCGTTTTATCCCTCGGTCGCGTAGGAGCGGTTTCTGCTCTTCGCGATCCGGTCAGATCAATGAACATCATTCAGTGCATATCGACTTTCGTCACGGGTGCCTCGTTGAGCCCGTCGAAAATCTTGTTCGAGAAACTCTTGTAGCTTGAGGCCTGCATTTTTTATCGAAAATAATCTTCCCATTTTTCGATACATAGATATCACCGGGCGAGACCGAGGACACGACGTACGTGTACGGTTCTTTCGAGAACTTTAAATGCAGGCCACGGATACTGCCTTCGGAGACGTCGGTGATCTTGACCGTTCTGGCCGGCGGAACATTCTCAGGTGGAAATGCGAATGCATCGCCCTTGTTGCCGTATCGATACTGTACGTAGCCTCGGTTGGGAGTGGTGTTGTCCTTGGCGCAGACGGAAACCGTCTTCTGATTCTCCAACGGACAACTGAAATAGACGTACTCGTCTTCACTGCAGAGCGTCTGTTCATCCTGCGACGGCTGCGTCTGCGCAATCGCCACGTCATAGTTAACGAGCGACAACAGAGCAATCATGAACGCTCCTGCCATACGTATCACTTCAGTCCCTCCCAGTTGTCACGCGCTTGGATTGCCAGGTATGGCAGCAGAACTTTGGCGCAAAAATGCTCGGTAACAACCTGTGCACGCTGTTCAGCGATCTTGACGTGTCGCGAGACGACCAACTTTGCCAGAGTTGTCTTTATCGGGTGCCACGCACGGGGCGCACTCAACCCTATCCTCGACGCGGCCTTCTGCGCATTTGGCCGTGCTTGGCGCGTCTCGCCTGCCTGCTAGCGGTGATCCGGCAAACCCGATGCCGGATACTCTTCACGCTCCTAACCCAGGCCACGCAGAAAAGTTAAGACCCATTTCCATCTCGCGTACAAACTCGCTCGATGCATTGGGGCTTAAGGTAAGAGCAGGCGGATAACGGGCAACGGTGCGATTCGCACGGACCGCACCTATCCCGTCCAGAATCATTGTCTGATGTCACGCACAGCAAAATATAAATCCCTGTTTTTTAAATTCAAGAGATAACCTCCGTGCACATTTTGAAATGAGCCGCTCTGTCCAAGTCCGTCAAAATTGAAACCAACACAGAAATACTGATGCTTTCCTTCTTTGGCAACACTCCATTGCGCTAGTGTCGGATTGAATGCCGTTGGCTTAACCTCGTCGTTATTTACAATGGGTATGGCCTTGGACAGTTGATAAATCTTTCCAGAATAAATTAACGCCTTATCTGATTTTCTTTCGGCGTAGCCAATATCGACACCCCCATATTTGAAGATATAGCCGGCATTGAATCCGTCAGCATAGTCATCCTCCTGGAAAATTTCGTCGACGTTAATGTTTCGGATGGTAACGGAGGGCGCGACTGCCCGTGCCTGAAGGCAACTTTTAACCAGGTTTTCGCTTGGGGGGGCAGCCCATCCGATACTGGATGCAACCATGATCATTGCGGCGAACGCGCTTTTCATCGATATTCACTCCCACCCGTAACGTCCAGGTATTGCTGATTGTATTTCCAAAAAATTGTCCCGCCGATGCCTGCTGTTGAATCGTAAACGTGGTCATAACGTCCCGTTTCGACTTTTTCAGTTTTTACTTTTTTGGTTTTTTTATCTTTGGTTTTTACGATCTTGTATAAAATTACCAGTTTAGTAGAATCCTTGATGTCATATATGTTATGACTTGGATCGGTAATTTTTATGCCGTGTCTTACTTTAAAATGGTTGTCATAGTTTGACTTAATATCGGCGCCATCCCAAAAATAAGCGCCGTTCGATTTATCTGGGCCGCCCGCCAATGCGTTGCGTGCGGCTGCGATTGCAGCCTGCATGGCAGGATCCTTCCCAATCTGATCAGCCGTCGCCTTCATCATTTTGTTGTAGCGGGCGTTGCCATCACCAATCACGAATGAAAATGTTGGATCATTTTTTGTGAACGTGGCCATGTTGGAATAACCGCGGGAGTCGCGTTGCCGCACAAGGACGCTAGCGATAGCCATCATTTCATCGGAATTGTCCTGTAAAGATGCTTCTCCGTAAGCCATTGCCGCAAGTTGCTTCGTCTGCGCATCAATAGGCTGTGCCGCCGCCGGAGCGCTTGCGGTCAGTTGTGTGTCGGAGGGATTGGAACTGGTCATGCGCTTTTCCTTGCTGAGTCTCCTGCGATCCACGTGACTAGTTTCAAGGAAGGTTGCCCTGAAACGCTCACTGTTTCGCCGGAGGAATATTGGCCTTTCTTCGTATGGAGATCGCCGTCGCTATATAGGTCGTAGTGGTAGCCTTCGACCGGCGTGGTGCCGTTCTCCATTAACACGAAACTCTGTTCGACAATCTCTTCATCATCAGCAGCAGCGAGGGGAAGAGATGGCAAGGCATAGCTTATGTCCGCCGGCCCGTTGAAGCTATGTTGACTCCCCTTGATATCAATCTTGCCCGGTGCATGAATTTCGATGTTGCCGTCCTTGATGCGAATGTATGCGCCACCCGATGTCAGCAGGATTTCCTGCTTCGCTGCGGCCTCAATCTTTTCCGTCGCGGACAGTAACTTCACCGTCTTCTGTGCCGTCAGTTCGATGTTGTCCGAGTGCGCCTGGATTTCGACCTTACCCTTGGCCGCGAAGAGCTTCATCCCAGCGTTTTGCACAAACAGGCTGAGCTTTTCCGCAACGCTCGCAATGAGCGATTTACCAGTAGCGATATGTGTGCTCTGTCCACTCACAAGGTTGGTCTGTGCGTCGCTGGCGATGTGAACAGATTTCTGCGTGGACAAGGCGATGCCGGAAGGGCTACCGACCAATATGACTGGTTCCTTGAACGCATTCGCGTTTCCGGTTCCACCGCCCGCTGTGTTACCGCCTGACGACGAACCCGACACGCTGTTCTGTGTCGCGTCCGTGTATGACTTCAGCGAGTCGTAGCCATCTTTGAGGCTTTCTGCCTGATGTGTCGTGCTGGCATTCGACATCGCTTCCAGCACGCTTTCCGAATTCACTAACTGTGAGGTTGTTTGCCGTGCATCCAGTGGCTGTTCGGTCGACGGGTAGGTTGTGACATACAGGCCCTGGCCCGCACGCACCGCGCCGTAAGCATCCGATTTCAGGTCGAAGCCACTGCCGAGATAGGCCCCGCGAGTGTTGCCGGTCTGTGCGATCAGGTAACCCAGATGCAAATGTGCGTTTGTACTCGTTGAATAAAGCTGAACACGGTTCTGACCACTGGAGTCGTCCATCACCATCTGGTTGTAGCCGCTGCCTTGATATTCCTTTGACTTGTAGCCCGATAGCAGACCGTTGGAATGCCAATGCGGTTTCGTCGCGCCGTTGTAAACACGGCCTGTTACGAGGGGTCTATCGCAATCGCCGTCTATCCAGCTAATCAGGACCTCTTCGCCGACTCTTGGCACATGCACACCACCGTACCCGCCGCCGGTATCGGACATCGCGACGCGCACCCAACACGATGCTTTCTCGTCGCCGCTATTGAGCCGATCCCAATGGAAGCGAACCTTGATCCGATTCAGCGGATCGGTATAGACCTCTGCATTCGCAGGGCCGACAACAGTTGCCGACTGCAAGTGCATTGCTGGCTTGTGATGTTCGAAGGGGCTGCGATATGCAACCACCTTGCGTTGTGCCTCGATCTCAACGAAAAAGAAACCTTCGCTGCCATCCGCGTGTGTGACTTTCAGACCGGCATGGTTAGCTTTTACAGCGGCGAGTTCGCTCTTCAGACTGTGCGGGAAATCGGTAGCCTGACTGGACACCGGCAGATTGTTTTCGATGAACCAGGCGGTTTCGATAATCGCAAACTGGCGGTTTTGCTGGCTATCTGTCGCATGGCCGGGATGATCATCCAGATCGAACCAGCGACCCGCATCGACACCACGCACACCGCTTGAGCCATAGAACCGTTTTGCCCGCGACTCCCACTCTTCCATACGGATTTTTGACAGCGCATCGCCCCTGTCCTGTTTGCCGTAGGTATAGGCTCCCGTGTATTCATACACTTCAGTCTGCTGGGGTAAGTTCCCCTGCGTGGGTAGCGTCGGAACGTTGGTGCCCTTCGGATTAAAGGACGAGCCCGGTGCCTTGTAATCGAAGGTGCGCGTTGTGAGCGTCGTGCTCTGAAGTGTTCGCGTTCCCGACCACTGCACTAGCGCATCGGCTTCGCTATTCGTGCCCGCGCGATAGAACTCAACACTCTGCGGCGAAAGTGGCTGGAACGTGTCCACGCTGTCCGTGAGGATGAATGTATGGGACTGTCCGTCGCTGGCCTGCTCGAAGTATCCGAATAGCCCCTCGTTTTCCATCAATCGGTGGACGAAATTCCAGTCGTCCTCGTATTGCATGCAGAACGAACGCGAGGGCAAGGGCTTGCTCAGGGCAAAGCGAAATGCACCCTGAGCCTGCGGATGTATGTTGAAGACGTCGGTCAGGATTTCGTCGGCTGGCTTGTCCTGCCAGATTCGCGCGTCTTTACGGAAGCGCAGAAAGTGCATCCACGATGCGAAACCGATCTGATAACTCGTCAAGCCACTGTCCGATCCGAGACGCCGCGCGGTATGCACATAGCCGTGATGAGGCAGATAGGACCTATCGGTCTGCTGAACCCAAAGCGTAACCGGTTGGGCGATCAGTTTCTTGAGTTCAATCGTATCGGAGGTAGACACGACATCAACTGTGAACTCATAGTGACGGCCAATTCGAGAATGACCAACGACTCGCTGGGGCACCAGGACATTATTTCCCAGTGACGTATCCAGCTTCAGCAGGCGATCACTCTGGACGAGTCCGCCAGTTATTGCCCCGATTATGTCCTGCGCTCCCATACAGCCTCTTCGTGTTAGCTAAACGAGCGACCGCGCTCGGCGCGATTTTACGAAACTCCAGACCGATGGACCAGATGTTCGATGCCCGTAAGTGTGAAGTGGCATAAATTTATGGAAATTAAATATGTGCTCGGCATACCCACGGATTTTTCAAACGATCTTTCCGATGTCTTTTCGGTCATCTCGCATTGACGGCATTTGGGGGCGTCAAGGGCAACGGCGGCTTTTGGGCGAAATGGATTAAGGCGCTTTGTCTGCTTGGTACCTTAAACGCAAAGTGGGTGGCGCTATTGCCGCTCACGCCGTCTCCCTTGAATCGATTCCCCTTGCCTAATCGCGACACAATTTTGCACGTTTGAGGTGCATCGATTCGCACACTTCCGATGACCGCGCCAGGCCCCGCCCGCCAGGCGTGGCCCACGAAGCCTGTACAATCCCGGCCTCGCGGCTGTTGCGCTGCACCACACCGGCCGCACGAGTTTGAATCGCATTTTTGGCGCGGCAATGATACTTGCCCGGATTCGGCTCCGTCTTATTCAATACCGTAGAGGAACACCCGTAATGAAGATGAATTGGCGAAACATGGCTGCGCTCGCGCTGTTCGCGACGGCAACGGCCGCGGCAGGCTCCGCATCCGCGGCGGATCTCAAGGAAGTGCGTTTCGGCGTCGAGGCGTCGTATGCGCCGTTCGAATCGAAGTCGCCGTCGGGCGAACTGCAAGGTTTCGATATCGATGTCGGCAACGCCGTGTGCGCGAAGCTGAAAGTGAAATGCGTGTGGGTCGAGAACGCGTTCGACGGTCTGATCCCCGCATTGCAGGCGCGTAAGTTCGACGCGATCAACTCGGACATGACGATCACCGAACAACGCCGTCAGGCGATCGACTTCACCGATCCGATCTACACGATCCCGAATCAGATGATCGCGAAGAAGGGCAGCGGTCTGCTGCCGACGCCGGCTTCGCTGAAGGGCAAGCACGTCGGCGTGCTGCAGGGCACGATCCAGGAAACCTACGCGAAGGCGCGTTGGGCGCCGGCCGGTGTCGACGTCGTGCCGTATCAGACGCAGGACCAGATCTACGCCGACCTGGCGTCGGGTCGTCTGGACGCGTCGTTCCAGGACGCGGAGGCCGCTTCGAAGGGTTTCCTGAAGAAGCCGCAGGGTGCGGGCTTCGACTTCGCGGGTCCGGCTGTGAGCGACGAGAAGCTGCTCGGCGCGGGCGTCGGCTACGGCATCCGCAAGGGCGACAAGGCGCTGAAGGACGAGCTGAACCAGGCGCTGAAGGCACTGAAGGCGGACGGCACGATCGACCGTCTGGCCGCGAAGTACTTCGATGTGAAGGTGGTGTTGAAGTAAAGCGCCAATCGAAGCAGCACGCTGCTTCGGATGGACAGCAAAACGGCAGCGTGAGCTGCCGTTTTGCTTATGAGGCGGCACTGCGTCTTTGCATCACCGCGCGTCACTGTCAGGGCATCGCCCAACAGCACCTCACCTGCAACTCACCGCGCGTTCGCCTTCGGCTGGTCGAGATAATCGAACACCACCTCGCCGAGACCGAGCGTCAGGTCGGCGAGCAGATGCCGCGCCTCGACGATCTCCAGCACCGGCAATTCCGCGACGGGCGCCAGCGCGTGCGGCGCCAGTTCGAGCGCGGCCGGACCGGTCCATGCGCCTTTCAGATCGATGTCCTGCAGGTAGTAACGCACCAGTTCGCAAATGCGCGGCGTGCCGTCCACGTGCGGAATCACCTTCAACAGAAAATTCGGCGTTTCCAGGCGCTTCTTCTGCTGCGCGAGGTCGAGCTGCCGATGCTTGTAGCCCATCGTGCCCGTGGCGATTCGCACCGGGCCGTAATCGAGCGTGCCGACGAGCGTGTCGGTATGAACCGATAGCACCGGACTCGCGAGCTTCTTCGGAAAGCCCCACAATTCGCGACCGCCGGCGATCGGCGGATGATCGTCCAGATACATGGCGAGCGTGTAGCCGCCCGCCACGCCGTTATACGACACCGGAATCACCTGGCCGCTTTCCGTGTAGTCGCCGAAGCCGGTCGAGTCCGGCATACGGATGAACTCGTAGTGCACCAGCGGCTCACCGATTTCGAGCGGCTCGGGCACCACCGCGCGCAGTTTGTCCGGATCAGTGCGGTAGGTGATGATCAGGAACTCGCGATTGATGAAACGATACGGGCCCATGGGAAATGCCGGGCTCGTGATCGGCATCGCGAAGGCATTCGACAGCACGCTTTTGACGTCCATATTTTTCCTTGGTGGTTAAAGGCAGGAGGAACGCTGTTGCACCGCATCACAGTATCGTCGATTCCGCGCGGTAGCTCTTTCCGACGTCTCTCCAATTATTTCGAGATATTGCTTCATTGACATGTCCGGGCATGGCGCGCTGCGCTAAAATCGCCGGGCGCATCGCGGGCGCCGCGGGTCTTTGGACCTTGAACGGCGTGCGTTGAATGCGGCAAAACCAAAATACAGCAGGCGGCGCCGGGTGGCGCTGAGCGGGGGATGACCTGAATGACCAACGTCGCAATCGAGAATCCGAGCCACACCAGCGCTGCGGACGATGCGCAACTCAATGCCAGCTTCGCGCGTCAGCCGATCCTGAATCGTGATGGCATGCTGTGCGGCTACGAAATCAAGGTGCTCGAGCCGGCAGTGCCGGTGAGTGCGGACGCGGCGAATACGCCGGCGGACGCCACGAGCGCCGCGGCTGATGCAATCGCTGCAACTGCGGCGGCTGCACAAGCCGGAACCGCAACCGGAACCGAAGCAACTCCCGACACTGACGCCGACGCGCAAGCGAACCGCGCACCCGATCCCGCACAGTTAGTGATGCGAGCCGTGATTCGCGGCTTGATCCACGGCAATCTGCGTGGCGCGCTCACGGGTCATCCGGCTTACGTCGATGTAAGCCGCGAGATGCTGCTCGACGATGCGATCCTGCGCTTGCCCGCCGAGCGTTTCATGCTCGAACTGTCGCCGTCGATGGTCGTCGATGACGCGCTGATTCTGCGCATCGTGCAACTGCATGGCCGCCGCTATCGCTTCGTGCTCGACGACGTGATCCAGCCCAACGAAACGTTCGCCAAACTGCTGCCGTACGTCGACGCCGTGAAGATCGACATCGCGCGTGCGCCGGCCGCGTTGCTGCCGAAACTGGCGAGCGTGCTGAAGTCGGCGGGCAAGCTGTTGATCGCGACGGGTCTCGATGCGCAGGCCGACTTCGAGACCGCGCATGGTCTCGGCTTCGATCGTTTCCAGGGTTACTTTTTCGCGCGTCCGCAGACCTCGATGACGCGTCGTGTCAGCGCGCCGCGTCATGCGTTGCTGAATCTGCTGCAATTGCTGGCGGGCGAGCCGACCGTCGCGCAACTCGAAGCCGAGTTGAAGCTGAATCCGGTGCTCGTGATGCATCTGATGAAGCTGGCGAATTCGAGCGGCCTGGCAGTCGGCCACAAAGTGACGACGCTGCGCGACGCGATCAACGCGACCGGCACCGACCGTATCGCGCGCTGGACGCAGTTGCTGCTCTACGCCGACGGCCGCAAGGTCGCGCTCGAAGACGATCCGTTGCTGCAACTCGCGGCGACCCGCGCGCGCTTCATGGAACTGGCAATCGAACGTCTGCCCGAAGCCGGTCGCGACGAAGCGGACGCGGCCTTCCTGACCGGCGTGTTTTCATTCGTCGACGCGGTGTTCGGTGGTTCGCTCGAAAGCACGCTGAACGTGCTGACGCTGTCGCGTCCGATTCAATCCGCGATTCTGCAACGCGAAGGCGTGTTGGGTCTGTTGCTGAGCGCGGTCGAGGCACTCGAGCGCGGCGCGTGGGACGAGATCGCCATGCTGTGCGAGCGTCTGAAGCCGTTGACGGTGGAAGAGGTCGCGCAGATGGGACTGGCCGCGGGCGCATGGGCCGGTGTCGCGGATCGCAGCGCGGAAGGGCTGGAACGCATCGAGGATTGAGCGTCGCGGAACGAAGGCGTTCGATCGTAAAAGGCTGAAACAGCAAGGCCGGCATGCGCTGCATGCCGGCCTCGGCACATCTATTGAAACCCGGCGTCGGGCAAATCCAGAATCAGGAGAGTGAAGCGTGGCGATTAACGATCTCGCCAGGTCTTCACATCGTCTCCATTTCCCGCATCTGCCCCAGGCCGAAAAAACGGCCTAACTCCTTGGCCAATTCATTCAGGACGCTCATTTCCTTTTGAGAAATTCGTCGTGGCTCCTGCGTGTGAGACCAGTCGCCGTAGAGTAGCGCGACCGTCTGATCGCTTTCGTCGACCACCGGTAGCAGCACGAAGGCGCGGGCGTCGTCGAACGAGCGGCGGAACCATTCCGGCAGCCGCGCGACCATTTTCGGATCGCGCGCGTTCTCGATGAAGATGCCCACCGAGTTCGCGATCGCGAGATGGAACACGTCGGGCTCGAACGCGGTGTTGAAGCTCAGTCTGGGGAGCGCCGCGTCGATCTTCGGACCCAGGCCCAGGCGCGCCTTGAACGTGCCGTTGCTGTGCTTGACGAACACCACCGTGCGCGCAAAACCCAGGCCGGCCAGCACGGTTTCGGCCGCGAGCGCGAGTGCCGGCGCGAGCGGGCTGCCGTCGGGCAGGCCGCGCAGATCCTCGACGCCGACCGCGATGCGATCTTCCGGGCTGAGCGCTTCGCGGGCAATCGCGTCCGCGTTCGCGCGCAACTCGACGATCTCGGCCATCACGCCGTCACCGCCTTCTTCGCGGGCGAGCGCGAGGCTCATTTCGAGCAGCACTTCGGGGTCGGTGTTCAGGACGCGGCTATATTCCTGCGCCAGTTCGGCGATGCGTTGCTCGCGCTCCCAATCCGGCATGTTCTGCTGGGTGAGCACGCCGGCCACCGCCGTCGAGTAATTGGTGATGGCGCGCAGCCACTGCACCTGACGCGGCTGTTCGGTATCTTGCGGATCGAACTCGCCCATGCCCGAGCGGATCATGTCCGGCAGGCGCCAGCGCACCGCGGCTTCTTCGCCGATTTCGTCGAAGGTCACGCCGAGCACCAGCACGCAGGCATCGGTTTCGAGCGTGCCGGCGTCGATATGGCGGCGAATCTGATCCCACTCCGCGTCGAGATAGAACACCACCAGCAGCTTGCCGATCTGCCGCATCAACGTGCACACCACCGCTTCTTCGCCGGCGCGCAGATCGCCGCGCTCGGTCAGCTTGCGCGCGACGCAGCCCGACAGCAGGGTGCGGTTCAGTTCGAGTTTCGCGTCGATGCGGCGCGGCGCGCTGTGATGGAAGTGATCGACGATCTTCAGGCCAACCACGAGGTGGCCGACCGCATCCATGCCGAGCACCATCAGCGCGCGCGACACCGTGGTGATGTTGCCGCCGAACGCCATATACATCGCCGAGTTGGCGAGTCGCAGCACCTTTTGCGTCAGGGCGAAATCCGACAGGACCACCTGCACGAGGCCGGTGAAGTCGAGGTCGTCATTGTTCATCGCCGCCATGGTGGTGCGCAGCGATTGCGACAGCATGGGGAAATCGCCGCGCTCGCTCATTCGCGTCCAGAGCCGGTCGAGCACCGCCGCCTTTACCATGTGAGTCCCGCCAAAGCCATACATGTTCCAATGAGTGCCACGCCAGTCCTGGTAGACCGGCTTGTTCCGCTGCATGATCCGCTACCTGAGCGCTCGACCTGCATTGCTACGCGGTATGCAAGTGAAGCGTGCGCGCTTCGAAACGCTGCGCGAGTTCGTCGGAGGGCAACGCCTTGCAGACTAGCCACCCCTGAATATGGTCACAGCCCATCTCGGTGAGCAGCGCGCGCTGCTCTTCCGTTTCGACGCCCTCGGCGACCAGTTCGAGATCAAGTGTCTGCGCCAGTCCGACGACCGCGCTAACGATTGCCTGATCGTTCCGGGAGGTTAGCAGATTCTCGACAAAACTCCTGTCGATCTTGAGTTTGGCCAGGGGGAATCGTTGCAGGTAAGCCAGACTCGAATAGCCGGTGCCGAAATCGTCGACCGCAAAACGGATGCCCATCGCCGTCAATTCTTCGAGCAGGCCCTTGGCGTGCGCCGGGTCGTGCATCAGCAGGCTTTCGGTGATCTCGAACACGAGGCGGCGCGGGTCGATGCCGGTCAGCTCGATCGCTTCGCGCACCGAGTCCTTGAAACGCGGATCGCGGAATTGCTGCGGCGACACGTTGACGGCGACGTATTGCAGCGAGATTCCCTTCGCGTCCCACTGGATCAGTTGCATGCAGGCCACCTTCAACACCCAGTTGCCGAGGAAGTTGATCAGGCCGATCGATTCCGCGAGCGGAATGAACATCGACGGCGGCACCAGACCGTGTACCGGATGCAACCAGCGGATCAGCGCCTCGACGCCGACCACGCCGTGCGTGCGGCTGCTCGTGATCGGCTGGAAGTGCAGTGAGAATTCGCCATTGCGCACGCCGTCGTACAGATCGGCTTCGAGCTTCAGACGTTCGGCGTCGGCCGGGTTGTCGTCCGGGACATAGAAGGCGAGCGTGTTGCCGCCGGCCGCCTTGGCCTGCAGCAACGCATGGTCGGCCCAGCGCAGCAGATGGGTGTCGTGGCTGGCGTTGTCGTTGGCGTGGCGCACGTCCGGATAGAGCGCGATGCCGATGCTCGCCGACAGGTGAACCTGCTGGCCGCTATACACATAGGGTTGCTGGATCGCGGTCAGCAGACGCCGCGCCAGTGCCTCGGCGGCGGCCGCCGCGTCGGTGCGGTTGGCGGCAGGTTTGACCAGGATCGCGAACTCGTCGCTGGCCACGCGCGCCACCGTTTCGTTGGGGCTCGTCATGTTCAGCAGACGTCGCGACGTGTCGCGCAGCATTTCGTCGCCGGCATCGTAGCCGAGCGCGCGGTTGACGCGCTGGTAGTCGTCGAGGTCGAGCAGCAGGAGGGCGGTCGGCGTGCCGTGCGCGTCCGCTTGCAGTTGGGCGTCGAGCAGCGCCGGGATCAGCGCCGACTGGTTGGCCAGATTGGTCAGGCGGTCCAGATGCAGCGCCTGGGTCAGACGTTCCTCGGTTGCGCGCCAGGCGGACACATCGAAGCCGGCGATCGCATAGCCGTCGGTGCCGTCGTGGCTGCTTCGCACCACGCGCAGTTCGACGGTGATCGGGTAGGTCAGCGACTTGATCAGGCCCAGCGTGGCTTTCTCGACGTTGCCGGTGGTCGCCGCGAGCGTCAGCAGCGCGTCGAGGCGCGGCACGTCGGCCGCTGCCACCAGATCGTGCAGCGTGATGGTCTCGAGGTACTCGCGGTGATAGCCGATGAAGCGCAGGCTGGCATCGGAGACGTAGATGAAGCGCAGCTCGTCGTCGATGTGCGCCAGCAGGTCGACGGCGCCGACCACCTGTTCCAGTTGCGCAGCACGGCTCGAGGCCGTCTGCGGTTTGACGTCCGCACGCCGGCCGAACGCACGAAGCCGGTCCATGACCGTGCGCAAGGAGCCCCGGCGGGGCGCGGTGATCCTGTTCGCTTCCATGTTTGTCGCTGGCAACCTGTATTCGTCTGCAGGCGGGGCGCTTTGCTCGCCGCCGGGATCGGACGGCCGAAAGGTTATCAGGCCGCCCCATCAGAACGAGATAACGACCGTCGGCGGGAAATCTTTAGCCGCTACTAAAAAAAACACGCGGTAAGGGAACCGCGGCGTCGCGCGGCGTCGATTCCATTAAAGTGGGATGGCCGGTTGTCCGTTAATGATTCATACCCGTTGTGCGGTACGACTGTGAGGTTGTTGCCGCGTCGTTTTTTGAATACTTGCTCCTGTGATCCATGTCTGAACGCCAATCTGTCTGGGCCATCCCCCGACTCGAGGTGCTTGACTCAACCGCCGACCACGCCGAACAGGCGTCCGCCGCGCAGTTTGTCTACCTCGGCCGCCAGCCAATCCTCGATCGCCACGGCGCGCTGAGTGCCTACGAGCTTTTGTTCCGCGCCGGCGCGCATAACTATGCCGAAGTCACCGACGACGCCCAGGCGACCGCCCAGGTGGTGGCCCGCGCGATCGGCGGGATCGGCGTGCAGGCGGCGCTGGGGCTGCATCGCGGCTTCGTCAATATCGACCGCGCGCTGCTGTTCAACGACATCATCCATCTGATGCCGCCCGAGCGCTTCGTGCTCGAAATCCTCGAAACCGTGAAATTCGACGCGCACCTCGCGCGCCGGCTGGGCGAGTTGCGCCGGGCCGGGTTTCAGGTGGCGCTCGACGACGTGGTCGAACTGACGGACGATGTGCTCGCCGCGCTGCCTTATGCGGATATCGTCAAGATCGACTTTTTGCTGACCGAGCGGGCCGCGCTGCCGAAGCTGGCGTCGATGCTGCGGGCGCAGGGCAAGACGCTGATTGCGGAGAAGGTCGAGACGCGGGAAGACTTCGAGCTGGCCCGCGATCTGGGCTTCGATCTGTTTCAGGGGTATTTCTTCGCGCGGCCGCAGGTGCTGGCCGCGCCGCGTAACCGGTCGCCACGGCCGGGCTTGCTGCGGCTGCTGGCGCTACTGTCGCGCGATGCGGGGATCTTCGAGCTGGAAGCGGAGCTGAAGCTCAATCCCAGCGTGGTGGTGCAGTTGATGCGGCTGGTCAATTCGAGCGCCTTCGGGTTGGGGCGGAATATCTCGTCGTTGCGCGAGGCGATCATTGCAACCGGGACGCGGCAGATTGCGCGCTGGGCGCAACTGTTGCTGTATGCGGATAGTGGCGATCTGCCGTGGCGCGCCGATCCGCTGGTGCAACTCGCTGGTACACGGTCGCGGTTTATGGAGCTGGCGGCGGGGTGGCTGCGGCCGTCGGACGATGATTTTGCCGATGCAGCCTTCATGACCGGGATTTTTTCGCTGGTACATGTGGTGGTGGGCAGCACGCCGGCGGTGGTGCTGGAGAAGCTGGGGCTCGCGCCGCCGATTCGTGATGCGATCGTGTCGCGCAGTGGGCCGCTCGGGGCCTTGCTGCGGCTGGCGGAGGCGGCGGGCGAGGGGATTGATGCGGCGGAGATAGCCGCGGCGGTCGATGCGCCTGCGGGGTTTGCGGCGTTGACGCCTGAGGTGCTGGCGGAGTTGAATCTGTCGGCGGCGGCCTGGTTCGGGGCGCATATCGAAGAGGCGGCTTGAGCGGGGGCACGGGTTATTGCGTCGCCGCATTGTTGCTTTGTTGCTTTGTTGCTTTGATTCGGGCTTTGCTTCGGGTTGTGGCTCGGGCTTCGGGTTAAACCCGCGAGCTTATATTCCCTTTCTTTTGCATCCCTTCGATGCGATCGTGCGTACCTTGCAGGTACGTGGTCCAATAGCGTGCTGCGACCGTAGCCGTGCTGTCGATCTGTCGATCTGTTGTGCTGTCCGGCGGCGCGGTCATGGACTCATTGGACGAATCGCGTGCATCAACGCTCGGAGGAACCGCAAATGAAGAAGAGATTCATACCGATGGCGCTCGCCGCTGTCATGTCGGCCGGCTTCGCGATCTATTCGCTGACGGCCTCGGCGACGCTCAAGCCGGGCGATGCCGCGCCGGCTTTCACTGCTGAGGCTTCGCTGGGTGGTAAGACCTATACCTATTCGCTCGCCGATGAGTTGAAGAAAGGGCCGGTGGTGCTGTATTTCTATCCGGCGGCTTTTACCAAGGGTTGCACGATCGAGGCGCATGAGTTCGCAGAGGCGGTCGATGAGTACAAGAAGTACGGTGCGACGGTGATTGGCGTGTCGCATGACAACATCGATACGTTGACGAAGTTTTCCGTGAGTGAATGCCGGAGTAAATTCCCGGTCGCGGCGGATGCGGATTCGAAGGTGATCGGCGCGTATGACGCGGGGTTTCCGATGCATGCGTCGATGGCGAATCGCGTGTCGTATGTGATCGCGCCGGATGGGAAGATTATTTACGAGTACACGAGTCTGTCGCCTGAGAAGCATGTTGAGAATACGCTCAAGGCTGTTAAGGAATGGGCGGCGGCGCATCCGCAGCAATAGGAGTTGTGGGTGCCTCTGGCGCAGTTTCTGCAATGGTTTTTTGCGGTGAGGGAGAGGCGTTGCTCGTGCTAGGCTGAAGTTCTTTGTCTTGTGAGCTTGTGATGCCGATTCTTGTCGTTCTCTTTGCGCTCGGCGCGGTGGTTTATGGCGCCGTGCGGGCGTTTTATGCCTTGCAGGCGGCTTTTGGGTTGGGTGTCGCGGTTGGCGTTGCCGTGCTGGCGGCTTTGATCTTGGTCGCTGCTGTTGCTGTTTGGTGGCGGCGTCGTCGGGATGTGGCGGCTAATGTTCGCGACGGCGATTGGACTCATTTGCTGCAAGGTGATTGGGGCTCTGTTCGGCTTGCTGCCGGCAAAAGGCTCTGTGAGGTTCGGCTCGGCGATCAGTTCGGGGCTTATATTTTTGCCGATTTGCTTGGGGCCGAGGTGCAGGTTCAAGGTGGGCAGTCTCAGGTCGCTCTTACGGTTAAAGACCCTAAGCGTCAAGTCTGGCTTCTGCCCATGACCAGTGAGCGGCAAGCCAGGCAGTGGACTCGGATTTTGTTGCTCGCTGTGGAGCAGAAGCTTTGATTTTTGCCTGCGGGGTGCTTTGGGTGGGTTCTTCGGATGTTGGCCTTTCCTTGCTGTCTTAGTGGTCTATTAGCGTTGCCCCTGTGCGGGGCGGCACTCACTTTTCTTTGCCTGCCGCAAAGCAAAGTAAGCAAAAGAAAGCGGCTCACACCGCCAGCTCATAAGCGGGTCCCCCGCGCAGCCACGGTAGTGGTGCATCTGGAATCCGTGCTCTCGCGCACTCCGCGGTCGTGACACAGCAGTCATTCTTCCGGCGGCGCTGCGCGCGCCGTGGCGGTCGTTCATGTACGGCCCCTGCTAAGCGGGTCCCTTGCGCAGCAGCGGTAGTGGTGCGTCTGGAATCTGTGCTCTCGCACACTCCGCGTTCGTGACACAGCAGTCATTCTTCCGGTGGCACCGCGCGCGTCGTCAAGGTACTTCATGTACCCGTCGCGGCGAATGAGTGACGCTGATCCGTTCGGCATCAAGGGGTTCTTGGCGCGCTGACAAGCACGTTGGGAAATTTCGGAAATGAGGCCGCCGTGCGCCATTTAGCCTAGGCGGGCGATCACTCCTGATGCCTTACGTTTTAGACTCGTTTTGTCGTGTATGTCACGACAAACGGGTTTCACAGCCTGTTAAACGCAACGTCCCACAGGCCTGCTAGCGCAGGCGTGCGGCTGCCTTTGCACGTCTCTTTCCATTGGGCGGGCCTTGGCGGGGGAGCCTCACGGCTCGCCGGTTTTTGGCGTTGCGTACCGGTCTGTGAACCCTGCCAATGTGCCCGCTCACCCAATTTTTTCAGGCTAGTGTCGGGCGATCCAAGTCAGCAACTGGAGATCGCACATGAGTAAATCCCCCAAGAGTTCTCGAACCGTTTTGCGCCCGTCGGTTGATGCCATTCAATACGAAAAACTTGCGCTATCGGCTTTCCGTCTTATTGAGCGGCAAATAGATCAACTGGAAAAACTATTGACGCTGGCAACTTCGATTTATCAGAACCCGGCTATCACGCTCGACGAGAGACATCGCCAGCGCACGCTTCTGGGACTCTGGATCGAAACCGGCGAAGACTATCGTCAAGAAGTCGAGGTGGACCGGGAGTTGTACGGCATCATCGCGCTGGATGCGAAGGGTGTTCCTCAAATGCATCTGACGGCGCGTCACGCAACGGAGCTTCTGACGACGGCGGGGCAACGGGCATCCGACAGCGGCGAGAATACCCCTGTGACCGGGCCGATGCCGAGCAAGCGAGTTCGCACCAAGACTTCATCGCGGCGCGGGGTGGTAGCGCACTAAGGTTGGCTCACGGCCGATGAAAGAGACGCGATCATGAATTGCCCTCGGGAGCTTGAACGGGCACTCGATTTTGGGTGTCCGATTCGCTGAGTGCGCGCTCGCCGATTGGGGACTACCGCAGCGCGATTTGACGCAGAGTGTGCGAGAACCCAGATTCCAGATGTGCCACTACCGTGCCTGAGCGAGAAACCCGTTAAAGAGCTGGCGGTGCGTGAACGACCGCCGCGGCGCGCGTAGCGCTGCCGGAAGAATGACTGCTGTGTCACGGACGCGGAATGTGCGAGAACCCAGATTCCAGATGAGCCACTACCGTGACTGCGCAAGGACCCCCTTAGCAGAGGCGGTGCGTGAACGACCGCCACGGCGCGCGCAGCGCCGCCGGAAGAATGACTGCTGTGCCACGAACGCCGAATGTGCGAGGACACAGATTCCAGATGAGCCACTACCGTGGCTGTGCGAGAAACCCACTTAAGAATTAGCGGTGTGAGCGGCTTTCTCTTGCTGACTTCTCTTTGCCGCGGCAAAGAGAAGTTAGTGCCGCCCCGCACAGGGGCAACGCTAATAGACCACTAAGAAAGCAAGGAGAGGCCAACACCACACGCACCCAACCAAAAGCGCCGCGCAGGCAAAAAAAATCAAACCGCCGCAGGCCGCTGCCGCCGAGCCTTCCTGGACTCCCACCGCACCCGAATCCGATCCATATAAAGATAAACAACAGGCGTGGTGTAAAGCGTGAGCATTTGACTGACGATCAACCCGCCGACGATAGCAATGCCCAGAGGCGCCCTCAACTCAGCCCCTTCTCCGCGCCCAAAAGCCAGCGGCAAGGCCCCAAGCAAAGCAGCACAAGTCGTCATCATAATCGGCCGAAACCGCAGCAAACACGCTTGATGAATCGCATCGCGAGAGGACAGCCCTTGCCGAGAAGCCTCAATAGCAAAGTCCACCATCATGATGGCATTCTTCTTAACGATACCAATGAGAAGAATCACGCCAATAAGAGCAATGATGCTGAACTCAGTCCTGAACAGCAACAAAGCCAGCAGAGCCCCAACCCCCGCCGAAGGCAAAGTCGACAGAATCGTGAGCGGATGAATATAGCTCTCATAAAGCATCCCAAGCACGATATAAACCGCCGCCAGCGCAGCCAGAATCAAAATTGGCTGATCCGACATCGACTGTTGAAACGCCTGGGCGGTGCCCTGGAAGCTGCCATGAATGGTGCCGGGCATCCCGATCTGAGCCATCGTGTCGTAAATCGCCTGAGTCGCCGTCGACAGTGACACACCCGGCGGCAAATTAAACGAAATAGTCGAAGCAACAAACTGGCTCTGATGGTTCACGGACAGCGGCGTATTCCCCGGCCCAAAACTGGCGATCGCCGACAACGGCACCATCGTCTCCTTGGAAGTCGACACAGCCGCCCCAGAAGAAGCACTCGACTTCCCACTCGCCGCAATTGAGTTGATCGCCTGATTCCGCGCCGAATCAGCAGCAATGCTTGCCACGCTGGAAGCCGTAGTCCCCGCCGCACCACCCGTAGACGCACTAGTGGAAGTAATCGCCGCAGCAGCAGCGGTCACCGTCCCCGCCGGCGCGTTTGTGGTCTGCGCACCGCTAGCACTCCCGCCCGACGTACTGACGTAAATCTGCTTCAGCATATCCGGGCTCTGCCAGTATTTCGGCGCGACTTCCATCACAACGTGATACTGGTTCAACGGGTTATAAATCGTCGACACCTGACGCTGCCCGAACGCGTCATACAAGGTGTTATCGATCTGCGCCGGCTTGATCCCCAACCGCGAAGCCGTCGCGCGATCGATCGTCACCATCGCTTCAAGGCCGCCTTGCTGCTGGTCCGAATTCACATCGGCGAGTTCAGGGCGCGCCTGCAGCGCTTCGGTCAGCAACGGCCCCCACTTGTACAGGTCGGGCGTCGAATCGGCGAGCAACGTGAACTGATATTGCGCGTTCGATTGCCGTCCGCCGACGCGAATATCCTGCACCGCCTGCAAGAACGTCCGCGCGCCGGCTACGTCGCCGAGCGGGGCGCGTAGTTGCTGGATCACCTGATCCGCCGACAACTTGCGCTCGCTCTTCGGCTTCAGCGTCACGAACATGAACCCGGAGTTGGTCTGCCGTCCACCGGTAAAGCCGGCCACGCTATCCACGGCGGGATTCTTGCCGACGATCTCCATCATCTCCGAGAACTTGCCTTTCATCGCCTGGAACGACGTGCTCTGGTCGGCCTGAATGCCGCCGATCATGCGCCCCGTGTCCTGCTGCGGAAAGAAGCCCTTCGGCACGATGATGTACAGCCACACGTTCAGCCCGATCGTCGCGATCAGAATCGTCACGATCAAACGCGGATGCAGCAGCGCCCATCCCAGCGTGCGCTCGTAGCCGCGCTGCATCTTCGCGAAGCCGCGTTCCAGCCACTGCGCGAAACGGCCTTCTTCCTTCTGCTCGTGCGGTTCGCGCAGCAGGCGCGAACACATCATCGGCGTGAGGGTGAGGGAGACGATCAGCGACACGCCAATCGCCAGCGACAGCGTCAGCGCGAACTCGCGGAACAGCCGCCCGACGATCCCGCCCATCAGCAGAATGGGCAGGAACACGGCGACCAGCGAGATACTGATCGACAGCACCGTAAAGCCCACCTCGCGCGCGCCGAGAAACGAAGCCTTCATGCGCGGCACGCCGTTCTCGATATGCCGTGAAATGTTCTCCAGCACCACGATCGCGTCGTCGACCACGAAGCCGGTCGCGATCGTTAAGGCCATTAACGATAAGTTGTCGATCGAAAAGCCCAGCATATACATCGCGCCGAACGTACCGATGATCGAAATCGGCACGGCGATACTCGGAATCAGCGTTGCGCGCCAGTTGCGCAGGAACAGGAACACGACCATCGTGACCAGGGCGACGGCGATCAGCAGCGTGCGCTCGGTGTCCTTCAGCGACGCGCGGATCGTGGTCGAGCGATCGCCCGCCGGCGCGATATCGACATCGGCCGGCAGCGACGCGTGCAGTTGCGGCAGCATCGCCATCACGCGGTCAATGGTGTCGATAATGTTCGCGCCCGGCTGACGGTACAGAATCACCAGCACCGAACGCTTGCCGTTGAAGAGGCCAAGGTTGCGCAGATCTTCGACCGAATCGACCACCTCGGCGACGTCGGACAGCTTCACCGCCGAGCCGTTGCGATACGCGATGATCAGATCCTTATACTGCGACGCCTTGCTCGCCTGATCGTTGGTATAGATCTGCACGCGGTTCGCGCCGAACTCGATCGACCCTTTCGGGCTGTTCGCATTCGCCGCGGCCAACGCCGCGCGCACGTCCTCGAGACCGATGCCGTAGTGGGACAGCATATTCGGCTCGAGTTCGACGCGCACGGCCGGATTCGCCGAGCCACTCACGTCCACCTCACCGACGCCGTCCACCTGCGACAGCGACTGCTGCAGCACCGTCGCCGCGGAGTCGTACAACTGCCCGGCGGTCAGCGTCTTCGAGGTGAGCGCCAGAATCAGAATCGGCGCGTCGGCCGGATTGACCTTGTGATACGTCGGGTTGCTGCGCAAGCTCGCCGGCAGATCGGCGCGCGCGGCATTGATGGCCGCCTGCACGTCGCGCGCGGCGCCGTCGATGTCGCGATTCAAGCCGAATTGCAGCGTGATACGGGTCGAGCCGACCGAGCTCATCGACGTCATTTCGGTGACGTCGGCAATCGAGCCGAGATGCCGTTCAAGCGGACTGGCCACGCTCGTGGCCACCGTATCCGGGCTCGCGCCCGGCAAGCTGGCCTGCACCGAGATGGTCGGGAAATCGACCTGCGGCAGCGGTGCGACCGGCAGCTTGGTGAACGCGAACACGCCGGCCAGCGCAATGCCGACCGCCAGCAGCGTGGTGGCGACCGGGCGGGAGATAAACGGACGCGACAGGTTCATCGCTCAGTTCCCTGCGTCGGTGGCGGGCGGAGTAGGCTTGCCACGGTTAAATCGTTCACGCGCGCGACGGCCGAGCGAGTCGAACGCGAGGTAGATCACCGGCGTGGTGAACAGCGTCAGCAACTGGCTGACGATCAGACCGCCCGCAATCGCGATACCCAGCGGCCGGCGCAGTTCCGAACCCGCGCCCGTGCCGAGCATCAGCGGCAGCGCGCCGAGCAGGGCGGCGAGCGTGGTCATCAGAATCGGCCGGAAACGCAGCAGACACGCCTGATAGATCGCCTCGCGCGGCGGCTTGCCTTCCTCGCGTTCGGCGTAGAGCGCGAAGTCGATCATCATGATCGCGTTCTTCTTCACGATACCGATCAGCAGCACGATGCCGATAATCCCGATGATGTCGAGATCGTGCCCAGTGATCAGCAGCGCGAGCAATGCGCCGACGCCGGCGGAGGGCAGCGTCGACAGAATCGTGATCGGGTGGATAAAGCTCTCGTACAGCACGCCGAGCACGATATACATCGTGACGATGGCCGCCAGAATCAGGAACAGTTCGTTCGACAGCGACGCCTGGAACGCCAGCGCGGCGCCCTGATAACGCGTCTGGAACGACGCCGGCAAGCCGATGTCCTTCTGCGCCTGGTCGATCGCCTTGACCGCGGCGCCGAGCGACGAGCCCTGCGCGAGGTTGAACGAGACGGTCGTGGCGGGGAACTGGCTCAGGTGCGTGACCAGCAGTGGCGCGGGCTTCTCGGTGAAGCGCGCGATCGACGACAGCGGCACCTGGCCGCCCGACGACGTGGAGGAGGGCAGGTAGATCGAATTCAGCGAGTCGGTGTAGTGCTGCATCGACGGCTGGGCTTCCAGGATTACGCGGTACTGGTTCGACTGCGTGAAGATGGTCGAGATGATGCGCTGGCCGAACGCGTCGTACAGCGCGCTATCCACGGTGGCCGGCGTGATGCCGTAACGCGACGCGGTGGCGCGGTCGATCTCGATGTAGACCGACTGGCCGTTGTCCTGCAGATCGGTCGCGACGTCGGCGAGTTCGGGCGATTGCTTGAGCCGGTCGACCAGCTTCGGCACCCACGTGGTGAATTCGCTGATATTCGGATCGGTCAGGATGAACTGATACTGCGTCGGGCTGACGGTTGCATCGATCGTCAGATCCTGCACCGGCTGCATGTACAGCGACGCGCCCGCGATATGCTGCACATCTTTCTGCAACTGCCGGATCACGTCGCTCGCGGTGTTGCTGCGGTCGTCGCGCGGCTTCAGGTTGATCAGCATGCGGCCGCTGTTCAGCGTGATGTTGCTGCCGTCCACGCCGATGAACGAGGTCAGGCTTTCCACGTCCGGATTCTTCAGGATCTGCGCGGCGAGTTCCTGCTGGCGCTCGGCCATCGACGCATACGACACCGACTGCGGCGCCTGCGTGATCGCCTGGATCACGCCGGTGTCCTGCACCGGGAAGAAGCCCTTCGGAATGAACACATACAGCACGCCGGTCAGCACCAGCGTCAGCAGCGCGACGAACAGGGTGGAGCGTTGCCGGTCCAGCACCCACGTCAACGCGACCGCGTAACGCGCGATCACCCAGTCGATCGAACGGTGCGCCTTCGCTTCGAAGCGATGGCTCTCGTGCGGCGGCGTGTGGCGCAGCAGCTTCGCGCACATCATCGGCACGAGCGTGAGCGACACCACCGCCGAAATCACGATCGTCACCGCCAGCGTGATCGCGAATTCGTGGAACAGACGGCCCACCACGTCGCCCATGAACAGCAGCGGAATCAGCACGGCGATCAGCGACACTGTCAGCGAAATGATCGTGAAGCCGATCTGCTTCGAGCCCTTCAGCGCGGCTTCGAGCGGATCTTCGCCTTCTTCGACGTAACGCGCGATGTTCTCGATCATCACGATCGCGTCGTCGACCACGAAGCCGGTCGCGATGGTCAGCGCCATGAGCGACAGGTTGTCTAGCGAGAAGCCGCACAGGTACATCACGGCGAGCGTGCCGATCAGCGACAGCGGCACCGACAGACTCGGAATGATGGTTGCGTAGACGTTGGCGAGGAACAGGTACATGACCAGCACCACCAGCACGACCGACATGGCCAGCTCGAACTGCACGTCGCGCACGGAGGCGCGGATCGTGGTGGTGCGGTCGGTGACGATCTGCACGTCGAGCGCGGCGGGCAGCGATTGCTGCAATTGCGGCAGCAGCGCCTTGATGCTGTCCACCACCTGGATCACGTTCGCGCCCGGCTGGCGCTGCACGTTCAGAATGATTGCGGGCGTACCGTCGACCCACGCGCCGAGCTTGGTGTTCTCCGCGCCCTGCACGATGGTCGCGACGTCGGTCAGCATCACCGCGCGACCGTTCTTGTAGGCGATCACGGCGCTCTTGTACGCTTCGGCGTCGGTGAGCTGGTCGTTCGCGTTGATCGTGTAGTTGCGCGTCGGGCCGTCGAAGTTACCCTTCGGCGTGTTGACGTTCAGGTTCGAAATCGTGGTGCGCAGATCGTCCAGATTCAGACCGTACGCGGCGAGCGCGCGCGGGTTCGCCTGAATCCGCACGGCAGGGCGCTGGCCGCCCGACAGGCTCACCAGACCCACACCCGCGACCTGCGAAATTTTCTGCGCGAGACGCGTGTCGGCCAGATCCTGCACATCGGTCAGCGGCATCGTCTTCGACGTGATGGCCAGCGTGATGATCGGCGCGTCGGCCGGATTCACCTTCGCGTAGATCGGCGGCGCGGGCAGGTCCGACGGCAGCAGATTGCCCGCCGCGTTGATTGCGGCCTGGACTTCCTGCTCGGCGATATCGAGCGGCAAATCGAGGCTGAACTGCAGCGTGATGATCGACGAACCGGCCGAGCTTTGCGACGACATCTGATTCAGCGACGGCATCTGCCCGAACTGCCGTTCGAGCGGCGCGGTCACGGACGAGGTCATCACGTCCGGGCTCGCGCCCGGATAGAAGGTCTGCACCTGGATGGTCGGATAGTCGACTTCGGGCAACGCGGAGAGCGGCAGGAAGCGCAGCGCGACGAGACCGACCAGCATGATCGCCGCCATCAGCAGCGCGGTGCCGACGGGACGCAGAATAAAGGCGCGGGATGGATTCATGCGGTAAGTGCTGTGCCTTTATTGCGAGTCTTGCGTCGCGTGTTTGCGATGGTGTCCACGCGTGCCGGATGCGCCCGAGGCCGCGGCTGCGCCGCTTGCACCGTGTGCGCCCGACGCGCCGCGCGGCTTGTCGGCCGGAATCGTGATCTTGGCGCCTTCCTTCAGGCGGTCCGAACCGTCGATCACCACGCGCTCGCCGACCTGCACACCGGACTTGATGCTGGTGCGCTCGCCGTCCACCGGGCCGACCTTGACCGGGCGCACGGTGACCGTGTTGTCCGCCTTCACGACGTAGACGAACTGGCCCATCGAGCCGTTCAGCACGGCGGTAGTCGGCACGATCACCGCGTCTTTGATCGTATCGACCAGCAGGCGCGTGTTGACGAACTGATTCGGGAACAGCAGGTTGTTCGGGTTCTGGAAGTTCGCGCGTAGCTTGACGGTGCCGGTGGTGGTGTCGATCTGGTTATCCAGCGTTTCGAGCGAGCCGCCTTCGAGCGACGTGGTATTGCTGCGGTCGTAGGCCGTGACCGACAGCTTCGCGCCCGTCTGGGTCTGCTGGAGGATCTGCTGCAGGTTGTCTTCGGAGGTCGTGAAGATCACGCTGATCGGCTGCAACTGCGTAATCACGACGAGGCCATTGGTCAGGCTCGGCGTCACGTAGTTGCCCGGATCGACCTGGCGCAAACCGACGCGCCCCGACACCGGCGCGGTGATACGCGCGTAGATCAGGTCGAGCTTATAGGTATCGATGTTCGCCTGGTCGGACTTGACCGTGCCTTCGTATTGCCGCACCAGCGAGGCTTGCGTATCGACCTGCTGACTCGCGATCGAGTCTTGTGAAAGCAGCGTCTGATAGCGCTTCAGATCGAGGCGGGCGGTTTGCAGCAGCGCCTGGTCGCGGGCGAGCGTGCCTTGCGCGTTTTCAAGCGAGATCTGATACGGGCGCGGGTCGATCTGGGCGAGCACGTCGCCCTTCCTGACCATCTGGCCTTCCTTGAAGAACACGTTCTGTAGCACGCCGCTCAACTGCGGCAGCACGGTGACGTTGGCCAGCGGAGTGACCGTGCCGAGCGCGGTCAGCACCACCGGCATTTCGCCTTGCGTGGCGGTGGCCACGTGAACCGGTTGCGCCAGGTTGGCCATGGCCGCGCCACGGCCGCCACGACCGCCGCCGCTGGCGCCACTGGCGCCGGCTGCTCCGCTTGCGCCGCCGCCGGGACCGCCCCACGGATGCCAGCGCCACAGCACGACGCCGAGGATCACCAGTGCCGCCACGATCAGCGCGATGTTCCGGCCGCGATGCCGCTTGACCGCGCCGGGCGCGGAGCCGGGCACATGCGCTGGGCCGCCGGTAGTGGACGGTTGGGAGGCCGGAGTAACAGGGCGAGTGGTTTCCGAATGCTTTTGTTGTTCGTCCATCGGTTCGGTCTGGTGGCTGGCTTTGAGGTGAGCCGCTCGCGCGGTCGAGCCGCTTCGACTACAGGCGGACCGGCACGCGGGCGTGACAGGCGGTTTCGACAGCGGGAGCGCCGTGCTTGTTCTGCGCGATGCTACCCGAGGCGCGGGACAAAGATGTTAACGCAATGCGGCGTCAATAAACGGTAGCCGGATGTTATCGAAGGGGATAACGCCCAGCCGGAGCCGCGGCCCGCGACGGGAATGCATGATCCTACGTCGTGGGCTCTGTAACAGTCCACCGGCGTTTTTTTCGTTTGATTACGAAGGTTACAGGATGTCTTGACGTTGTCACGGTCACCGGCCGGCGAGTGCCGCGGTGTATCAGGTGTCGAGCCGGCGCCCCGGCGTGCCGCCGATTTCGAGCATGATGTGTTCGACGCATTCGAGCAGGGCAGGCGCCGCGCGCGAAATCAGCCAGTCGCGCGGACACTGGTCGGCGGAGCCGCCGCAATTGACCGCATAGCGCTCACCGGACGGGCCGGTGAAGCCCAGTGCAATCGCGTTCAAGCCGTTGTGCCATTCGCCGGTGGCGATCGCGTAACCGCGTTCGATGGTGTCCTCCAGCGCCGCGTCAAGTCGGCTGCCGACGTGGCCCCAGTCGTCGCCTTCGGCGGCCTGCAGGCCGATCAGCAGCTTGTCCCGATCTGCGGGTGCGAGTGCGGCCAGATAGGCGCGGCCGATGGCGGTGCGGCTCAGATTCATTCGCGAGCCGATTTCGAGGCGCGACACGAGCACGGCCGAACGCGGACGGATCGCGTCGATCACCACCATGTCGAGACGGTCGCGCACGGCCAGATGCACGGACAGCGCGGTGCGTTCGGCGAGTGCGATCAGGAACGGCCGCGCGCGCGCCCGGATATCGAAGTTGCGCAGAAAGCCGTTGCTCAACTCCAGCACCGACGAGGTCAGCACGAAGCGCTCGCTGTCCGGCAGCCGGAACAGAAAACCCGCGCCGACCAGCGTGGCGGTGATGCGCGACACGGTCGGCTTGGGAATGCCGGTCAGTTCGGTCAGCTCGCGATTGCTGAGCGGCGCGTCGGCCGCGGCGACTGCGCGCAATACGGTCAGACCGCGGGCCAGCGCGGTGACTTCTTCGCTCGAACCGTCTTTGTCTTTCAGCGGATCCACGTCGGGCCGGGAGGGCTTAGGTCTGTTCATGTGGTTTTTGTGGAACTTTATTTCAGTTTTTTGAACACAGCCGCTTTGGCGACCGTCCCGAAAAGCGTCGTCAGGGAGCCCCAAAATGGGGCATCGACTGTATTTTTCATCAGAAGATTCATTGTATCGGAATATTTTGCCGGGACGAGCAGCGGCTCTTTAGATTTTGCTTGACTTAGTCAGCATAACCATAAAAAATGGAATCTCATTTCGAAAGACGGTTTCAGGTTCCGCATTTTGAAGTTCAGGAACCCGCCGTGGTCCGCGCAGTGTCTGGTCGAGTGTCTTCAAACAGTCCACCGTAACAGTCTGTGCCGTGCGTCCTTCTGGGCGCCGCATCGTTGGGTCAAATCTTTCGAATACCGTCTCTCAGGTTCTAGCACGGCCCTCGGAATGGCTAGAACTTTTTAAGGCGTCACGGCAACGTGACGCCTTTTTTTTCGCCTGTCGGATACGCGTGACATTTCCGGTAAGAGAGTTATTTTTAACCCCAGGGAATAATCGCGCGTGGCTGATGTTTAGTCGATAGGGCGTGCTGAATTCACGCACCCGGCGGAGAACCCGATGCGTGGTCATAGACGTTCCGGCAGTCGCGTTAAATCGGATCACGGTTTCATCGTCGTGGTGGCGATGTGCGTCGCGCTGCTGGTTTCGCTGACGGCGCGCGCCGCGGCCGCCGACGAGGTTCAACGCGTGGCGCCGGTCGCCTGCAATGACGAAGCGACGTCGGGCGCGAGCGGTGGTGATCTGGCCGGCTTCGCCTGTTTGTCCGCGGGGGAGCAGGCAAACGTCATCCGTGAACGCATTGACGACGGCACGCTCGGCGCCATGCCGGACTCGCGGCTGATTGCGCTGATCGACGCAATGAAGCCGGAGGCGATCGTGGCCTACACCCGCGTCACGATTGGCGCCGGCAGTTCGTACGAATACTGGATGCGGCGTCGCGAACGGGTGAACGGGAAATGGCCGACGCAAGCCGATCATATGGAGGTCTACTGTCAGGACAGTCCGCAACGCGTGTACGTCAAGTGGCTGCCGGATGGCGCGCATGCGGGGCAGGAGATCATCTACGACGAGACCCGCGACCCGACACGTTTCCTGGGACATTTTGGCGGTGCGTGGCACTTCCTGTCCGGCAGATTCCAGGTCGACGGCACGTTTGCAAGGACCCAGTCACGCCATAGCGTGCGCGATCTCGGCTTGCAGTTCGTCGTCCACACGCTCGAACACGAAGAGGGCAGTTTCGAAGCGGAAGGTCTGAGCGCCAAACCGTCCCGTGTCGAAGTCGAGACCGCGAACGGCAAGCGGCTGCTCGCGCTCACCTGGGACGCGCCAGACGGGCCACCCGCGCATTTCGCGCCACGCATGACGCTGACCTTCGATCTGCACCGCCCGCAACTCCACAGCGTGATCGCGGCGGAGGCGAGCGGCGAGCCGCTCGAAGAGATCGACTTCGAGCAAATCGTGCCTCATGCATGGACGGATGAAGCCTTCGATCCGCATAACCCGAGCTACGACTTTCGTTAGCGCCTCGTGCCCGGAAGCCGAGGCTCGACGTATGGTCGGAACACGCTGGTTCGAAGGCGCTCAGAGCAACTGCAAATGCTCGACGAGAATCACGCAGCCGATGCCGATCAACACCACGCCGCCCGCCATTTCCGCGCGCTTGCCGACCACGTCGCCGATCACACGGCCGAGCAGCACGCCGATCGTGACCATCGTCGCCGTGGCCAGACCGATTGCCGCCGCGGTGGAGTAAATGTTGACGTCGACGAAAGCGAGACCCGCGCCGACCGCCATGGCGTCGATACTCGTCGCGAAGCCCGTCAGCGCCAGCAACCAGAACGAGTGCGCGGCCGGTTTCTTTTCGTCGGCTTCGCTGGCCTTGAAGCCGTTGCGGATCATGCGGGCGCCGAGAATAGCCAGCAGCGCGAACGCGATCCAGTGATCCCACGCGGAAACATATTGCGCCGCCGCTTTGCCGATGAACCATCCGATCAGCGGTGTCAGCGCTTCGATTACGCCGAAGATGAGACCCGTGCGTAGCGCTTCGCGCCAGTGGGGACGATGCAACGTGGCGCCTTTGCCGATAGCGGCGGCGAAGGCGTCGGTGGACATGGCGAAAGCAAGGAACAGTGTGGCGACGGGATTCATGAAAGGAGGCGCTCAAGGTCGGGCGGAAACCGCGACACACCACGGCGCCCGACCGGTCGCGTGATGTGTCGATGGTCTTGCCAACCCAAGGGCTACCTGCACCACGGTCTGAGCGACCGAGAATGTTGACGCAGGCGCTTCTAAGCAAATAGAAGCCGGCTACTCCCCAAAGACAGCGGCGAGCATAGCATGATTGAAAGGCTTATGTAATGACGTTCGCGTGATCTCGTGCTCGCGATCCATCCGCAGCAGCAATGGGCTAGGCGACGAGGTCGTCCAGCCGTTCGTCCTTGATGCCCGCAGGCTCGAGATGGGCGACGACGTCGGCCGCCTGGAATAAACGCTGCACCGCTTTTTCGGCGTTGTCGCCGATCGTATGGCCTTCTTCGACCGTGAGCGATCCGTCGACTTCCACATGAAACTCGACGAAGAACCGGTCTCCGCCATTGCGAGTCCGCAGGTCGTGCAAGCCTTTCACGCCGTCGCAACCGAGCACCGCGGCTTCGATCCGCGCGCGGTCCGCTTCGTCGAGTTCGCGGTCGAGCAGTTGCAGCAACGCATGCGCCGCCATGCCCCGCGCATTCCACAGCATGTACACGGAGATGGCCAGTGCGCCGATGGCATCGGCACGCGTCCAGCCGAGAAAACGTTCGAGCAGAAGCGCGACCAGAACCGCGAGATTGACGGCCACGTCGGTCACATAGTGAGCCCGGTCGGCGGCGATCGCGGTGGAACCGGTGCGCCGGACCACGAGCGTTTGCATACCGACGAGTCCGGCCGCGATCACCGAACTGCCCACGATCACCCAGATGCCGAAGCCGGTCTGATTCAACGCCTGAGGCACGAACAGACGATGGATGGACTCCACGCCGAGTCCGAGCGCGGCACCTGCCAGCAGCAGCGCCTGGACAAAAGCGGCGACCGCTTCCGCCTTGCCGTGACCGTAGCGATGCCCGCGATCGGCCGGCCGCGCGGCATAGCGGACACCCGCGAACGTCACCGAGGACGCCACGACGTCCACCAGCCCATCGGCCGCCGAGGTCAGCAGGGAAATGGAGTCCGTTGCCAGCCATGCCCACACCTTGACGACGACCAGCCCCAGCGCGACCGCAAGCGCGATCACGGAGGCCATGCGTCGTAGTGCTTCGTCGGACATGCGTTCGGACATCGTGTCGGCCTCTCTAGCGGGACAGGGGATCAGAACATCGGGTGGGCGTCGGGGTAAAGCGCCGTGCGCAACGCCAGGCCACCGAGCACCACGAAGATGATCGCCGCCAGTATATGCACGGCCTTCGTCGGCAGACGGTCGGCGAACTTGTGTCCCAGATAGATCACCGGCACGTTGGCCAGCATCATGCCCAAGGTCGTGCCGGCCACCACACCGAAAAATTCGTGGAATCGCGCCGCCAGCGCGACCGTCACGATTTGCGTCTTATCGCCCATTTCCGCGATGAAGAAGGTGATCGCGGTCGTGCCGAACACGCCCATTGAATCTTTCATGGGGACGGTGTCGGCGTCGTCGAGCTTGTCGGGGATCAGAATCCACACCGCCATGACCGCGAACGACGCCACGACCGCCCAGTTCATGATCTCCGGCCGGATGACGCTGGCGAGCCAGGCGCCTAGCGCGCCGGAGCAGGCGTGATTGATCAGGGTCGCGGCAAACACGCCAAGTACGATCGGGATGGGTTTGCGATACCGCGCGGCCAGAACCAGCGACAGCAACTGGGTCTTGTCGCCGATTTCGGCGAGCCCGACCACGCTTGTGGAGACGAGGAATGATTGCATGGGGATTTTTTATAACCGGGCCGCACGGTCAATACACGATGACACGCACTCCCGCGACCCGGCTGGTGGGAGTGTGAGTCATCGGTCTTGCCAGGCGAAACGCTGCGCGCGCCATGACCGGTCTGGCGACCGGGCAAGTATGTTGACGCGAGCCCCTGAACATAAAGTCCAAGGCGGCTACTCCCCGAAGAGGGGCCGATTATAGCTGCCGGCTTGTGACCGGAGCAAGGCGTTTGGCCAGGTCGTGCGGCGCGTTCACTCGAAAGACGCCGCTCGCCGCGCGCTCCGTGCGCGTTTCAGTGCGCCGTTAGTTCGCCGTTGCCGTTAGCGCGACAGCAGCGAGACGGTGGCGATACCGAGCATGGTCATCATCAGCGACGCGCCGACGTGAAGGGCGATCTCGCCCGCCGCCCAGCCGAGCCGGCCGTCCTGCAGGCGTTGCACGACTTCCGCGGAAAACGTGGAGAAGGTCGACAGTCCGCCCATCAGACCCGTGATGACGAACAGTCGCCATTCCGGCGCGATCTGCGGCGCGCGCGCGAAACCGGCGACCGCGACGCCGATCACATAGCCGGCGATCACATTGGCGGCGAAGGTGCCGAGCGGCAGGCCGGTGAACAGGCCGTTCAGGCGGATGCCGAGAAACCAGCGGAATAGCGAACCGAGTGCGCCGCCAATGGCGACGGCGAGAATGGACCAATACATGGGAAGAGACCTGGCAAGACTGGAGTGTCGACAAACCGGGCGGGGCGGACGACGCGCGATGCCGCGTCCGCAATCATCCGGGCGTAGCAGGCATCATCAGCCCGAGGGCGGTTAAGGGAGAATGCCATCTCCAGCGCGCAAGTCTAACATCGGCGAATGCTGGTGGGGACAGGGTGGCGCAAGGCCGGCGCGTCTCACTCCGACGTCGCCGAGATCCGGTGAATCGACAGATCCGCACCGTTGTATTCCTCTTCCTGATCGAGCCGCAGGCCTACCGTCAGGCGAATCGCGCCGTACACCAGCGTGCCGCCGAGCGTCGCCACCGCGATGCCGCCCAGCGTGCCGACCAGTTGTGCGCCGAACGACACGCCGCCCATGCCGCCCAACGCGCGCAGACCGAAGATGCCCGCCGCGATGCCGCCCCATGCGCCGCACAGCCCATGCAGCGGCCACACGCCGAGCACGTCGTCGATCCGCCAGCGGTTTTGCACGCACGTGAACATATAAACGAACAGCACGCCGGCGATGCCGCCCGTCACCAGCGCACCCAGCGGGTGCATCAGATCGGAGCCGGCGCACACCGCCACGAGGCCGGCCAGCGGTCCGTTGTACGTGAAGCCGGGGTCGTTGCGGCCCGCGAGCCACGCGGTCAGCGTGCCGCCGACCATCGCCATTAACGAATTGACGGCGACGAGGCCGCTGATCTTGTCGACGGTCTGCGCGCTCATCACGTTGAAGCCGAACCAGCCGACCGCCAGCACCCAGGCGCCCAGCGCGAGAAACGGAATATTCGACGGCGGATGCGCGGCGATGCCGCCATCGCGATGGTAGCGACCGTGCCGCGGGCCCAGCAGCAGCACCGCCGGCAGGGCGACCCAGCCGCCGAACGCGTGCACCACCACGGAACCGGCGAAGTCGTGGAACGGCAGGCCGAACGCGTGAGTCAGCCAGTCCTGAATACCGAAGCGGCCATTCCAGGCAATCCCTTCGAAGAACGGATAGACGAAGCCGACCAGCACGAAGGTCGCGAACAGCTGCGGATTGAATTTCGAACGCTCGGCGATGCCACCCGACACGATCGCCGGAATCGCGGCGGCGAAAGTCAGCAGGAAAAAGAAGCGCACCAGCGCGTAGCCGTTATGCGCGGCCAGGGTTTCGGCGCTGCCGAAGAACTGCACGCCATAAGCGATGGTGTAGCCGATGAAGAAATACGCAATGGTCGAGACCGAAAAATCCACCAGAATTTTGACGAGCGCATTGACCTGATTCTTTTTGCGGACCGTACCGAGTTCGAGAAATGCGAACCCTGCGTGCATGGCCAGCACCATGGCGGCGCCGAGCAGAAGAAACAGGGTATCGGTGCCGGTTTTCAGACTTTCCATCGATGTGTCCCGCTTAAAGGCAAAAAGCGGGCAGTGGATGCAAGAAGTGGGCCAAATGAGTGCGTGACAAACGCATTGGCGGTGCAATGTCGCACCGGAATGGGCGAAATGCTGTGATCCGGCCAATCATGTGGTTGGACTACATGCACCTTGAACTACGCAATAAGCACGATTTAAGTGCGTTCAAGTTCGCGACAGGGCGTCATGGTTCAAAGTCGTGCATAACCTTCTAAATCGCTTACTTTGCCTTCAATAACCCCACGATTTATGCGCATTCGCTGCGCGCGCTGACGTCACCTGGCGGCTCAAGCCTGGTCGATGGCGTGGCCGCTTTGTTTCCTGTGCAAACGCCGACATAATGTGCCGTCCCGAGCACGATCTGCCGGCTACCGACTTCTACCGCGCACGCATGAGACTCACCACCAAAGGCCTGTTGCTGATCGCAATTCCGGCCCTCTTCGAACTGGCGCTTCTGTCCGGGCTGGTCAAGGCGCAGTCGGACGCGGCGCAAGCGGAGCGCTGGGCGATCCATAGCGAAGAAGTGCTGCGCCAGACCACCGCGATTCTCGATCCGGTGCTGGGCGAATCCGTGGCGCTGCGCGGCGCGGTACTCGCCAACGACACTCATTTCGTCACGCCGGTCATGGTGTGGATGGACGTCGATCGCCGTATCGATCAACTGGCCGAGCTGGTCGCCGACAACCCGGCGCAGGTCGAGCGGGTCGTGCAGGTGCGCCAGGCGGCGCAGGCGTATCGGCAATGGTCGGACCGCGTGCAGGACATGCTGCATTCCGGGCGACGTCGCGATGTGCTCGATCGTTTCCGCGACCTCGCGCCCGCCGACGTGCTCGATCGCTTCCGGCAGCAGGTGGCGGCATTCCAGTCTGAAGAACGACGCATCGACGCGCTTCGCTCGAACGCCGCGGAATCCGCGCGCGAACGTCAGCAGATTCTCGTGGTCGCGGCGGTGCTCGGCTCGTTGCTGTTCGTCGCGCTGGCCGTCTGGCTATTTACGCGCGGCGTGCGCGGCCGGCTCGCCGTGCTGTCCGACAACGCCGGGCGGTTGGCCGGCAATGAGCCGCTGGCGCCGATCGGCCCGGGCCGCGACGAAATCGCCCGGCTCGATCTGACCTTGCACGAGACCAGCCGGCGCCTGCTCGAAGCCGAGCGTATCCAGGTGCGTTTTCAGGCTGATCTCGCGCGCCGCGCCGGCGAACTCGCGCGAATCAACGAAACCTTGCGGCAGCAGACTCAGGAAAACGAAATGTTCATCTACAGCGTGTCGCACGATCTGCGCGCGCCGCTGGTGAATCTGCAGGGCTTCTCGAAAGAGCTGATCCGCGCGTGCGACGAACTGCGCGCGGCGGTGCGCGAGTCGTCGCTCGGCGCGGAGGCGCGGCAGCGTATCGAGCGGGTGGTCGACGAGGACATCGGCGAAGCGTTGCACTATCTGCAGACGGCCGTGCTGCGCGCGTCGCACATTATCGACGCGCTGTTGCGGTTGTCGCGCGTCGGCCGTGTCGAGTACCGGCAGCAGAAGGTCGAGGTGCGCGATATCGTGCCGCGCGTGATCGACGCCATGCAAGGCTCGATCCGGGCGCGGCATGCGCATGTCAGCGTGCATGAATTGCCCGCGGTGTGGGGAGACCCGACCGCGCTCGAGCAGGTGTTCGCGAACCTGATCGGCAATGCGGTGAATTATCTGGACCCGGCGCGCGAAGGCCGGATCGAGATCGGCACGACGGCAGCACCGCCGGGCGTCCACTCGCTACGAATCTTCTACGTGCGGGACAACGGATTGGGGATTCCGGCGGTCGCGTTGCCGCGGCTATTCAATGCGTTTCAGCGGCTGCACGGCAATACGGTGGCCGGCGAGGGCATCGGTCTGGCGCTCGTGCGCCGCGTGGTGGAGCGTCACGGCGGACGCGTGTGGGCGGAATCGAAAGAGGGCGTGGGCACGACGTTTTATCTGTCGCTGCCCGAAGCCGAGGCGAGGTCGGCGCAACTGGCTGCCGAGTCGCGCGTTGCGCCGGCTGCGGCCGCGGCCGCGCCTGGAGTTCAACCGATTCGCGGCTTGCGCGATCGGCCGCTGGATTTCGAGGGACGTGACCGCCCGAACCTGATCGTGAACGGTAGCGCGGCAAACCCTGTCGTGGATGCGAAGCCGGGCGTCAGCGCGGGCTGATGCGGCAAGGGCTCGCCCATGCAAGATGGGGCAGGCCGACGGCGGATAGAACGGGATTGGGCGTGAGCGTCAGCACGCCGTGAAAAGTCGCCGGGGTTTGAGCAGGCGGCGGCCGCGGATCGACCAGTAGCAACCGAACGCCAGCAGAATGACGACGCCCGCCAGGGCTTCGAGTGGTTCGAGATGGTGGCCGCCCAGGCCTTCCAGTGTGACCAGGCTGCGCTCGATAATCAGCAACGCCCCCCACAGCGAGCAGGCAGCCTGCGCCAGCAGACGTGTGCCGGCCAGACGCCGCGCGCGGTTCTCGCACGACCAGTCGGCCGGCGTGCGTGCGCAGAAGAAAATAATCGCCATCAACGTGACGGCGAGGATGACGATCCAATCGGTCAGTTCCATCGCAAGACCCTCCCTAGTCGATCGGCGACTATAGGAAGGCCCTCCGTTGAACACTATCGGACGAGTCTCAAATTTGGGATGGGTGGCGGCGAGCGCGAATTGCCGCATCGGGCAACGCGCTCGCCGCTGGATCGGCGCTGAAGTGTCGACGTGTCGACGTGTTGACGCTAACGTTAAAGCTCAGCGCCGCGCTCAGGACGGATCAGAGTTCGATCCGGGTGCCGAGCAGCACGAGGAATTGACGCAGCCATTCCGGATGCGCGGGCCATGCGGGCGCGGTGACGAAGTTGGCGTCGGTGATTGCCGCGTCGACCGGAATGTCGGCGTATTCGCCGCCGGCCATTTTCACTTCGGGGGCGCAGGCCGGGTAGGCCGAGATGCGCTTGCCGCGAATCACGTCGGCGGCGGCCAGCAGTTGCGCTGCGTGACAAATTGCCGCAATCGGCTTGCCGGCTTCGGCGAATTGCCGCACCAGTTCGATGACCTTCGGATTGAGCCGCAGATACTCCGGCGCGCGGCCGCCGGCGATTGCCAGCGCATCGTACTGACGCGGATCGGCGTCGTCGAACGAAGCGTTGAGCGCGAACAGATGGCCCGGCTTCTCGGTGTAGGTCTGGTCGCCTTCGAAATCGTGGATCGCCGTCTTGATGCGATCGCCCGCCTTCTTGTTCGGGCACACGGCGTCGACGATATGGCCGACTGCCTGCAGTGCCTGGAACGGCACCATCGTTTCGTAATCCTCGGCGAAGTCGCCAGTCAGGAACAGGATCTTCTTTGCTGCCATTGCATGCCTCCAATTGATCAACGCTACACATCGAACGCGGAAATACGCTTCGGGAGTCTACTCCAACGCGTTTGACAGAACCGCGACGGAGCCTGCAATTGACGTGAGCGATGAAGGTGGCGCGAGGTGGGGCCGCGTAGTGCGGGCCTGGTGCGGATGGGTGCGGTATGACTCAATACGCATCGTCGCCAACGCACGCTGAAGGTGGGACTGACGTCGCGTGCCTGGCCGTTCGAATGCCGGCTAAGGCCGATATGCAGCGCGACGGCGTATCATTGGCGCGTTTTCGCTAGCGGAAGCCGCTCGACGCGGCTCACACTGAACCATGATTTCATTGCTCCATTCACCTTTGCTGCGCCGTGTCGCGGTGGTCCTCGTCGTATTCGGCGGGCTGGCTGCCTGTCAGAAGAATGACGCGTCGGCGGGACAGGTCGCCGGCACGCTCAATAACGCCGCGCAGGTCGCGAGTCAGAAGCTCGATCAGGCAGCCAGCTATGTCGGCCAGCAGGTCGACGCGACCAAAGACGCCGCCCAGCAGAACCTCGACTCGGCGGCCTCCGCGCCGACGATCAAGATCGACCCCGACGCGTTGGCGTCGACCGCGCAAGCGAATCTGCAGAACGCGGCGAGTTCGGCCAACGCGCAACTCGGCAAGGCCGCTTCGCTGACCGGCCAGGGCCTCGAAACCGCCGGGCGCAAGCTGCAGGAATGGTCGGCGCAAAGCTCGGCATCGGCGGCGAATGCGTCGGCTTCGGGATCGTCCTCGGGCGATTCGAGCGACGCGCAAAAGCAGATGGACAAGTGACGGACCCGCTTAACCGGGGCGCCCGTTTGACAGTCGGATTAAATGTAATTACCATGGTTGCACATTGTCGTCGCCGGGCAGGTTTGCTGTGAATACGAGTAGCCGGTTTGCATTTGCGGTACACGTGCTCGCGCTGCTGTCGTTGCAGGAGGGCGTGCCGCTCTCGTCGGACATGATCGCGGGCAGCGTCAACACGAATCCCGCGTTGATCCGGCGGCTGTTGTCCATGCTGGCCGAGGCGGGTCTCACCACCTCGCAGCTCGGCGCGGGCGGCGGCGCGCTACTCGCGCGGTCGCCGGAGCAGATCAGTTTGCTCGAGGTGTATCGCGCGGTGGACGACGCGCAATTATTCGCATTGCATCGCGAGGAGCCGAATCCGGCGTGCATGGTCGGGCGTCATATTCAAGGTGTGCTGCGTGGCATCATCGATGACGCGCAACTCGCCATGGAGGCATCGCTCGGCGCACGGACGCTGGCCGACGCCACGGCCGACGTAGTGCGGGCCGAGCGGCAGCAGGAACGCAAGCGGCGCGCGCATCACGCTGGCGGCGACGTCGCGAAGAAGTAGCAGAACGGGCGGGCGCATGGGCTGTCGACAAGACGCACGCGCCTGACAACCAACGGGGGCCTGGGCCCCTCTTTTTTCCGCATTATATGTAATCAACGTGGTTACATATAAGCCCATAACAGGAGCTTCGAAATGAGCAAGCAATTGAAGATCGCGTTGTTTGGCGCCACCGGCATGATCGGTTCGCGAATCGCCGCGGAAGCGGCCCGTCGCGGGCATCAGGTGACGGCGCTGGTGCGCAATCCGGCGCGTGTCCCGACCGACGTTGCGAATCTGACCGCGGTGCAGGCGGATGTGCTCGACGCGGCGAGCGTCGGCGCCGCGGTGCGGGGGCATGACGTGGTGGCGAGCGCGTATTCGCCGCCGCACGGCGAGGCCGCGGTGGTGAGCACGGCGACCCGGGCCCTGGTGGACGGCATGCGCGCGGCGGGCCTGAAGCGCCTCGTGGCGGTGGGCGGCGCGGGTTCGCTCGAAGTCGCGCCGGGCAAACAACTGGTCGATACGGAAGGTTTCCCGGACGCGTACAAAGCGGTCGCGCTCGCGCATCGCGACGTGCTGACGTACTACCGCGGCGTCACCGATCTCGACTGGACGTTCTTCGCGCCGGCCGCGCTGATCGCGCCGGGCGAGCGCACGGGCGCGTTCCGCACGGGCACGAACACGCTGCTGGCCGATGCGGAAGGCAATAGCCGCATTTCGGCGGAAGACTACGCAGTCGCCTTCGTCGACGAATTGGAGCAGGGCCGTTTCGTTCATCAGATCGCGACCGTGGCGTATTGAGCTTATCGAGCTTTTTGAGTTTGACGGCGGACAGAACCGGCCTTCCGGCGTAGGACGGGACCGCGCGCGGTGCGCCTGTGAAGGCGTCGGCGCGCAAGCGTCCTAACATTCGGTTACGCATGTTCGGTCGCGCCCGATAAAACTGCGGCTACACTGGCGTCTCCCGTTTTCTTACGGATTGCCATGCAGTCATGCCCATCGCGGCGTGAATCCGAGGCTGCGCCGTCCAACGGCGGGCAGCCGGCGATTCACGCCGTCTTTCATTCTTCTTCGCTTCGTGACGGACCCGGCATTCGCCGCGACCGTAGCGTCCCCGCGCGCTTTGCAGAGTGGTTCGGCGCGTGCTTCGGCATGTGGTTTGGCTCATGCGCAACTGCGATGTGCGCCGCGCTGATCCTGTGGGCCGGATCGCTGCCCGCCAACGCCTGGGCCGCCGGCGCCGTCTCCAGCACGCCGGTCATTCCCGCGTTGCAGAGCCTGATCAACAGCGCGACGGCGAACCCGCCCGCTGCGGCTTCGGGCGCTTCGGCGGCGGATGCCGCTTCCGCGCCGACCGCCGCAAGCCAGGCGGAACTGACGCGTTCGCTCGACAGCGTGATCGCCACGCTCGACAACGACCGCCAGCGCACCGCGCTCGTCACCCAGCTCAAGAAGCTGCGCGCCGTCTCGCAGAACGTCGCGCCGCCTGCGCCGGTTCAGCCGAGTCCCGGCTTGCTCGGCGCGATCGCGTCGGGGATCGCGTCGTTCGAATCCGACGTGCATCAGGGCCGCACGCCGGTGCGCTATTGGGGCGGTCGCTTTAACGCGGCCGGCAACGAGCTGTACACGATCGTTTCGGGCCAGGGCCAGGAAAGCTTCGGCCGCATTCTGTTCTCGATGCTCGCGATGCTGGCCGGCTGGGGCGCCTGTGCCGGCGCGCTGGTCTATGTGCAGCACCGGCTGTACCGGCGTTTCGGCATTCTCATGGGGCTCAACCCGAATCCCACCACGGGCGAGCTGCTGATCTTCGCGCTTCGCCGTGTCGGGCCGTGGATCGTCGCGTTTGTCGCCGCGCTGCTGTTTGTCCGCGCGATGCCCGATGCGCTCGGCCGAACGCTCGGCATGGTGGTCGCGTATGCGATCGTCGCGGGCGCGGTGTTTTCGGCGATCTGCCTGATCATGTTTTCGCTGTTCGGCTCGGGGCATCGGCGGGTGGCGGTGCGCCTGCTGATCGATCACGCGCGGCGCGTGCTGTTCCTGGTCGGCGTGTGCGGGGCGCTCGGCGATGCGGCCGTCAATTACGACGTCGCGCATCAGCTCGGTTCGAATCTCGCCGCGTTGATTTCGACGGCGGCCAATATGACGGCCGCGATTCTCACCGGCTATTTCGCGCTGGCGTTCCGTCGGCCGATTGCGCATCTGATCCGCAACCGGCCTTACGAGCAACGCAACGACCACAAGGCCGCGACCGATGCGTTCGATGTACTCGCCGCGCTCTGGCATGTGCCGGTGCTGGTGTTGTCCACGGCGTCGATAGTCGCCACGCTCGGCGGCTCGGGGTCCAGCGAGAACGTGCTGCAGATTTCGGTGGTGACCGCGCTGCTGCTGGTGCTGGCGTTTTTCCTGTCGGCCGTTGTGTTACGCATGACGCGTCCGCGCAGCGCGCGCTCCCGTCGCCGCTCGCCGTATCTGACGCGCTTGCTGCGGTTTTGCGGCACGCTGCTGACGCTCTTCATCTGGCTATTTTTCTTTGAACTCGCGGCGCGTTTGTGGGGTGTGTCGCTCGCGGAAGTGATCGAGGAAAACGTCGCCGCGCGCGGCATCGCGCATGCGGTGACGGCGATCATCGCCACGGTGTTCATCGCGTGGCTGCTGTGGATTCTGGTGGATACCGCGATCACCGAGGCGCTCAGTCCCGGCGGCTCGCGCAACAAGGGACGCGGTCCGAGCATGCGGGCTCGCACGATGCTGCCGCTCGTGCGCAACGTGCTGCTGGTGTCGATCATGACGGTCGCCGGCATCGTCACGGCGGCCAACCTCGGGATCAACGTCACGCCGCTGCTGGCCGGCGCCGGGGTGATCGGTCTCGCGATCGGCTTCGGCGCGCAGTCGCTCGTGACCGACCTGATCACGGGGCTGTTCATCATTATCGAAGATACGATTTCGGTCGGCGACTGGATCGACGTGGACGGCGGTCACGCGGGCACGGTCGAGCATCTGTCGATCCGGACCGTGCGCCTGCGCGACGGGCAGGGCGCGATCCACGCGATTCCGTTCTCGCAGATCAAGATCGTCAAGAACCTGTCGCGCGATTTCGCGTACGCGGTGTTCGAGGTGCGTATGTCGTTCTCCACCGACGTCGATCAGATCACGCAGTTGATTCGCGAAGTCGGCGCCGATCTGATGGCCGATTTCCGTTACCGCCGCGAGATGCTCGGGCCGATCGAGGTGTGGGGACTCGACCGTTTCGATCCGAACTGGATGGTCGTGAAAGGGCAGATCAAGACGCGGCCGCTGCAGCAATGGAGTGTGGCGCGCGCATTCAATCTGCGGCTCAAACGCAAGATGGACGAAGCCGGTATTGAGATTCCGGTGCCGCAGATGCGCGTGTACACGTCGTCGAAGGATAGCGAAGGGCAGCCTTTGCAGGACGATGAGATGTCCGGATTCGTGCCGCATGGGCATGCGCATGCGGAGACGGGCTCAGGGTCGGCTTCAGGTTCGGCGGCGCGAGGTGTGCATGCGCCGTTGGCGGTGGCGCGTGACGTGTCGCACGAACCGCGTCCGGCACCGCCGCCGACCGGCCAGACCGCGCCGATCCCGCCGCAGATTCCTACGGCCGGCGAAGCGGGCGGGAAGAGTTGAGAGACGTTGCCGCGGATTGGGCCGACGGCGGTTGATACGCCGGCCGGTGACGTGTTCGACCGGCTGACGCGTTGCTGTCTTGTGCCGCAGTGAAAGTGTCCCGCTGCAGCGAGGTCAGGTCAGCACGTACGTCTAACGATCGATTGTCAGACCAGCGCCGGTGCATCGGCCGTGCGGACGATGTCATTAACGTGCGTCGAAATCTGCGCGCCCGCGACGCCGTACACATGCAGCGAAACGGCCGCCGCATCGCTGCGATTGCCCAACTGATGAATCCCGCCGCGGCCGCCGCGCACGAACGACACCGCGCCTTGCTTGCGCGCTTGCGTACGCGTCGCGCTGGCGCAATGCTGTTCGCCGTTCCATTCAAATACCGTTTCGCTCAGCGTGCCGTCCAGCACCGCATAGCCGCACCACGTGTGGTGCGCGTGGACGGGGCTCGCCTGTTGCGGTAGCCACACCAGCGCGGCGATCGCATAGCGGCCGTGCGGATCGGCGGCCAGCAGATGACGGCGGTAGTTTTCCGCCGCGCCTTCGCGTTGCGCCGAGGTCAGCAAGTCTGGGTGGGCGGCGGCATCAGCGAGCGCGATGCGCATGCTGCGCGCGAAGAACGTGGAATCCGACGGCTCGGGGAATGTCGCGCAGGCCTCGAAGATCGCGTCGAGCGCATCGCACAGACGGGCGAGGGGGGCGGTACGAAGGGCTTGGCTCATGATCGTTGCGCAGCCGGGCGGCTGTCTGGGAGTTATTTTCGATAGCGACATTTATACCCGTTTGCTCGGAGAAAGAGTTTCCATATAATTCCCCTCGGAGTCTCAAAAGTAGAATAATTTCCTATGGGGGTGTCATGATGGGAATGGATATCATCGACCGGAAGCTGTTGGAGCTGTTGCAGGAGGATGCGACGATGCCGATCGCCGAGCTGGCGCAGCGCGTGAATCTGTCGCAAACACCTTGCTGGAAGCGGCTGCAGCGCCTGAAAGAGGCCGGCGTGATTCGCGCGCAGGTGGCGCTATGCGATGCGCGCAAGCTCGGGGTGGGCACGACGGTGTTCGTCGCGGTGCGCACGAATCAGCACACGGAGGAGTGGGCGCAGACCTTCACGCGCGCGGTGCAGCAGATACCGGAGGTGGTGGAGGTTTATCGGATGAGCGGGGAAACCGATTATCTGCTGCGGGTCGTGGTGTCGGATATCGACGACTATGACCGGGTTTATAAGCTGCTTATTGCCGCCGTGCCGCTTTATGACGTGAGTTCGAGTTTTGCGATGGAGCAGATCAAGTATTCGACGGCGCTGCCGGTGAGGTATCCGGCGTAATACAGGCCGGACAGGCCTGAGCGGCCAGACGTTCCACGTCGCGCATGACCCGCTCGATCCAGAAGCGTAGTGTGATGCGCGCATCGTTGGCCGAACTTGGCGCACGGCAGCGGCAGGAATCGACCGGTTGAATCCAGGGCCCAATCCGGTCGCTCATCGACAAGACTTTAAGTTGCGTATTTCGGTAGGCCTGCATATACACTGTCAAGGCATGCCAGGCAAAAGGAAAACAGCAAAGCCTCATCAGTCAACGCCTCGCCAGCGGCTCGGCGGTCCGGACCTCACGTCCCCTGCGTAACCCCCGTTTTTGCAATCGCATCGGAACACAGACATGTCTTCCATCAGGATAGCTCTGTCACTGATCGCTTCGTTGCTGCTAGGGGCCTGCGCAACGCGCCCCGTCAACCCGCCAATGGTTCAATACGAGTCACGTCAGGCAATGCAGTTCCAGAAGTTGGAACGTAACCGGGGCGACCCGCAAGACCTGGTCGTTCTCGCCTTTTCAGGCGGTGGCACGCGCGCAGCGGCATTCTCTTACGGCGTGCTTGAAGCACTGCGGCGCACCGAAATAGTCAGTAAGTCGGGCGAAAGAACACGTCTGCTCGATTCAGTCGACGTGATCACCGGCGTGTCGGGCGGCAGTTTTACCGCATTGGCTTACGGCCTGTATGGCGAGAAACTGTTCGACATATACGAGAGCAGCTTCCTTAAGCGCAACGTGCAGCGCGAACTGGTGTCCCGAATCCTCAACCCGTTGAACTGGCCCGCGTTGTCGTCGAAAGGCTGGGGGCGGTCCGATCTTGCCGCGGAGCTTTACGACGAAATCCTGTTCAAAGGTGCCACCTTCGACGATCTCAACCGCGCCAACGGCCCGACGATTGCCGTCAGTGCCACGGAGCTTTCGACCGGATCGCGACTGGTCTTTCTCCAGCAAACCTTCGACGTCATGTGCGCGGAACTGGGGCCGTTCAGGTTGTCACGCGCCGCTGCTGCATCGTCGGCCGTGCCGGTCGTGCTTTCGCCAATCACTATCAATAACTACGGCGGCACTTGCGGTTACCACGAACCGGACTGGGTTCGTCAATTTACGGACACCTACAAGCCGCCACGGCCGGCCGGGAGGGTCCTCAAACGCCTGCAGGAATTACGGGAGTTCGGCGACGCCGAAAAAGATCCCTATTTCCATCTTGTGGACGGCGGCGTCTCCGATAACCTGGGGTTGCGCGGAGTGCTGGATTTCATCGAAACGTTTGAGGCGTTGCGAGCAGCGGGCAAACCCACTCCGATTGATAACGTGCGGCGATTTATCATCTTCGTTGTGAACTCGGTTTCCTCTCCGAGCAATCAATGGAACACGTCCGAGGACCCGCCCGGAAGCCTGGATATTCTGACCAAAGCGGCGGGGGTACCGATCGACCGCTATTCCGGCGAATCGGTGGAATTGCTCAAAGACATTAACGCCCGATGGACAGCCTTACGCGAACTCCGCGACTCGGCCGCGTTCGCCAATAGCAAGGATCCCATGCCCACCTATGTCGCAAACGCACCCAACGCCGATATGTATGTGATCGATGTGTCGTTCGGGGCGTTGAAGGACAGGGCCGAATATGACTACCTCAATCAGCTGCCGACGTCATTTCATTTGCCAGACGAGGCAGTCGACCGCCTTCGTGCCGCAGCCGGAAGGCTCATCATCGATTCGCCGGAATTCCAGCAGATGTTGAAAGATGCCGGAGCCCGGGTTGCCAATGAGCCTGTTAGCCCAACCCCGGTAGAGCGGGCAGCGAAGTAGCCGCCAATCCCGTTCGACTCGAAGCTGACCTCTGTGTGCCTAAAGCACCCACTCGTTAGACGATTCAAGGAACGTTGCCTCAGCGCACTTGAAATTGAGCGATCGCCGTGCGCGGGTGCTTGTTGTGTCGAGTCGCGTTCTGCAGTGCACATTAAAGTTCGCTCCTCCGGGGACCTGTCTTGCAGTAAAGGGGTACACCGTGTAAAACACGAAACGTTGCGCTCTGAAGTTCGATGACTCATCGCGATCAGTGGCGGCTACCACAGCCAGTGTTGCGGTCAGCATAACTGGTTGTGCGAGATAACCATGTCACCCTTCACTCGTCCGGATCGGTTACTGCTGATCGGCGCACTGTGCCTCAACGGCTGTGCACGCGTCGGGCCGGACTTCCACACGCAGCGCGAGTCCTGGGTCGAACACTGGAGCACCCCGGCTCTCGAGCAGGCCAGCGAGGTACGCTCACAACCTGACGCCCGGCAGTGGTGGCAGGTATTCGCGGATCCGTCGCTCGAACAGCTGATCCTTGAAGCGGATACTCATAACGCGGACGTGCAGATTGCCGGCCTGCGCGTGATGGAGGCCCGTGCCCAACTGGGCATCGCCCAGAGTGGACGTTACCCGCAAGTGCAGGTGGCCAGCGCCGACGCTCAATACCGGGATCGCAGGCAGTCGGTCGACCAGAATCCTCGGAGCCGCTTCTGGCAATACAGCGCGGGGCTCGACATCGGTTGGGAACTGGATTTCTGGGGGCGCTTCGGCCGCGCCATCGAATCGGCCGACGCAGCCTGGTTTGCCGCCAACGCAAATCGTGAAGATGTGCTGGTGTTGATGCACGCGCAACTGGCGCAGAGTTACTACGCGCTGCGAACCGCCGAGGCGCGCCTGCACATCGCTCGCGACAACGCCCGACTGCAAAAGCGCAGCTATGAGATCACCGAACGGCTGTTCAGGAGCGGCGAGAGCGACGAGCTCGATTTTCAGCAGGCCAAAACGCAGTACTTGAGCACGCTGAGCAGCATTCCCGACTTTGAAAGCCAGATAATGCGTGCCCGCAATGCCCTGGCTGTTCTGGTCGGCCGTCCTCCCGGTCCGCTGCCGGAACTGCAGGATACGGCGGGAAAGGACGGCGTCATTCCGCTTATAGACCGCGCGGTGCTGCAAGATGTGCCTGCCAACCTGCTGCAGCGCCGTCCGGACATCCGCGCCGCCGAACAGCAGATTGCGGCTCAATCCGCGCAAGTCGGCGTCGCCGAAGCCGATCTCTATCCATCGGTGACCCTGCTGGGCAGCATCGTCTGGTCCGCTGGCTCGGTGACGGGCGTGCCAAACGGCCTAGACCTGATCGGCGGTCCGAGTCTGCGCTGGAACGTGTTCGACCATGGTGCCATCAAGAACAACGTGCGCGTCCAGGACGCCCGCTTGCAACAGCTGATCGTCGCGTATCAGGACGATGTGCGCGAAGCGGCACGCGAGGCCGACGATGCCGCGACCGACCTGACGAACGCACTGGAGCGCGAGGTTATCCTCCGCGACGCTGCGCTGGCCGCGAAGCGCTCGCTGGCGCTAGCCAACACCCTCTACCGGGAAGGCTACTCGGACTTTCAGCGGGTGCTGGACGCCCAGCGCGCGCTATCCGCCCAGCAGGACGCCTATCTGCTCAACCGCAGCAGCGCCGTGAGCGACCTGATTGCCCTCTACAAGGCACTGGGCGGCGGCTGGTACAGCGAACAACCGCTTATCGACCCGGCCACTCGCCAACAGATGCAAAAGCGCACCGACTGGGGGGCGCTCATGGATGGGCCGGTCCCACCGACTGCCGACTCCACCGTTCCCGTGAAGAGGTAAGGTCCGATGAGTGAGACGCCGCCCTCTGCCGCTGCCCGTCCGCCGCCAGCGCCAGCACCCGCGCCCGCTGCCGACCCGTCGAAAAAAGGAATCAGGTGGGTTGTCGGGTTGATCGTCCTGAGCCTGGTCTGGTACCTGTTGGCCGACCGGCTCACGCCGTACACCCAGCAGGCGCGGGTACAAGCCTTCGTTGTGCCGATAGCGTCGGAAGTAGCGGGGCGGGTAACCCGGGTGTACGTAAAAAACAATCAGGACGTCAAAGCGGGTGCCGTCCTCTTTGAGGTCGATCCGGAGCACTACAGGATCGCCGTGGATCGTGCCCGCGCCGACCTCGAGTCGGTGCGTCGACAGATCGGCGCCAGCACAGCCGGCATCGATTCCGCCCAGGCCTCTTTGCGTGCGGCGCAAGCCGGCGAACTCAGGGCGCGCCAGGATAGCGAACGCCTCGAACGCCTGTACCGTGAAGATCAGGGCACTATTTCGCAGCGGCGCCTGGAGCTGGCGCGCGCCAGTCTCGAACAGGCTGTCAGTCAGGTCGCCGCAGCCCGAGCCGAGGTGCAACGCGCGCGCGAACAGGAAGGCGGCAGCGAGGACGACAACGCCAGGTTCCGTAGCGCCGCTACCGGCCTGGAGAAGGCCGAACTCGATCTGGCCAGCACCCAGGTGCGAGCGCGCTCGTCAGGCCTGGTCACCGATCTGCGCACCGATGCGGGCCAGTTTGCCGCTGCCGGTAGCCCGGTCATGACGCTCATCGCTATCCACGATATGTGGATTAGTGCGGAAATGACGGAGAACAACCTGGGCCATGTGGAGCCAGGCACACCGGTTGCCATTGCCCTGGACGCCTTGCCGGGCGAGATATTCGAAGGGCGTGTGCGCAGCGTGGGCTACGGCGTCAATGTCGGCCCGAGCACACCGCCCGGTAGCCTGCCGACGGTACAGAACAGTCGCGACTGGCTGCGCCCGACCCAGCGCTTCCCGGTGGTCGTCGAATTTTTGCCGGGCGAGTTGGCCGCCATGAGAGGCGTGCGGGTTGGCGGCCAGGCCGAAGTCATGGCGTTTCCCATTCAAGGCAGTCCGCTCAATCTGCCCGGCCGCCTGTTCCTTCGCCTGATGAGCTGGCTCTCCTATGTCTACTGACACCGCTACGCGCAATAGGCGCGAGCCCCGCACCCAGCGTTCGATGCGACTGGCGAGCGGCATCGCGCTGTGCCTCGCTATCAGTTATGGTCTGAATCTGCCGATTCCGTTTATCGCGCCGGTGCTCGCGGTGTTTCTTGGTGCCACGCTCAATCGGCCCCTGTCGATCAAGGCCACGCTGGGCCTGACGCTGATGATGACATTGACCACCGGCAGCGGTCTGCTGCTCGTCCCTTTGCTGCGCTACTTTCCATTCTGCGGCGTACTGCTGGTCGGCTTGTGCCTCTTCCTGGCCTTTCGCTTCGACCTGCGTGGTGGCAACAAACTGGTCACGACCTTCGCTGTCATTGGCCTCACCATGATTTCGTCGGCCGGCACCGCTGATTACGGGCTGGCCATGCTGGTCATCGGCGCCCTGGTCAAGGGACTCCTCGTTGCCGTGCTGGTGCATGCCTTAAGTCATTGGCTGTTTCCCGAATGCTCCCCTGCGCAAACGCCCGCTGTTGCCGCGCGCCTGGCGGACAACGAGACGAGCCGGCTGGCACTACGCGCTGCCCTGGTGGTACTGCCCACCTTCCTGTTGGCATTGACCAATCCCGCCGGCTATCTGCCGATCATCCTGGCGGCCGTCAGTCTCGCCCGACAGAGCTGCACGACTACGGCTCGCGGTGCTGCCCGCGAGCTGCTCGGCTCCACCCTGCTCGGCGGCGCACTGGCAATTCTGTTCTGGTGCGCGCTCAGTCTGTTTGTGCATCTGTGGATGTTCTTTCTATGGATGCTGCTATTCGGCTTACTGCTCGCGCGCAAGCTCTACACCCTCAGCCCGACGCGATTCCCACCAGGCTTCTGGCTGAACACCCTCGTCACCCTGAACATTCTGCTTGGCCAGTCGGTGCAGGACAGCGCCCTCGGCAAGGACGTCTATACCGCGTTCGCGGTGCGCATGGGGCTTTTTATCGCCGTCTCTCTTTATGCCTGCCTGGTGCTGCAACTTCTCGATCGACCACACCGCATACCGCGGCAATCTGGGGCTTTCAAGTCGCCGTAAAGGAGAAAGGATCATGACTTCGTTAGACATCAAAGCCGACGTACCGCCCGCGAGCGGATGGCGTTTCAAACTTGGGATAGGCATCTTCGTGTCCGCTTTCGCGTTGTGGCTGATCGTGCCGATCGCCGCTTCTCTGGGCGCGCCCGGAACAACCATTGCCGCACTGACGGGCACTATTTTCGTCGCGAACAAGGTTCTGCTTGTGACCTGTATCGCGGTGATGGGTAAGCCCGGTTTTCAACGGCTCAAGGCGACCGTGATGGGCCAGGCAAAACGTCTGGCGCCTACCAGGACTGTCGGGCCTGTCCGCCACGTGATCGGGCTGGTGATGTTCTGCCTGCCACTCGTTTCGGCAATGCTTGAAACCTATATCGACACGATCTGGCCAGGTCTAAGACCGAACATCTGGCAGGTTCAGGCGCTCGGCGATCTTATGCTGGTAGCCAGCTTCTTCGTGCTCGGCGGTGACTTCTGGAACAAGATTCACGCACTTTTCGTTCGCACGGTTTAAGTGGGCAGGAGAGGAAGATAGCTTGTCACGCCAGGCCGACCGCTGCGTGACGTCGATCGGCCGCACGCAACGTAAGATGCAAGTCAATCGCCTACCGCGTAAGCATGGGACACGATCAGAATGCGACGCTTTTGGATTGTCAACGGTCCTGGCGCTACGGCCAAATGGCCGATTGCCGACGGCTGGATGGTGGCGTCCAGGCCTAAACAGCGGTGCCATCTGGGTGCCCCGCAGGTGGATTTTGCGGCGACTCATTTGATCTTAAAGGAGTTTCTGACGGGCTCGATCTGATCAAGTATTCGACGGCGTTGCCGGTGAGGTATACGGCGTGACCGCCGCCTGGCGGGGAATGCTTTGCGCGGCGGCGCGCCGGCTGAACCCTCGACCTCAACAGCCGATTCAGCCGAGCACCCCCGTACCCGCCGTCGACGCCTTACTCCGCAGTCACCGCATCCGCCGTCTCGGCCTGCACCATGGCTCGCACGATCAGATAAACCGTGGGCAGGTCGTCATCATCAAGCCGCCAGTCGACGGGCTCGTCGAGATCCGCGCCCGACAGGCGACTGTCGCCGAATCGTAGAAACATCGAACGGACTGTCTCATTGTGCCTGGCCACGAAGCCGCGATTTTCGAAGACCAGTTCATCGATCGTCTGCAGCGTGCGCCAGGTCGGCGATTGCGCGCTACTTGAGTAACGGCGCCGGCCGCTGTCGATATGACGACCGGCGGTCGTTGCCATGATCTGCTGGAGGTCTAGCGAGGCGCTTCGAAGCGCACGTTCGAGGGCGACAGAGTTGATTTGACCGGCATCCGAATCGAGGTCAGTGGCGTTGATCATGCAGGTATCTTCCTTGGGGCTCGGGTCAACGGGCAGCTTCAAAGGCGCTGCTTCAAAGGCGCCTGAGTTCGCTGCGCCAGCAACAGGCGGATCTGGGCGAGATGACTGTCCCCGACCGTGCAATCTCCAACGGGTTGGCTGTGCTGCCGCGGCGCCGGTGGACGCACGCCGAGATAGCGGCACACCGCGGACAGATACGGCTTGCCGCTGCCGCCTAGATCTCGCGCAGCAGCCGCTACGCGGACGTCCCCGACATGCTTGCACAACCAGGCAAGCGTTTCGCGATCACCGTCGTTCAAGATGCGTATAAGGTAGGTCATGGCCTGATCCTGTATGGGCATACACCTGTAAATTTATACAGTATTTAACCGGGATGCAAGTCGAAAGTTGGACCTATCAGAGAGAGGGGGAAACTGTTCCTGCCTCGGGGTAGCGATTCTCCGGATGCCGACCCCCGGCATCGGCCGCTTTTTCCCATGGTGTCGGGCACGCCGCGCTGACAGCACACTTTCCCGTCAGGAACCCTTCGTGAGGAATGACCGATGGAGGAAATGCCGGAGAGCCCATCCGCGATGTGCAAGCGCTGCCTCGAGCAGGGCCGATGAGTCGTTTCCAATGTCGGCGAAGTCTGGGCGGACTCGCCGGAAGCAACTGCTCCTGGCATAGAGACGTATGTAGCGCGCCGGTTTGCGTAGCCACAAAAAAACCGACTAAGATAGCGCTTCTACGTGACTGGCGAGCAATAGATGGGTCACCATCGGGAAGCGTAGACGGTAGAACGCCGTTCGCCTGGGCATCTTGATTAATCTCTTTGAGACTGCCCATGATGATTGCCCAAATCCATTCTCTGCCCACGCGGCTCGCGCTTAATCAATCGCGCTCCCAATTACACGCGCTTTGCCCTGTTCAGTATTTGAGCCTTGCCGGTTCCAGATTGGCCACGCAAGGGGAAAACGCATGAGCATACTTCTCGACGGTAAAGCAGTAGCGGCGTTGCACGAGCGGGAATTGTCCGAACACGTTGCGGCCCTCAAGGCAAGAAATGGCGGGCAGACACCCATACTGGCCACGATCCTTGTAGGAGACGATCCTTCGTCCGCGACCTACGTCAGCATGAAGGGCGGTGCATGCCGGAGAGTCGGTATGGACTCGATCGTGATTAAGTTGCCTGCGAGCGCAACGACGGATGACGTGCTTTCCGCGATAAACAGGCTCAATGCCAACCCGGCGGTGCATGGCATTCTGCTTCAGCACCCGGTGCCTGCACATGTGGACGAACGCCTCTGCTTCGACAGAATATCCCTCTCCAAGGATGTTGATGGCGTCACCAGCCACGGCTTTGGCTTGATGGCGTTAGGCGAACCCGCATTCGGGTCCGCAACGCCCGCCGGAATCATGCGCTTGCTGGCTCATTACAAGATCGATGTATCTGGCAAGCGGGCCGTGGTCGTAGGGCGCAGTCCCATTCTCGGGAAACCGATGGCGCTTATGCTATCGAATGCGAACGCGACGGTCACGCTATGCCATTCGAAGACGTCAAATCTTGAAGCGGAAATTCGACGTGCCCAACTCATCGTCGGCGCGGTAGGAAAGCCGAACTTCATTCGTAGCGACTGGATTAGCGACGGAGCAATTGTTATCGATGCTGGTTACCATACCGGAGGCATAGGTGACATCCATCCCGATGGTCTGATGGGTCGATGCGCGGCGGTGACGCCGGTTCCGGGAGGGGTGGGGCCGATGACGATTTCAACGCTTATCGCCCAAACCCTCAGTGCCGCGGAACGCGTGTGGTCAACCATCCAATAAGTTTCCGCTGCCGACAACGTTGACGGGCCGCTGCGGGTCGACAAGGGAAGTTCGTCGCAAGCTCTGGCAACCGCCTGACGAGCGCTGGCCGAACTTCTCCTATGGCTTTGACGCTGTGATCAACGCCTCTTCACGTTAGCAGCGCGGTACAAGTACACTACCGGCCTAAGCAAATCCGGATTATCCAGTTCGCGCGCATGCACCGAATTTTCGCGGGCAGCGCGTTGCGCGGGTTCCGGTCCTCACTTCGTGAAGTCCCTTGCGGAACGCTCGATTCGCGTCAGAAATGCCATGGATTATTTTGCCGCAGTACGGGCCTTCGTTTGCGCAGCGGAACTGCAGAGCTTCAGCAAGACGGCCGTTGAAATGGCAGTCAAGACGTCGACCATTTCACGCTACGTGAGTGCGCTAGAAAACGATCTGGGCATTGCCCTGTTTAACCGGTCGACGCGCGGGCTCGTCCTGACGGAGGGCGGTAGGCTGTTTCGTGAGCACGCCATGGTTGCCCTACAGGCGCTCGATGACGCGCGGCAGGTCACGTCGTCACTGAATCTCACACCGCAAGGCGTGCTGCGCGTCACGATGCCCCCGGCATTCGGGCGCCGGCATATCGTGCCGCACCTGCCGGCGTTCATGACGCGCTATCCCGACATCGACCTCGATATCGTATCGACCGACGAAACGCTCAATATGATCGAAGTCGGCATTGATCTGGCGATCCGTATCGGTGCGCTGTCCGATTCGTCGTTGATGGCGAAACGCATTGCTCCGCATCGTCGTATCGTGTGCGGCAGCCCGGCGTATTTGCAGCGTAGCGGCACGCCGAATGTCCCTGAAGATCTGTCCGCGCACGATACGCTTCGTCTGTCGCTGTTACCGGACGACACCTGGTCGTTCACGCGCAGAGCCAATGCAAAGAGGTCGTCAGAGCAGACGCAAGTGCCGGTGCAATTGCAGGGGCGCTTGCGCGCAGACGACTCCGAAGCTGTGCTGGAACTCGCCGTGGCCGGCTGCGGCCTTGCGCTTCTACCGACGTGGCTCGCGTCCACGGCTCTGCGCGAAGGGCGTCTGCTGCACGTGCTGCCTGAATGGGAAGCGCGCACGGGACGCGCCGAACCCGCGATCTGGGCAGTCTATCCACCGAAGAAAATCGTCTCGTCGAAGGTGCGTGCGTTCGTGGCTTATTACGCCGGGGTGATTGGCGAGCCGCCGTACTGGGACGACGGACTCGCACTGGAGCTTCAGACTTAACGCGCGAAGCGGATGTCGAGCGTGCGCAGCCATGTCTGCAAGCCGGCATCCTGGATCGGAATCACATAGGCGCTTTCATCTGTTTCATTGAAGTGCGCGTGCCAGTAGCCCGGCGGCGTAACGAATGCCATCCCGGCTTCCCAATCGACGCGTGTCGGATTGGCAATGTTGCCGTTCTCATCCAGTTCCGTGCCGACCAGCGTGTAGACGCCTGGATTGCCACCGGCGATGAAGTCGAGCGCGATGGACTGGTGGCGGTGCGGCTTCTGCACGGAGTGGGGCGGCACGATACCGAACATCGCCCACAATACATGCGTGACCGTACGCGTCTGCGGGAAATTGACGTTGCCCATCAGCACGCTGATGCGGTTGCGGAGCCCCGCGTTGGCTTCTTCCGAGACCTTGCGCAATTCCGCCTGGGTCTGGGCGGCGGGGTAGAGCGTTGGGGCAAAGCGCGGCTGGACGCCCGTTGTACCGAGATAGGTGAGCAGCGGAGCGTCGTTCACGTAATAGAGCGTGGCGGTCGCGTCGGCGGTGAACACTGCAGTGTCGCCGCCAGGCAGCGTGAAGAAATCGCCCTGCGCGAACGGAAAGCGGCTCTCGCCCTGGGCCACGCTGCCGCTTCCGCTGATGACGTAGCAGACCTGGGAGGTCGCATTCGGCGCGAGCGTCAATGCCTCTGCCGCGTTGATGCGCAGGAAACTGGCGCTCAACCCGGGACCCGTCGCGGGACCGGGGCAGCCCAAATCAGCGGAAAGATCGAGTGGGACGATGCGGGTCGCGCCGTCCGCGTAGAGCGAAGGCTGGAAGCTGCGGAAAGGCACGCGCGAAATGAGCTTCGCGCCGATCGGATTGGCGGACGACGTGTATTCGAAGTATTGCGCGTCCGCAGTGGCGGCAGCGAGTTCGGCGGGAGGCGTCGGGGACGTTCTTGTCAACATAGTCAGCTCCTGTTGAATGGGGATGCTTCGTGCGGGCCTCTGAAGTTGGGGCTGGCGTCCGAAAGCTGAGCTGACTATAGGTGTGGAGCGCCGGCCTCAGAAGTGCCGGATATCGAAATCACCTTTGCACAAAAGGGCACGCTGTGGGTCCGCTTCGGGAGAGCCGCTGGCTGTTCGTGGTCGGCCACGGTTTGCTCGGGCACATTCGGCGGACGGAGTCCGGCTCGCCATTTGTGGCCGTTGGACTGTTGCCGGAAGTTTTTTGCGACCATCGGCGTATTCTCGCCGCTACACACCAATCCGGACATTGGAGAAACAACGCGTGCCAACACCATCGAAACTGCTCTTCCTGCCAGGCGCTTCGGGCAATACCGAGTTCTGGCGGCCGTTGGCGAATCAGCTAACTATTAGCGGCTCCAAGGTCATCCTGGGCTATCCGGGATTTGGCCAGGAGCCTTCCGTTCCAGACGTCAATAATTTTGACGACCTCGTCCGAACGGTGGTGTCCCACATTGACCAGCCGACCGCTTTAATCGCTCAATCGATGGGCGGGGTCATCGCTGTTCTGGCAGCATTGGAAAAGCCGGAGAGGGTCACTCATCTGGTTCTGACAGTCACGTCCGGCGGGATCGACATGAATGGATTAGGTGCACGGGATTGGCGCCACGGATTCGTTGGGGCCAACTCATCGCTGCCGGATTGGTTTGTGTCTTTCAAGTCGGATTTAACGCCTGAACTGCGAGGCATTTCTCAACCGGTTCTTTTACTCTGGGGAGATGCGGATCCGTTCAGTCCGGTCGCAGTCGGCCAGCGACTTTTTGAATTGTTGCCGGATGCGCGGTTGCATGTGGTCTCTGGTGGCAATCATGATCTGGCGAATGTTCATGCACAACAACTTGCGCCGATGGTTGACGCGCACTTGTTGCGGACATGAGGCGGGAGTTGCCGGGCGTCCGCTTTGCAAATAGGCCAATGGCAGAGATGGGCCGGCTACGGAATTTCAATGCGGCGACCGTCCCCGGAACGTATGGTCTAACCGATCACCGGCAATCAGTGTTAGTGGTTGTGCCGTATTGGGTCGACGTGCAGTGGACCTGCTTCATCTGTCGAGCCTGCATTGATGCGCCGAAAGCCGCGTAGGCGGAATTGCGAGAATCATGCGCCGAAGTTCCACCCGCAATCAGTGTCGATACCCGATCAGTCTGAATTGAGGCGGCGTTATCGGGTTGGCGCTGCATAGCCTGACAATAGTGGCCAACACGCTCATGCACGTCGCTCATTCGCGCAAAGTGTGGTTCGATCGCTGCACACCATCCCGAGTACCACACTGAATCACGGTTTCCACGATTCAGCGCGGCGTATTCGCTGCCAGCCGCGGCCGCGTTGTCATTGTTTCTCCCTCAGCTTCGGGGAAGCCTAGCAGGCCAGTGTGCTTCCCAAACGTGGGTTCCGTTGATAGCGTTTTGCCAGGCCAGTAGTCGCGCGTAAAAAACGTCAACAGCTTATCGATCGGAAAAACAAAATGCCCGCCGTTTGCTTCTTCACGCTTAACTCGCAGCACATGTCGAGTTTGTTTTGCCCGGGTTTTGGCGGAGTGCCAGCCTTCTCCGGTACTGATAGGTATGTTAACGATCCCAATGCGACTGCTGTGGCTGAAAAAGGTCCGCTTCCTATGGGAACTTACTATATCGTTGATCGCCCAAGCGGTGGACGTCCTGGCAGTCTGGGGGAAGAGCGATGGTTGTATAACGCTGCCGAATCCCGAAATTTTTAATCGGCTTCGCGTATGGCTCAAACAGCAAAAGACCGGCAAGATTCCCGGCACGCAAACGAACTACTACGGCAAGGTCATCGTTAGATGAAAAGAACATTCGTTTCCGTCGCGCTGGCTTTGATATTGACGCTGCCGATATCCATCGCCATTGGTCGAAGCCCCTGGTTCAGCCAGTGGCTTGCGAGCGGCGCGGGGTGGGACGCGTTTGCCCCGTTACTGCGCCTGTGTGGAGCGGTCGGCATTGAGGATGACGAGAACATCGTCATTGACGTCATTCTGCTTGTCAGCTTCGCGCTGTCGCTGATTCTGGTGTGGTTTGCACGTCGCCTGATTGGACGATACAAGGACATGTGGGCGAACACGTGAGGCAGCCGTCGTCCAATCGCCCGGCTCACGCCCCTCCAAGCCCACCCACTGCAAGCCTCACGCAAGCTCACTCAGCGTAGAATGCCGCCTTCCCCGACACTAACCGCGACTGTTTCGCGAACCGAGTCCGCCTCATGAACAAACCCCCGCGCAAGAAGAACCCGACCATCGGCATTGCGATCTTCATCGTGGTCGCGGTGTTGCTGGTGATCGCCACGCTGTTCTACAACGCCATCACGGAGAAGCGCGAGTTCGACAGCGAGAGTGCACCCGCGCCGACGATTTCATCGGACGCGGCAGCCGCAGCGACCGTCGCGAAGCCAGCCAGCGGCGCCGCGCAGTAAGCCTGCGCTCACCGCGGCAATCCGTCGCTCAGCGCGGCAACCCCGCGCTCACTCTTCCGGCAGCCGGATCACGCTCGCATCCTTGCGAATCAGCGCTGCTGCCGCCAGCATCTGCTTGCACTGATGCGCAAGCAGCTTCATGTCGTGTACCGCGTCGGCCGACACATCCGCCGACTTCTCGGTATCCACCACCATCGCATCCAGTTCGCGGTTCAGTAGTTTGATCTGCTCGCTCTGATCGGCGGGCGGCGCCGTTCCGGCTTCAGCCTCGGTCAAATTGTCGCGGACCACGCTTAGCGCGCGCTGCAACGGTTGGAGCGAGACGCCTTCCACATGTTGCTGCGCGGACGTGCGAAGCAACGGCGCGGCCGCCGTGATCTGCGACGCCAGCACATGGCTGCGCACCAGCAGGCCATTCAGTTCCGGCACGAACTTCTGCGCGGACTTCGGCTCGAGCATCATGCGCTGGAACGCCTGCCCGAGATTGGCAAACGCCACGTGGACGTTCTTGCGCGCCAGCCGATAGCGATAGTCGCGGTCGAGCGCGGTTGCCGCCGCTTTGGCCGCCACCACCGGCTGACCCGACTCGATCGCCGGATCTGCCATCGCCGCCGTCGGCGCACGCGCGCCAGCCTCGGTCACGGTCGCCACCACGGCCGCCGCCGGCTTGCCGCTCCACCACCAGCTCGCTTCCAGATATTGTCGCGTCGCGCCGATCATCGTATTGACGAGCTTGCCCATCAATCGATATTCCCAGTACGGGAACAGATGGCTCGCCGCAATCGCGATCGCGCAGCCGACCACCGTGTCGATCGCGCGTTCGCCGATAATGCGCATGCTGCCCGGCGCAAGCAGATGGAACATCAGCAGCACATACGAGGAAGTGAACACCACGCTGGCCGTGTAATTGAACAGCAGCAGGCTGTAGCTCATCACCATCGACGCGAACATCACCACCAGCAGAATGTGCGGATCCTTCACGAAGATCATCAGCGCGATACTCACCGCGCAGCCGATCAGCGTGCCGACGATCCGCTGTCCATTGCGCTGCTTGGTCAGCGAATAACCGGGCTTCAGAATGATGACGGTGGTCATCACGATCCAGTACGCGTTGGTGAGCGGCAGCAAACGGCCCAGCCAGAACCCGACGGCGACGGCGATCGTTACGCGCAATGCGTGCCGGAAACTCGGCGAGGCCATGGTCAGGTTCGAGAAGATCTGCCCGAACGGCACACGCCGGCTCGATACGAAGCGGTTGAGCGCCTGGTCGAGGCGCAATTCGGTTTCGCCGGTGCTGGGATCGCTCGACAGGCTCTTGCGCATCTTGTCGATCAGCCGCGTAGCGCTCCAGATGCGCCGGAAATTTGCCGACACCGCGGAATACGCCTCGGGATTCTTGCGCGGCAAGTCATGCTTGCGCATCAACTCGATCTCGAACTCGATCGCGCGCAATTCCGCCTTGACGTTCGAGCGCTGGCGCGGCGGATGGTTTTGCAGCACCGCAAGCCCGATCTCCTCGAGATCGGCGGCCGCTTTGCGAATCAGGTCGCGGTAGAACACCAGCAGATCGGAACCGCCGAACGTATTGCGCACCAGCGGGTAATCGGTGTGCGCACCGACAAACAGTTCGTGCAGGTCGACGGTATTGATGAACAGATTGAACAGCATCGCGCGACGCGGTTCGAGCTTGCCGCTCTTCAACTTGGGCAGGTTGCGCAGCACGATGTCGCGCGCAGCTTCCTGACGGTCCACCGCGGCGATCTGCTTGTCGACCAGATTGCGATAACACTCGTCGAGATCGTTGTCGAGGTCGTAGAACGCGGCGCGCGCGAGCAGATAGTCGGCGCACGCAAACACGCTCTCGGCCAGCGCCTGCTGTTCGATGCGGTGCATCATCCAGCGGCTCACGAAGGTCGACCAGTAGGTGTACCAGAGGCCGCCCACCAGAATCCACGACGCGTTGACGAGCGCCTGCATCGGCGTGAAATGCTCCTCCAGCGTCATGATCATCATGAACAGCGTGGCGAAGCTGATCTGCGGCCAGCGGTTGCCGTACACCACGATCAGCGACAGCACGAACGTGAGCGGCACGACCGTACACCACAGCGCCACCGGATTCACCGTGGCCAGCCCGGTGGCGAGCGCCGACAGGAAGCCGATCACCGTGCAGGCCAGCATTTCGTTGTGCTTGTACTTCAGCGGACCCGGCATGTCGACCACGCACGCGCCGAGCGCACCGGTCGCGATCGTGAAGCCGAGGTCGCGATCGTGGAACACGATCAGACACAGTACCGCCGGTAACGACACGCCGACCGCGATGCGCAAGCCGCCATAAAAGTACTGGCTGTAGAGGAATTTTTTTATTTCAACCGAATAGCGCATCGACTGCCTGGGTTGCACTCACTGGGGAAACGCGGTTGAGGGACAGACTCAAACTGCCGTCGAGTCTAACTGATTTTGTCCGGGTTTCGACCTCGTCCGTTCGGCCAGGTTCTGCCCTGGGAGCGCGTTTGTTATGCTGTCGCTTCAATGGCCGGTGCGCTTTTCGCGCATAGCTCGTGCCGCACGTTTTCCCCAGGATCCATGCTCCAGCTCTTCTATTCGAACCGCTATGAAACCCTTGTCGGCGCGCTGCTCGACGACCTGGCACAAGCGCCGTCCGACCCCTGGACCGCGCAGCCGGTGATCGTCCCGAGCGCGGCGGTCAGGCGCCGGCTCGAACTCGATATCGCCGCGCGGCAGGGCATCTGCGCGAATGTCAATTTTGGTTACCTCGCGCAGTGGCTGTGGGCGCAGATCGGCGGCGTGATCGAAGTGCCGAAGCATTCGCCGTTCGCGCCGGACCGCCTCGTGTGGCGCTGCTACCGGTTGCTGGGTGACGCGGACGAAGCGTTGCCATGGAACGCGTCGCCGCGACTGCGCACCTATCTCGACGCGGCGGATGCGTCGATGCGCTACGAACTGGCGCGCCGCGTGGCCACGGTACTCGACCACTATCTGACCTATCGCCCCGAATGGTTGCTGCAGTGGCAGAAGGGCGGTTCGATCTTCGCCAGCGGCGCGTTGGACGAGACCGGCCCGCGTCTTGCCGGTGCAAGCGATGCGGCGCGCGAGGACGAGCGCTGGCAGGCCGCGTTGTGGCGCGCAGTGCTCGCGGAGTTGGCCGGCAACGCGCAGACGCCGGCCGCCGCCTTACCGCCCGCGTATCGTTTTCTGGAAGACATCGGCACGCTCGACCTCGAAGCCATTTCGAACGCGCGCTGGCCGGAAGCGGTGAGCGTGTTCGCGCTGCCGACCATGCCGCCGCTGCACGTCGCGCTGTTGCGGGCGCTGTCGCGTTGGGTCGACGTGCGTTTGTACGTGATGAATCCGTGCCGCGAGTTCTGGTTCGACGTGGTCAGCGCGGGGCGCGTCGAAGCGCTCGACGCGGCCGGGCAACTCGACTATCAGCAGGTCGGCCATCCGCTGCTCGCTGAATGGGGACGTCAGACTCAGGCGCAGTTGCACATGCTGCATGAACTGACCGAAAGCGCCGCGTCCGGCGAGACCGGCGACTTCACCGAAAACCCGGAACCGAGCTGGCTCGCCGCCGTGCAAAACGGCATTCTCGATCTACGGCCGGAAACGGATGCCGACGAGTTGCCGATCGCGCGCGGCATCGAGGTCCACGTCTGTCATAGCTTGTCGCGTCAACTGGAAGTGCTGCACGACCGCCTGCTCGGCTGGTTCGACGAGTTCGGCGATCTGCAGCCGTCCGATGTGCTAGTGGCCGTCTCCGACCTTGCAGCGGCTGGCCCGTTGATCGATGCGGTGTTCGGCACCACGCCCGCCGGCGACGCGCGCCGCATTCCGTATCGGATCACCGGTTTGCCGCCGTCGCAGGCCAATCCGGTCGCGCGTTTGCTGCTCGACTGGCTGGCCTTGCCCGAGCGCAGCGTCGGCGCGCCGGATCTGATCGAATGGCTGCGCGTCGACGCCATCGCCGCGCGCTACGAGATCGACGCGACGTCGCTGGAAGCCGCGCAGGAATGGCTGGCGGCGGCCGGTGCGCGTCGTGGGCTTGCGCCGGTCCCGCCGACCGGCGAGCACGTGCCGATCGCCCGACATACGTTCGCCGACGCGCTCACGCGTCTCTACCTCGGCTACGCCATGCCCGAAGGCGGCGAACCTGTCGACGCGTGGCTGCCGGTGGAAGGCGCGGGCGGCTCGAGTGCCGAACTGCTAGGCCGCCTGTCGCGTTTCGTCGACGACGTCGAGTCGTTCGCGGCGCAATGCGCGATCGAACGAACGCCCGTCGAATGGACGCAGTTGTTGCTCGAAACCCTCGCGCAGAGTGTCGACGGCGGCGTCGAGTTCGCCGATTCGCTGGCGGCCGTGCGCGACGCGATCGACAAGATGGGCGACGCGATGCAGGCCGGCGCGCAACACGTGCCGCTGCCCGCCGCGGTGGTGCGCGGCGCGCTCACCGAAGCGCTCGACGACCCGGCGCGCGGTGGCGTGCCCTGGGGCAGCGTGACGTTTTCGTCGCTGACCAGCTTGCGCGGCTTGCCGTACCGGATCGTCTGCCTGCTCGGCATGGACGACGGCGTGCTGCCCAGTCTCGCGCGGGCCGACGAGTTCGACCTGATGGCCGCGTTCGGCAAAGCCGGCGACCGCCAGCGCCGCGACGACGAACGCAATCTGTTCCTCGATCTGCTGCTGGCCGCGCGCGACCAGTTGTTCATCGCGTATACGGGCCGCAGTATTCGCGACAACGCGCCGTTGCCGCCGGCCGCGCTGGTCGACGAATTGCTCGACCATCTCGCGCAGGTGTCGGCGGGCGAGGACGCGAGTCCGGCGGAAGTCGAGCGCGCGCGTCATGCGTTTATCGTCGATCACCCGTTGCAGGCGTTCGCGTCGGACTATTTCGTGCCGCACAACGAGCTGTTCAGTTACGACGCCGATCGCGCGGAACTGGCCACCCTGCTGGCCGCGCCACAGCATCCGGCGGCGGGGTCGTTCTTCGATCAACCGTTGCCGCCCGAAGACGCTGCGGAGCCGGTGGCCTTCGACGAATTCGTGCGCTTCTGGCGTCATCCGGCGCGGGCGCTGTTGCGCGACCGTCTGGGCATCGTGTTGTCGGACGCGCAAGGCGAGTTGCTCGACACCGAGCCGTTCGACCTGGACTACGCGGGGCGCGACGCGTTGGCGGAGCGTCTGTTGCCGGTGCTGCTCGACGTCGACATTGAAGACGACGTCATGTTCGAACGCGTGCGCCGCGTGGCCGCCGCGAGTCCCGAATTGCCGGGCGGCGCGACCGGCGCGGTCTGGCGCGCGCGTGAACTCGGCGCGCTGCGCCAGCTTGCGGACAGCGTGCGCCGCGAGGTCGCCTCGGGCGTCGAGCGTTTGCCGTTCGTGCTCGACATTCCGTCTCGCTGGCCCGATAGCGCGGACATGGCCGGCGCGTTATTCGGTCCTCACGACACAGCGTTGCGCGAAGCGGCTCAAGCGCCGCTGCAACTACATGGCACCTTGAATTTGCTGACTGAAACCGGACAGGTGATTTTCCGCTACGCCAAGCCGACCGCGCGCGATTATCTGTCCGCGTGGCTCGCGCATCTGGTTTATTGCGCCGCGCGGCCGGATGGTCCGCGCCGCACCGTCTGGCATGGCAGCGGCGAGAGCTTCGAACTCACGCCGGTTGCCACGCCGCTCGACCAACTGGCGCCGCTCGCCGCGTTATTCAGGGCAGGGCGCAGACTACCGCTGCGCTTCTTCCCGAAAAGCGCGTGGACCAAGGTCAGCGAAAGCGACTCCGCCGCGCAAGGCGTCTGGATCAACGACCGCGTGCGCGGCGAATCCGACGACGCCGCGTTGCGCATCGCGCTGCGCGGCACGCCGCTCACGCTCGACGAACCGTTCGGCAGCCTTGCGTCGATCTTGTTCAAACCGCTGGTCCAGCATCTGCGGAGCGCGTCATGAGCGGCGCCGTGCACAGTTATGCGCTGGTTGCCGAAGAGCTCGACGTGTTCGGCTGTTCGCTCGACGGCGTGAACCAGATCGAGGCGTCGGCGGGCACCGGCAAGACGTGGAACATCTGCGCGTTGTACGTGCGTTTGCTGCTCGAAAAGAACCTGAACGCGGATCAGATTCTCGTCGTTACATTCACGAAGGCGGCGACCGCCGAACTGCACGAACGGATACGCGGTCGTCTCGCGGAGCTGCATCGCGCGATCGAAATGGACGACGACGGCGGCGATCCGTTTATCCAGCGTCTCTTTGAAACGACGCTGGCGCCGGACAGCGGCATCGAGCGCGACGCCGCGTTGAAGGTGGTGCGGCGCGCGCTGCGCACCTTCGACCAGGCGGCGATTCACACCATTCATGCTTTCTGTCAGCGCGCGTTGCAGGAGGCGCCGTTCGCCGCCGCCATGCCGTTCGCGTTCGAAATGGAAGCCGACGACGCCGCGTTGCGTTTCGAAATGGCCGCCGATTTCTGGCGCGAACAGGTTGAACCGATTGCGCACGCGCATCCCGCGTTCGCCGCCTGGCTGGTGGCCAAACGCGCCGGTCCCGCTTCACTCGACGAGCAACTCGCGCGGCGTCTGAAAAAGCCGTTGGCGCAATTGCGTTGGGGCACGGTGGACGCGAGCGGCAGCAACGCCGATCCGCAAGCCGGCTTCGACGCCGCTTGCGAAGTCTGGCAAGCGGAGCGCGATGGGATTGTCCGCCTGCTTGCCGACGCGCAAGACCGTCTGAGCAAGACCACGCACAAGCCTGACCATGTGAGTGCCGCGATCGCCGCGTGGACCGATTACTTCGCGCAAGGCGACTGCCATGCGCCGCCGCCGCGTGCTGCGTTGAAGCTCACCGTGTCGGCGTTGAAGAAGGCGACCAAGGTCAAGTTTGAACCGCCCGAACACGTGTTCTTCGAGCACGCGGAAGCGCTCGCGGCAGCCGTGATCGCGGCCGAAGCCGCGCAACGCGCGCGCTGGCTCTCGCTGGTCGAGAGCTGGCTCGACTACGCGCCGGCCGAACTGGTGGCGCGCAAGCGCACGCGCCGGGTGGTGTCGTTCGACGATCTGTTGTCCAACCTGTACCGGGCGCTTGACGCGAATCCGTGGCTGGCCGACGCCTTGCGCGCACGCTATCCGGCCGCGCTGATCGACGAGTTCCAGGATACCGATCCGCTGCAGTTCGCGATTTTCAGCCGCATCTTCGCGCCGGCCGGTCCGCTGTTCCTGGTCGGCGATCCGAAGCAGGCCATCTACAGTTTTCGCGCGGCGGATCTGCATACGTACCTGGCGGCGCGCGCGGCGGCGTCCGCGTGTTACACGCTGGCAGTCAATCAGCGCTCGACCGCGCCGATCGTTGAAGCGTGCAACCGTTTCTTCGAAGCCAATCCGCGGGCGTTCGTGCTGGACGGCCTCGACTATCAGCCGGTGCGCGCGGGCGAACGGCGCCGGGCGCCCTTCGTCGATCCCGACGCGAGCGGCGGCGATTTCCGCATCTGGACCTTGCCGCAAGGCGACGCCGCGCTGACCAAGCGCGACGCGCAGCGCGAAGCGAGCGAAGCGTGCGCCGCCGAAATCGTGCGTCTGTTGCGCGGCGCGCGACATGGCGCGGTGACGATCGGCGACGCGCCGCTCGCGCCCGGCAATATCGCGGTGCTGGTGCAAACGCACCGGCAGGGCAGTCTGATCAAACGCGTGCTGTCGGCGTGGGGCGTGGGCAGTGTCGAACTGGCGCAGGCCTCGGTGTTCGCTACGCTCGACGCCGAGCAGATCGAACGCGTGCTAGCCGCCGTCGATACGCCCGGCGATCTGCGCCGTCTGCGCGCCGCGCTGGCGACCGACTGGCTCGGTCTCGACGCGACGTCGCTGTGGCGCCTCGAGCAGGTCGCCGACGCACCCGCGCCCGCCGACGATCCCGCGCATGCCGCGGACGCGATGGGTTGGGTCGAGCGTTTTTCGCGCTATCGCATGCTGTGGCATGAGCGCGGCTTCGCGGTGATGTGGCGCACGCTGATGCGCGAACTGCGCGTCGCGCAGCGGCTGGTGGCGGGCGTGGACGGCGAGCGCCGGCTGACGAACGTGAATCATCTGGCCGAACTGGTGCAGGCGCGCGCCGCGACCCAGCCCGGGATCGCGCCCACGTTGCGCTGGCTCGCCGCGCAACGCACGCAGGGCGGCGGCGAAGACGCGCAGTTGCGGCTCGAATCCGACCGCAACCTCGTGCAGATCGTGACCGTGCACAAATCGAAAGGGCTCGAATACGCGGTGGTGTTCTGTCCGTTCCTGAACGACGGCGCGTTGCGCGATCCGCCGTCGTCCGGTTTGCCCGACGCACGCGAGTATCACGACGACGACGGCGCAGCGGTGCTGCATTACGGTTGCGACGACGAAGAGGCCGTACGCGCGTCGCGCTATGCGTCGCGCGAGCAGGCGGCCGAACGCGCGCGGCTCGTGTATGTGGCGTTGACGCGGGCGGTGTACCGCTGCTATCTGGTCGCCGGCACTTATCTGTCGTCGCGCTCGACCAGGGAGTCGCGCCGCAGCGTGCTGAACTGGCTGGCGGGCGGTGGCGCTGACAGTTTCGACGACTGGCTCGCCGAGCCGCCCGACGAAGCCGCGTTGGCCGCGAGCTGGCAGGCGCTGGCGGGCGGCCCGGTGACGCTGCAGCCGTTACCTAAGGTCGAGCGCCGCGTGCCGCTGGAGAGCCTGCAGGACAGCGGTGCGCGGATGCAGGCGCGCGCCAGTCGCCGGCCGTTGCGCGATCAGTGGCGGATGGCGAGCTTCAGCGGACTGATCGCGGCCGGCAGCAAGGCCGAGGAGATGCACGCGCCGGCTGAGGAAGTGCGCCCCGATCACGACGAGATCGCGGATGCGCTCGCGCCGCCGCCTATGCTCGTGCCCGCGCCGCAAACGCCGTCTTACGCGGACGACGACATTCTCGCGTTCCCGCGCGGCGCGGCGGCGGGCGAGTGTCTGCATCGCATGTTCGAACTCGCCGACTTTAGCGACCCGACCACGTGGCCGGATGCGATTCGTGGCGCGTTGCGCGAACGTCCGGCGCCGGCCGTGCCGGAACTCGCCGCGCGTCTGCCCGCGATGATGCATAACCTGCTGACGGACATCGTCAATACCGAACTCGTGCCGGGCATGACGCTCGCCAGCTTGAATCCGCAACGGCGGCTGAACGAACTCGAGTTTCTGTTCGCCGCGCCGTCGCTCGATTTCCCGGCGTTGCGCGAACTGCTGATCGAACACGGCTATCCCGATGTCGCACTGGAACCCGGCGTGCTGCGGGGTTTCGTCAAAGGATTTATCGACATGATCGTCGAGCACGACGGACGCTTCTGGGTCGTCGACTGGAAGTCGAACCATCTGGGCGACACCGTCGCCGACTATGCGTCGGCGCCGCTCGAAGTTGCGATGGCGAGCCACGCGTATCACCTGCAGGCGTTGCTTTATACGGTCGCGTTGCATCGCTATCTGAAGACGCGGGTGCGTAATTACGCGTACGACACGCATATCGGCGGCTACCTGTATCTGTTCGTGCGCGGGGTGCGTCCGGATTGGCAGGATGCCGACGCGGCAGCCGGCGTGCATGTGCGCCGGCCCGCGTTCGAGCTGGTGGCGTTGCTCGACGCGGCCATGATTGGAGGTGGCGTATGAGCACGTTCGATCAGAACGCGTCCACGCCGCCGGAAATCGACGACATCGGCGTGAGTTTGCCCGCGCCGGCCGATTTCAGCGTCGCGCTGGCCGAGGGTTTTGCACGCCGCATCGGGACGTTGGCGCGGCGTGGCGGGGCGTCGACCGAAGCGGTGAAATGGGCGGCGCGGGGCGCGTTCGCCGCGAGCCGCGCGACCGATGAAGGCCACGTGTGCGTGCCGCTTGCGGTGCTGGCGCGGCGCTTCGATGCGTCGAGCGCTGAAGTGCGCGCGGCGTTGTTCGCGAGCGGCATGGCGAGCGATGGGTCGCAGACTTCGGCGGCATTGCGGCCGCTGGTGATCGATGGGCAAGGGCGCTTGTACCTCGCGCGTTACTACGATTACGAGCGGCGCCTGGCGCGCTCGCTGGTGGCGCATGCGGGGGCGGGCGACGTTGCTGGAGATGGGCGTTCTACGCAGCGGCAGACAACGGTCGGCGCGGTGCATCCGGCGCAGGCGCTTGCCGTTGAGCGCGATGCCGAAGCGGCGACGTCTCGAAGTAGCGCCGATGCGGATGGCAACGCCGACCTTGAAGCGAACGCACAAGCCAACGCCGCCGCGCTTTACCAACGCCTGCTGCGCTACTTCGGCCCACCCAGAGACGACGAAGTCGACTGGCAGCGCGTCGCGGCTGTCATGGCATTGTCGGGGCGCCTGACGATCGTCAGCGGCGGACCGGGCACCGGCAAGACCACCACCGTGGTCGGCGTGCTGGCCTGTCTGCTCGATGCCCGCGCCGATTTGCGCATCGCCCTCGCGGCGCCCACCGGCAAGGCCGCGCAACGCATGCAGGAGGCCTTGCTCGCGCGCGCCGGCGATTTGCCGCCCGAGCTGGCCGCGCGCTTGCCGCAGACGTCGTACACGTTGCATCGCCTGCTCGGCTCCGGGCCGGGCGGGCGCTTCCGGCACCATCGCGACAATCCGTTGCCGTACGACGTCGTCGTGATCGACGAGGCGTCGATGATTGATGTCGCCATGGCCGCGCGTCTGCTCGACGCGATCGCGCCGCAAACGCGGCTCGTGATGCTGGGCGACAAGGATCAGCTCGCCGCCGTCGAGGCCGGCGCGGTGTTCGCCGAACTCAGCGCACGGCCGGCGTTCACGCAACCCGGCTTGCAGCGGATCGCCGACGCTTTGGGCATCGACAAGGCGCGGCTCGCGCAGGCGTTGCCCGACGTCTCGCGCGGCGTCGACGAAGAGCCGGATGCGTTTTTCGCCCACGCCGACACCGCTGCGCCTGACGACATGGCGTCGTCGGCCTCCCATGCCGGCAATCCGCTCGCCGATTGCGTTGTCTGGCTCGAGCGGAATTACCGGTTCGGCCTCGACTCGCCGATCGGTCGGCTGTCGGTGGCGATCCGCAACGGCACGGCTGCCGCTGCGCTTGACGTGCTCGTCATCGATCCGGTCGAAGCGTGCGCCGCGGCGCTACACGAAGACACCCAGGCGACGCTCGCCGAGCGCACCGTCGCGCGACTCGCCGCCGGCTTCGCACCTTATGCCGCCGCACTGGCCGAAGCACTCGCCGCCGACACGCCGGACCCGCTGCCGTTGTTCGACGCGCTGAACCGTTTTCGCATCTTGTGCGCGACCCGCTCCGGACCACGCGGCGTCGATCAGGTGAATACGGTCATGGCCGCTCAGGTGCGGCGCTCGGCTGGGGTGACGTTGGCGGTGGGCGCGCATTGGTTCGCCGGGCGTCCGGTGATGGTGACGCGCAACGACTACGCGCTGGGTCTGTTCAACGGCGACATCGGCATTGCATTGCCGGGGGCGGGCGGCGCGTTGCGCGTCTATTTCCGTACCGGCGACGGCGGTCTGCGAGCGGTCTCGCCCGCCGCGCTGCCGCCGCACGATACGGCGTTCGCGCTCACGGTCCACAAGTCGCAAGGCTCGGAGTTCGAGCACGCGGTATTGATGCTGCCGGCGGTATTCAGCCGCGTGTTGTCGCGCGAACTGGTGTACACGGCGATTACCCGGGCGCGTGAGCGGGTCGAAGTGATCGGCTCGCGGGCCGTGCTGGCGCAAGCGATCGCGACGCCCACGCAGCGCGATTCGGGGCTGGCGGCACGGATCGCGGAAGCGTGGCGCTGATTAACCGGCTACGCCGTCCGCCGGCACGCCTGCTTCGCTGCGTTTGCGCAGGCTCTTGCGATACCACATGGTCCAGACCGTCAGCGCGCCGTAAATGCCGTAGCCGACAAACGGCGACACCACCAGGAAGCGCTCGATCGGCCACGTCAGCGCCATCCACGATCTGAGCGCCGTTTCGCCGGTCAGGCCGACGCCCCACACGAGCGTCATCATGCGCAGCGCGGTGGAGAGGCCCGGCCGTTCCTGCACCAGCGCTTCGAAGCGCGCGGCGCCGCCTTCCATTTCACGCGCGACGCTGGCGCGCGCGAGGTAAAAGATCAGTGGACGGCGCATTGGCAGAGACAGCAGAAATGCCACGCCGATCGCGCCGGACACCAGCGACTCGCGTAACAGCAGCATGCGCGGACTGCCGCCCAGCGCCATGGCGCCGATCGACAGCACGATGCCGCCCACGACGATCATGCTGAGCGCGTCGACGCGCCGGAAGCGCACCAGTTCGACCAGGCTCCAGAGGATCGGCGGCACCGCGGAGGCGATCAGCGCGCCGGTCTCGCCCAGATGCGGATGCGAATACCGGTACACGAGCCACGGCAGCAGAAAATTGACGACCAGTTCCAGCACAAAACCCGGACGGAGTTTCATATGAATTTACGCTGTAAGCGGAGAGCGCAGTATCCGCGAACCGGGGGCGTCGACGCAAATAGTTTTTCGCATCGGCGCTCGTGTCCGATAGTCCGTAGCCCATGACGGGCTGCGCGCCGCGCGCCTCGCTGTGTACACTGACGTCTCTTTGCCCAGACCCGCCTCATGACTTCCCGCTATCCGATCCCGCCGAACGAAATCGAGTTGACCGCCGTGCGCGCGCAAGGCGCGGGCGGGCAGAACGTCAACAAGGTATCGAGCGCCATTCATCTGCGTTTCGACGTGCAGGCTTCATCGTTGCCCGAGGTGTTGAAGATGCGCCTGCTCGCGCTGTCCGATCATCGTTTGACGCGCGACGGCGTGGTGATCATCAAGGCGCAGGAACACCGCACTCAGGAGATGAATCGCGCGGCGGCGCTAGCGCGACTCGATGAGATGATCGAGAGCGTCAGCGTGACGCGCAAGCCGCGGGTCGCGACCCGGCCGACGCGTGCATCGAATCGGCGTCGGCTGGACGGCAAGGCTAAACGCAGCGAGATCAAATCCGGCCGCGGTCGGGTGGAGGATTGATTGGCGTGGCGTGGGTAACGTGACTAACGCTTACCGCCGCGCCCGCCATGACGCACATCCGCTGTGGTCGCGGTGGGCACAAAATCCACACACAGCACATGCGTCCCGCCGTCGCGCTCGAACGCAATCGCCGCGGTATAGCAGTCCTGACCGTCAGCCAGCGAATAATGCGGACCCATCATTGCGACGCGTCCCGGTGCGGCGAGCGCATGCTTGAAATAGGCGCGCCGCGACCAGTTGCTGCGTGTGTCGGTATAGAGCGGCGCGAGCCGCAGCGGCGGCGGCGGCACCGTGGCGGCCGTGACTGAAGGCTGCGTCTGCTCGCCCTGGCCGTCGGTGATAAACACCCGGCGCGCTTCGCTCAGATGCCAGATCTTTTGCGCTGCCTGACGCAGATCGCCGGTGGTTTTGAAGGTGTCGACGGCGGCCAGCACGCTTTCCGCGAAGCCTTCGAAACCGAGCCGCTGGTGGCCCGCATGCTCGCGTTCGTACGCGGCGAACTTGGTCCACATCGACTCGATCAACGCCGGCACTTTGGCGCAGGCCGCCTGCACCGATCCCTTCGGCTGACCGAGCCAGAAACCTTGCACGAAGTCGACGTCGGCCTGCATCAGAATCATCAGCTCTTCGTCGGTCTCGACGCCTTCGGCCAGTACCAGCGTGCCGGACTGATGCAGCATCGCGATCAGATGGCTGATCATCGAATCGTCGCCCTCGCGCTTGCCCGCGCGCGCCACCAGCGACCGGTCCAGTTTGACGATGTCCGGACGGAAGCGCCACACGCGGTCGAAGTTCGAAAAGCCCGTGCCGAAGTCGTCGATCGCGATCAGGAAATCGCGCGGTTGCGACGCGGCGAGCATGCTGGCTACAGCGGATTCGTCGTCGGCGGGTTGCTCCAGCACCTCGATCACGATGCGTTCCTGCGGCAACCCGAAATGCGCCGACAGTTCGTCGATAAAAGTGCGTTGCGGCCAGCCTGTTTCAAATACCTGCGGACGGGTATTCAGAAACAGCCAGCCGGTGCTGATGCCTTGCTCCATGAAATTCGCCACATGCAGGCAGCGCGCGATGCGGTCGAGTTCGCGCGCGTCGGCGGCGGAGCGGGTGCCGGAGAACAGCACTTCAGGCGAGACCGGCAGGCCGACCGGATCGAACGCGCGCAGCAAGCCCTCGTAACCCACCACGCACTGATGCGTGACCGACAGCACCGGCTGGAACACGCTATGCAGCGTCAAGGCACGCCACGTCGCGGTCCAGCCGGACTCGTCCCGGACCAGATGCGGCAGCAGGCCGCTCAGAGTCAATTCGCTGACGCTTGGCATAGACGCGGGCATAAAGGCGGGCACGAGAGCGGACATGGTGACATCGCGGCAAGCAGGTGACGGGGCGCGCAAACTGCTTCGGCGCGCAACGGATGCACAGCCCATTCGTCGGCAGGGCAGGACGGATACAGCCCAGGAACGCGCAGAGCGATGCCAGCCATGCCGGACTCCGGCGGAGTATTCAAACCAGTCTAGCAGTTTGCAATTCGCATGAATGTGCGGGTTATCACAGACGCGGGGACAGAACTGAGGGCCACGCGAAACCGCCTGCGACAAGCTTATCCGGCGGCTTGCCGGGCCCGCTTCTCGCGCGATCTGCCTGAATCCGTGTGCGCGTTCGCCGTGCATGAGGACAGATTGCGCGGCTCGCAATCAATCGTCCGTATGAAACCGAGCGTAGCAGCGCAGTAAATGGGCACCCGCCAAAATTTAGGCCAGGACGGTGCTCAGACGTTTTGGGTGGTGCGGGCGGTGTTGTCAGGCGAGACGCGAGGCGGTGAAAGCGCTCGTCTCGCGGCGCGCGGCGGCCGCCTGCACGATTGACGCCCGGCGGGTATGCTGCTGCTTCTTTTCGTGAATTGGAGGTCAGGCATGTCGGAAATCGCAGTGGTCGCAATCTCGGTGGCGAAGCCGGGCTATGAAGAGCAACTGCGTCAGGCGCTCGAAGGTATCGTCGGACCGACGCGCAAAGAGCAGGGCGCGCTTCAGTACGACCTGCATCGCGACGTGCAGGAGCCGCGCCGGTTTGTGTTCATCGAGCGTTGGGAAAGTCAGGAAGCGCTGGCGGCGCATGCCAGATCCGCGCATATCACGGCGTTTAAGAACGCCGTGACGGACTGGGTCGAACACTCGGAACTTCGCGTGGTGTCGAAGATCGTGTAAGTGGTCGAATGAGCGATCGAACGACGGGTTCGATCGCTTGACCGCTTTGCGCAACGGCGAGCGGCTGGCGGTCCGGAAAACGGTCCGCGCGGCGCTCGCCGTTGGCGTTTACAGCGTGGGATTAATGCGTGGCTTGCGGGACGTCGAGGATCAGGATGATGGTCCAGTCGGCGTCGCCATCATGGTGATACTGGCGTTCCGCGACGATGAACGGTTGCTGCTTGCCGTCCGGGCCGAGAAACAGCACGTCGCCTTCCATCGGCAGGCATTCGACGGGCGGCAGCGCCAGAAACGCTTCCTGACCGCCGCGCGGCATCAGTTTTTCGATTTTCTTTGATGCTGCTTCGGTCCATTCGATATCTAGCTGGATGTTGCTCATGCTGTCCTCCGCACCAGGGTGCGCACGGGTTAGGGGAGTCCGGCTGGGCGCCGGACGGTGCGCGACTGTAGCACACCGTCAGCGAGGCGCCGCGGCTTTGCCGACGGACCATTAGACAACAAAAAAGCCGAAGCCGGCGGTGCCGGCTTCGGCTTTTCACCTTCGCGGCGAGGCCACGGGTGACGGTTGTCGTGCGCTAGAAATCCAGGCTGCGGATTCGTGCGGCGAAGCGGCGCTTACGAACTGGCGGCGTCGGCCTTGGCGGCCTTCTTATGATGCGGAGCCATCTTGTGATGTTTCATCGGCATGGCCGGTGCGCTTTCCATCGCCTGCTGACGGTTTTGCAAATCTTGCGCACGTTGTTCGACGTCGGCGGCCTTGGCCGGATCGGTGCTCATCATGACGCCGTTGTCCTGCGCATAAGCCGCGCCCGTTACGGCACTGAGGGAAACCAGGATCGCCAGGGACACTTTCTTCATCGTTACCTCCGCAGAGTGGTTTATGGACCCGAGTATTTGCCTGTCCAAACGGAAAGACAATGCATTCTAGCCAGCAATATCCGCTCCAGCAGATGGTTTTGTAACTGCAATGACAATTCGTTACATCTTGTTACGTTCCGTCAACACAGGGTGCCCGGGACGATTCCGTTCAAATGCGCACGATTGAAATGCATTGCGGATATGGCAAACATTCGCATCTCTAAATAAAGCGGCGCGTTGTGCCACTCGCGTTTCAAAACCAGCCAATCGCGCGATACACATAAAACTGCGCGATGCCGATCAACTCGTGCAATGCAGTTTCCGCGCTCACCAGATTGTCATAACGCGGGAGTACACCGAGCTGTGCGTGACGAGTGTTCGAGATCATCGGTTGCGGCTCGAGGCCGAAGCGCCGGAAGTCGAGCAGCGCGCGCGGCATGTGATACGCGGACGTGACGAGTATCAAGGTGTCGTAGGGCGCTCGGTTGAGAATAGCCGATACGTTGCGGGCGTTTTCGTAGGTGGTGCGGCTGGTGTTTTCCAGCACGATATCCGCGCGCGGCACCTGGTCGCGCAGCAGATAGGGCAGATAGGTATCGGCTTCCGCCGCGCTATGCCGCTGCGGATTGCCGCCGCTGACGATCACCTGGCAGATGGCCGCGCTCCGCTTGCAGGCGGCGTAGTTCTGCGCGCTCACGGCAATGCGCGCCAGGACGTCGCGCGGCGGCACGAGCACATGGTCGTGGTCGTAGCGGGTGCCGCCGCCGAGCAGAATGATCGCGGTGCGCGGTCCGAATCTGACAGGCATCGCGGTCTGTTCGCGCGGCTGCGCGAGGTCCAGCAATGGCGCGGTGAGCCAGCCCGCGGCGAGCAACCAGAACACGGCAATTGCGCCGACGGCAAGGGGGCGGCGGGCGCGTTTCCATAGCACGATTGCTGCAAAAAAAAGCGCTAATAAAGTGAATAGAATCAATTTAAATGGGGTAACGTATGACTTTCGGGATAAATCTACGGGCTTGCTATCGCGCCGCAGCGGTTGCATCGTCGGCTCGTGGACAGAACGCTAACATGCCGTTCAGACGGGGGTTCCGAAAACGAGGCCAGGCAGCACCTGGCGGATTCGGCCGCACCAGATGCAGCCAGATTCCAGCCAAGGGCGGGTGCTGAGCGCGTCACTGGTGGCGCGGTGATGTGTTGGGCATAGATGTGTCATAGCTGCACTTTAAGAAAGAAGTGAGATGACCACGTATTCCAACGAAGCGGTACTTGAAGCGCTGCGGCGGGCGCAATATCGCCAGGTCCCATGGGCCAGAAGGCCGGGTGTTTTCCAATATCTTCGCGCACTGGGTCTGATGGACACCGTTCGTCAGCGCACCGTCGCACCGGCTCCGGGATTTCACGCACCTGTCGATATCGCCGTGCTCACCGAGCGGGGCAGAGCTGAATTCATGCGGCTCGCACACGACGAACGCCTGCTCAGCTGGACCGCACAGCGCATGAACGACTACGTCGTCACCCCTGCCGAAACGCGGCCTGCCGCCGCGCTTGAAGTCCGGCCCTAGCGCCGTAGACAGGGACGCTGACGCTGCTTTCCGGCCGCTTCGCGCGGCTGGAAGTGACGGTATTGTTGCCGCGGTTTTGCTCCTGTTCAAGCCCATCATTTCCACCAGTTCCACGGCGCCGAGGGCTGCCGGGCGGCTTCTGCTCGCGCCCAAAAAAAAGCCCGTATCGCGAGGATACGGGCGTACCGGATTTACTACTGCCACGCTGTGCTAATGGCATTAAATCAGACTAACGCGATGCCACCTGGTTCCCCAGCGATTCAATTCGTCCGCGAGATCGCGACTTAACGACGTCGCGGCGCATTCTCGCGCGGCATTTCCGGCCGCGCGCGCACATTACTGGCGATATCGCCGCGCAAATCGCCGCGCGGCGCCGGCGGCGTGAAATCACGGCCGCGCGTTTCACCCTGTTGCCAGGCTTCCACGCTGGCCGTTCGTTCCGGCCGCCAGTTCCATCCTTCAGGGCGCTGCTGGGCAAGCGCCGGTGCGGCCATTGATGAAATCACAATGCCGCACAGAAGCAGTGACATTGGTTTCATGCTGAGCTCCCGTCAAGCCGATCGATTCAAGGCCTGTTTGCATATCCATAAGGTATGCCGGGTTGCGAAAGCACGCTGTAAGTAATAGTAAATGGATGTTTCATCCGCAACAAACGCGCGGCTTCAGCGGTCTGAAGTCGCGCGATATCAAGCTGAGCCTGGCGGGAGGGGACGACTGTGGTGGGCGCGCCGAAGGCGGTGCCCATAACCGGATCCGGCGGGCGTCGACGCGGACGCACGGCGGCCCAGATATACGCCGGGCGCCCGCAGGCGCCCGGAGGCAAAACAATTCGCGTCAGGCCATCTTGACCGGCGCGCGCCACGATTCCGGATTAGTCCAGAACGCGCCACGCAGACGATCACGGCTCGGCGGTGCCGGCGGCTTCGCGGCGGTCGCGCCAATGCGGCCGCGCAGCGAAACTTCACGACCGCTCGTGTTGAGTCGCTTAACTATTTCGGCGAGCGTACCATCGGCCTGCCACTCGTCGAAACGGCGGCGGCAGGTCGGCGGCGACGGATAGCGGCCCGGCAGCTTGGACCAGCCTTCGCCCGTCGACAGCACCCACAGCACGGCATTGACCACCGCGCGGGCTTCCACGCGTGGCCGACCGCGCCGTTCGCTGCGTGCGGGCTCCGCACAGAACAAAGCCTCGACCAGCGCCCACTCGTTGTCTCTCAAATCGTCGAACAGCATCATGTTTCACCTCAGCGAAGCTAACTCCGGTGCGCTGCCCCGCGCCGCGCACTCTCCATGCACTCGATAGGCGAGTGCCAAGGGGGGTCGGGCTTGCCACGGTCTGCTATGCAGTCAGAAGTCATGGCGCCGACCCTGTGTGCATGTAAATGCAGGAAGTGTGCCAAGTTGAGTCCGACCGCCTGAAAGCCCAGTGACAGCGGGCCAGCGCGGGCGCTAGCTAGGGGCGTATAAGAATCCAAAAAACCCATCCCGCAAATCAGGACAATCACCAATCTTGTGCAATCAGGCCCGTCCAGCGTGCGTTTGCGCCTTATTGCTGCATTGCAGCGATGTGCTTAAAAGCGAGTAAGGAGAGCGGTTTCGCCATACAATGCGCATTAAAGGATGAAATTGATGAGGTCGGTAAATGAATGTGACGCTGCGGCAACTAAGGGTTTTCATTGAGGTCGCGCGCTTGCAAAGTTTCAGCCGGGCAGGGGACGAGATCGGTCTGACGCAGTCGGCGGTCAGTCGTTGTGTGCGTGAACTGGAGGGTGAGATCGGCCTGAAGCTGATCGACCGGACGACGCGCGAGGTGCAGTTGACGGACGTCGGCGGCAATCTGGTGTCGAGCGTGTCGCGGCTGTTGACGGATCTGGACGACGCGCTGCGCGAGATTCGCGAAATCGGCGAGCAGCGGCGCGGCCGCGTGGTGGTGGCCGCCAGCCCGACGGTCGCGTGCCGCCTGATGCCCGGCGTGGTGGCGGCTTGCGGGCGGCAGTTTCCTTACGTCACGCTGGGTTTGCGTGACGACGTGCAAAGCGACGTGGTGCGCAAGGTCAAGTCGGGCGAGGTCGATTTCGGGGTGATCATCGGCCCGTTTTCCGCCGACGATCTGCTCAGCGAGTCGCTGATGACCGATTCGTTCTGCGTCGTGTCGCGCGACGATCATCCGCTGGCGCTGAAAACAAAGGTGGCGTGGACCGACCTCGAAGGCCAGCAACTCGTCATGCTCGATTACGCGTCGGGCAGCCGGCCGATCATCGACGCCGTGATGCAGGAATACGGCGTAAGCGCCACGGTGGTGCAGGAGCTGGGGCATTCCGCGACCGTTTTTGGGCTGGTCGAGGCGGGCGTCGGCGTCAGCGTGCTGCCGGGGTTGGCGTTGCCGCTGCCGGCGGGGGCGTCGCTGGTGGCGCGGCCGCTGGTGCCGCGCGCCGAGCGGACGGTCGAACTGGTGCGGCGACGCGATCGCTCGCTGTCGCCGGCGGCGGAGGCTGTGTGGGGGCTGATCCGCGAACTGCCGGCGCGGGCGGAGGATTTGGGGTGAGGGGGCAGCCGGCTTCGCCGTTCCCTGAACAGCCCTCGCGCTAAACTATCGCCGGTGCTGAATTTCAGCCTTTATCCTCCACCATCTGTCTGTGTCTGGAAGTCTCGATGAGCGAATCGGATCTGCCTGTGCCCTCCGTCCCCAATGCGCGCGACGCCGTACGCGCACTGCGTCCTTCGCAGATCCGCGAAGTCGCCAATGCCGGTTTCGGCGTCGACGACGTGTTGCCTTTCTGGTTCGGCGAATCCGACCGGGTCACACCGGCCTTCATTCGCGACGCCGCCAGCGCCGCGCTGGCCGCCGGCGCGACGTTCTACACGCACAACCTCGGCATCGCGCCGCTGCGCGCGGCGCTCGCGGAGTATGTCGGCAAACTGCACGGCCCGACATCGGCCGATCACATCGCGGTCACGAGTGCGGGCGTCAACGCGCTGATGCTCGCGGCGCAGCTGGTGGTGGGCGCGGGCGACCGCGTCGTCGCGGTGACGCCGCTGTGGCCGAATCTGGTCGAGATTCCGAAGATTCTCGGCGCGCAGGTGGAAACCGTGGCGCTCGGTTATGGCGAACACGGCTGGCAACTCGACATGGCGCAGTTGCTCGCGGCGCTGACGCCGGACACGAAGATGCTGCTGGTCAATTCGCCGAACAATCCGACTGGCTGGGTGATGAGCCGCGACGAGCAGCGCACCGTGCTGGCGCATTGCCGGCGCCACGGCATCTGGATCGTCGCGGATGAGGTCTACGAGCGGCTGTACTACGCGGCCGTGGACGTCAGCGGCTCCGCTATCGTCGCGGGCGCGCCGCAATCGCGCACCGCGCCGTCGTTTCTCGATCTGGCCTCGCGCGACGAACGCGTGATCTGCGTGAACTCGTTTTCGAAGGCATGGCTGATGACTGGCTGGCGGCTCGGGTGGATTGTCGCGCCGGCCGCGTTAATGGACGACCTGGGTAAGCTGGTTGAATACAACACGTCGTGCGCGCCGGCTTTCGTGCAGCAGGCGGGCATCGCCGCCGTTCAGCAGGGTGAGCGTTTTACGCAGGAGCTGGTGCTCGATCTGAAGGCGTCGCGCGACCATCTGGTGCGCGCGCTCTCGGGCATTCCGGGCGTCGACGTCAAGGCGCCGCCCGGCGCGATGTACCTGTTTTTCTCGATGCCGGGCGCGACCCGCAGCCTCGAGCTCTGTAAAGCGATGGTGCGCGAAGTCGGTCTCGGCGTGGCGCCGGGCAGCGCGTTCGGGCCGCAGGGCGAAGGGTTCGTGCGCTGGTGCTATGCGTGCGACACGGCGCGGCTGGACGCGGGTGTCGAGCGTCTCAAGCGTTTCCTCGCACAACACGGCGCTGCGGGTTAAGTGGCTTGAGCGAATGGCGGAAAAGGGCGAGACGGGACCCGTTTGAACGGGATTGACCAAGAAAACTCTGTTTTTTGTCCAATTACTCCCGTTTTTTCTCAAAAGCATGTCCGCCAACGTCTTGCTGGAAAATGCGCCGGGGATTTCGTCTTTACGCACTGATTGTTTTTGCGTAATATGGCGCTCAGTCACGCGGTTCCTTTCAGGAATTTCGCTGCTCCGTCCGGCTGGGTTTGGCTCGATAGTCTGTTTCGCCACCCCCCGGTGCGTGCTCCCATCAATATGACCGATCAGAATCGGGCGAGCGCGTCTTCAGTTCCAAATCGTCTGTTTGATCCGGTTCTTTGACCACAGGGTCTGACCTAGCTGCATGAATACCCAAGAGGCGAAGATCGTCCTCGAGACTGCCTTGATCTGCGCGCAGGAGCCATTAAAGCTCGGCGAGTTGCGCAAGCTCTTTGCCGACGGCGTGTCGGCAGACACCGTTCGAACTTTGCTCGAAGACCTCAGGCACGACTGGTCTGGGCGCGGTGTGGAGCTGGTCGGGCTGGCGTCGGGCTGGCGATTTCAAAGCAAGCCCGCGATGCGCTCGTATCTGGATCGTTTGCATCCTGAGAAACCGCCGAAATATTCGCGCGCGGTGCTCGAAACGCTCGCGATCATTGCCTACCGGCAACCGGTCACGCGTGGCGACATCGAAGAAATTCGCGGCGTGACGGTGAATACGCAGGTCGTCAAGCAGCTCGAGGATCGCAACTGGATCGAAGTGATTGGTCATCGTGACGTGCCGGGACGACCGGCGCTGTACGCGACCACGCGTCAGTTTCTCGACGACCTCGGCCTGAAGGCGCTCGACGAATTGCCGCCACTGGCCGATCCGTCGGCACAGTTGAACGCGGATCTGCTTGGCCAGCACGCAATCGAGTTTGCCGACATCGGAACCGCTGCGCAGGCTTCGGTCGAAGATGAAGAGGCTGCACCAGACGCGGCGATGGAATCCGGCGCTAGCGAGGCAGAAGTCATTGCCGATGAATCGCTTGATGCGATTACCGCAGGCGAAGATCAGGATATCCCGCAAGCAGCAGGTGAGGCGCCGCTGTCGGACGCTGGCACGGACGGTTCCGCGCCCACGCCGGAAACGCATCCGGCTGCCGCAAGCGTTCAGGCCGCGCAAGAACATGCCGAAGAAACGGCAAACGTTGAACCGCAGACCGGCGTCGCCGAGTCCGCACAGCATCACGATCCGGTCTCCCAGGCCGATCCGGCAATACCCGCGCACGACTCGGGCGTACTCCGCGATACGGAGCACGCCGCCGAGCCGAACCCGACCACGGCGGCGCACGACGATTCTGAGGATCGTCGCGATGCCGCACAGGACGCAGGCATTCTGACCGACGACGAACCCGAGTCGCGCAGCGCTTGACGTAACCGAACTTTTTTTTGCCACGCCCGCAATGGGCGTGCGCGACCTGACATTTTGAGGTTGTTTTGACACATACCCACGACACCGATTCGTCCGAATCCGACCGCGCCGTGCCGTCGGCGCGTGCTGACGAAACGCGCAACAAGCAAGCGTCGGCTGCCGAGGGCGAACGCCCTGCGCAGACCGCGGAAGCAGACGGCGAAGACCGTCCGCGCCGCGGCCTGCGCCGCGGCCCGCGCAGCCTGATTGCGCGCCGCCGCGCCGGAGCAAAGACGAAGGGCGCCGAAGGCGCAGCCGCGCAAGGCGCGCCGGTCGTCACCGAAACGCCGCCGGATGGCGAAGTCGTCGCGCAAGTGCGGATGCCGCGCAAGGATGCGGGCGCGAAGGGTCAGGGGCCGCGCCGCAACGCGACCGCTGGCGCGAAGCGTGAAGGTGGTCAGCGCGATGGCGCGCCTCGTGAAGGCCAGCGTGAGCGTCAACCGCGTGAAGGTGGTCAGCGTCAGGGGCGCCGCGGCGCCGAGGCGCCGGTAGCGGCGGCTGCAGCGCCGGAAGCCGGTCAGGACGATCTGTTCTCGTACGTCACGTCGCCGGCTTTCGACGCGGATAACGGCACGACCGGCGGCGCGCCCGCGCCGATGGTGCGCCGTGGCAAGCCTGCTGCGCCCAAGCGCGTGCTGGCCGCCGACGACGACGCGCCCAAGCTGCACAAGGTGTTGGCCGAAGCCGGCATGGGCTCGCGTCGCGATATGGAAGAGTTGATCGTTGCCGGCCGGGTGTCGGTGAACGGCGAGCCGGCTCACATCGGCCAGCGCATCATGCCGACCGACCAGGTCCGCATCAATGGCAAGCCGGTCAAGCGCAAGCTGGCCAACAAACCGCCGCGCGTGCTGCTGTATCACAAACCGGCTGGCGAAATCGTCAGTCATGCCGACCCGGAAGGCCGTGCGTCGGTGTTCGATAGCCTGCCGCCGATGAAAACCGCCAAGTGGCTCGCGGTCGGCCGTCTCGACTTCAATACCGAAGGTCTGCTGATGCTGACCACGTCCGGCGACCTCGCGAACCGTTTCATGCATCCGCGTTATAGCGTCGAGCGTGAATACGCGGTGCGCGTGGTCGGTGAGCTGGCCGAAGGCATGCGTCAGAAGCTGCTGCACGGCGTCGAACTGGAAGACGGTCCGGCGAGTTTCCTGCGCATCCGCGACGGCGGCGGCGAAGGCACCAATCATTGGTATCACGTCGCGCTCGCCGAAGGGCGTAACCGCGAAGTGCGTCGCATGTTCGAAGCGGCCGGCCTGATGGTTAGCCGCCTGATTCGCACGCGTCACGGCGCGATTTCGCTGCCGAAGGGCCTGAAGCGCGGTCGTTGGGAAGAGCTCGAAGACAATCAGGTGCGTGCGCTGATGGCGTCGGTTGGCCTGAAGGCGCCGTCGGAAGAACGCGGCAGCCGCAGTTCGGCGCCGGAGCGCAAACAGCCGGATCCGATGCAAACGTCGATGGGCTTTATCAACCGTGAACCCGTGCTGATGTCGCATGGCCGTTTCGATCAGCAGCAGCCGCGCGGTCAAGGCCGGCGCGGTGCGGCAGGCGGCGGCTTCGGCGGTGGCGGTGGGGCCGGCGGCGCGGGTGGTGGTTACGGCAATCGCGGCACGGGCCGTAGCGCCGGTGGCTTCGCTGGTCCGATGGGCGGCGGCGCGGCCGGTCCGCGTGGCGGTCGCGATATCGACGGCAATCGCGCGCCGTCGGGCAATGGCAATCGTGCGGCGGGTGGCGGCAAGCGCACTAGCGGCACAGGCGCCAATCCCGGCAGCGGCGGCGGTCGCGGGCCGGGCGCCAACCGTGGCGGCAATGGCAACCGCGCGGTTGGCGGCAACGCTAACCCGGGCGGCGGCGCCAACCGTAGCGGCGGCGCACCGCGCGGCCGCACACGCGGGCGTTAAGCAGCCTTGGTGAGGTCTTGAGCGGTATAACGGAATGAGTTGTTAGTTTTTCAAGCACCCGTTAAACAACCGTCAAGGCCTCTCTGACAGCAGAAAATCTATCGGTAACCGCCGGCCGCCAATCGTTCTTCAGCGATTGTCACAAGGCCGCCGTCAAAATCGATCGATCAGTCTCGCCGGTTTCATGCAACGCATAAAACCGCGCTATCGATAAAAGTAGGGGCAGGTTTCTTTTCCTCACACTGTCCGGCGCGGGCGGGCCGCGGCGCAAGTCGCCTTGCAAAAGCCCCGCAATGCCGTCATATCCCCGAAAGATTCCCATGAAATCAAGCGGAAATGCGCTTCACGCGGCGTTCTGCGGTTTGCGTTTGTCCCGAAAAATGGCTACAATCGCGGAGTCGCTGGGCGTGCGGCTTTTTATGTGCGGCTCAGGTGCGACCACCGGCAATAAGATGATGGGCGTTTAGCCCATTTTTTTTTGCCGCTCAGTTCATCGTGGTTCGGCATCTCGGGTAGCACGAACGTGCGCCAGCTTGGCGCGCGGCCCGCATTGGTTGTTTGCAAAACAAGCGGCAGGCTCGCTGCGCGAACATCTAAGAGGGCATTGTGCAACTGACGGAACTGATTGAAACCACGGTCGTGGGACTCGGCTACGAGCTCGTCGATCTCGAGCGCACCGGGCGCGGCATGTTGTGTATCTATATCGACCAGCCGGCCGGCATCGGGATTGAAGACTGCGAGAAAGTCACGCGTCAGCTCCAGCACGTTCTGACGGTCGAAAATATCGATTACGAGCGGCTTGAAGTGTCGTCTCCGGGTCTCGATCGCCCGCTTAAGAAGCTAGCGGATTTCGAACGCTTCGCAGGCAGCGAAGTGGTAATCACATTGAAAAAGCCATTGGACGGACGGAAATCGTACCGGGGCATCCTGCATGCTCCGCAAGGCGAAACGATCGGTCTGGAATTTGAAGGGAAGGAAGGCGCCGCGATGCTCGATTTCACGCTCGCGGACATGGACAAAGCACGCCTCGTTCCGAAAGTTGACTTTAGGAGCCGCAAACAATGAGTCGCGAAGTGTTGATGCTGGTGGATGCGCTGGCACGCGAGAAGAACGTCGATAAAGACGTGGTATATGCCGCGCTCGAAGCGGCTCTCGCTTCGGCCTCCAAGAAACTCTTCGAAGAAGATGCGGATATCCGCGTCCAGATCGACCGTGAAAGCGGCGAGCACGAAACGTTTCGCCGCTGGAAGGTCGTGCCGGACGAAGCCGGTTTGCAGGAACCGGATCAGGAAATCCTGTTGTTCGAAGCACGCGAACAGCAACCCGAAATTCAGCTCGACGAATACATCGAAGAACCGGTGCCGTCGATCGAATTCGGTCGTATCGGCGCGCAGGCTGCCAAGCAGGTGATCCTGCAGAAGGTGCGCGACGCTGAACGCGAGCAGATCCTGAACGACTTCCTCGAGCGCGGCGAGCACATCATGACCGGCTCAGTGAAGCGTCTCGACAAGGGCAACTTCATCGTCGAAACCGGCCGTGTCGAAGCGCTGCTGCGCCGCGACCAGCTGATTCCGAAGGAAAACCTGCGCGTGGGCGACCGTGTGCGTGCCTACATCGCGAAGGTCGATCGCACCGCGCGCGGTCCGCAGATCGAACTGTCGCGTACGGCGCCCGAATTCCTGATGAAGCTGTTCGAAATGGAAGTGCCGGAAATCGAACAGGGCTTGCTGGAAATCAAGGCGGCGGCCCGCGATCCTGGCGTGCGCGCCAAGATCGGCGTGGTCGCGTACGACAAGCGTATCGATCCGATCGGCACGTGCGTCGGGATTCGCGGTTCGCGCGTGCAGGCTGTGCGTAACGAGCTCGGTGGCGAAAACGTCGACATCGTGCTATGGTCGGAAGATCCCGCCCAGTTTGTGATCGGCGCCCTCGCGCCGGCAGCCGTCCAGTCGATCGTCGTCGATGAAGAAAAGCATTCGATGGACGTCGTCGTAGACGAAAACGAACTGGCGGTCGCGATCGGCCGCAGCGGCCAGAACGTGCGTCTTGCCAGCGAACTCACCGGCTGGCAGATCAACATCATGACGCCGGACGAATCCGCGCAAAAGCAGAATCAGGAACGCGGCGTACTGCGTGACCTGTTCATGGCGCGTCTCGATGTCGACGAAGAAGTCGCCGACATCCTGATCGACGAAGGCTTCACGAGCCTCGAAGAGATTGCCTACGTGCCGCTCAACGAAATGCTTGAAATCGAAGCATTCGACGAAGACACCGTTCACGAACTGCGTAACCGCTCGCGCGACGCGTTGCTGACGCAGGCTATCGCGAATGAAGAAAAGGTCGAAAATGTAGCGCTCGACCTGAAGAGCCTGGACGGCATGGACGCCGACCTGCTCGCGAAGCTGGCTGAACACCAGATCCAGACGCGCGACGAACTCGCCGAACTGGCTGTGGATGAACTGGTCGAGATGACCGGGATGGAAGAGGATGCCGCTAAGGCGTTGATCATGAAAGCACGTGAACACTGGTTCCAGTGAGAAATGACCATGGCGCACTAAATTGAACGCGGCCGTCAGGCCGCATGACCCGATGCTAACCGCAAGGAATCGGTCCTTGCATTAAGAGGAATGAATGGCGAGTAACAACGTAGCCCAATTTGCCGCGGAACTGAAAATGCCTGCAGGCGTGCTGCTTGAGCAGCTGCAGGCGGCTGGCGTCACCAAGGCGAGCGAAGCCGACTCTTTGTCCGAAACGGACAAAGCGCGTCTGCTCGACCACTTGCGCAAGTCTCACGGCTCGACTGATGCAGACAAGCGCAAGATCACGCTGACGAAACGGCATACGTCGGAGATCAAGCAGTCCGATGCGACGGGCAAAGCTCGCACCATTCAGGTCGAGGTGCGTAAGAAGCGCACTTTCGTCCGCCGCGACGAAGCCGCCGGTGAAGGCGGGGATGCATCGAATCATGTGGCCGAAGATGTCGAGGTCGAAGTTGACGATCTCGAACTGCAGCGTCGTGAAGAGGAAGCTCGTCACGAAGCTGAGCTGCTCGAAAAGCAGGCTCAGGAGCTGAAGGCGCGTCAGGAACAACTCGAACGCGAAGAAGCCGAACGTCAGGCGCGTGAGCAGGCTGCAGAAGCCGAGCGCCGCCGTGCGGAAGAAGACGCGGCGAAGAAGCGCGCAGCGGCTGCGGCCGAGGCGGCAGCCCGCGAGAAGACTCAGCAGCCGGCAACGCAAGCTGCGCAGCCGGTGACGGCCAAGGCCGAGCCGGTCGCTGCCAAGGCGGCTGAGCCGGTGGTCGCGAAGGAAAGCGAGCAGGACGACGAACGCGCCGCGGCAGAACGCGCAGCGCAACGCGAAGCCGCGAAGAAGGCCGAAGACGCAGCGCGTCAGGCAGCCGACAAAGCGCGCGCCGAGCAGGAAGAAATCGCCAAGCGCCGTGCTGCGGCAGAAGCCGAAGCACGTGCGATTCGCGAAATGATGAACACGCCGCGCAAGGCTCAGGTCAAGGCGCCGGAACCGGCACCGAAGCCCGCTGAGCCGGCCAAGGCTGTGGAAGCCAAGGGCACGCTGCACAAGCCGGCACGTCCGGCGGGTGAAGCGCCGGCACGTCCGGCTGCCAAGAAGCCGGCCGCTGCGGCTCCGGCTGCTACGACTACGCCGGCTGCCGGCGACAAGAAGAAGCCGGGTGGCGGTAAGGGCGGCTGGCAGGACGACGCAGCCAAGCGCCGCGGTATCAAGACGCGCGGCGATACGAGCGGCGGCGTCGATCGCGGCTGGCGCGGTGGCCCGAAGGGTCGCGGCAAGCATCAGGACCAGAACACCACGTTCCAGGCGCCGACCGAACCGATCGTGCGTGAAGTGCACGTGCCGGAAACCATCACGGTCGCCGACTTGGCGCACAAGATGGCGGTGAAGGCGTCGGAAGTCATCAAGTCGATGATGAAGCTCGGCCAGATGGTCACGATCAACCAGATGCTGGACCAGGAAACGGCGATGATCATCGTCGAGGAACTGGGTCACCACGCGGTTGCGGCCAAGCTGGACGATCCGGAAGCCATGCTGGTCGAAGGCGAAATTTCGGATGCGGAAGCATTGCCGCGTCCGCCGGTCGTCACGGTCATGGGTCACGTTGACCATGGCAAGACCTCGCTGCTCGACTACATCCGCCGCGCGAAGGTTGCAGCGGGTGAAGCGGGCGGGATTACGCAGCACATCGGCGCGTACCATGTGGAAACGCCGCGCGGCGTGATCACGTTCCTCGACACGCCGGGTCACGAGGCATTCACGGCCATGCGTGCCCGCGGTGCGAAGGCAACCGACATTGTGATTCTGGTGGTCGCAGCCGACGACGGCGTGATGCCGCAAACGAAGGAAGCGATCGCCCACGCGAAGGCAGGCGGCGTGCCGCTCGTCGTCGCGATCAACAAGATCGACAAGCCGGATGCGAATCTGGAACGCGTGAAGCAGGAACTCGTCGCCGAAGGCGTCGTGCCGGAAGAGTACGGTGGCGAATCGCCGTTCGTGCCGGTGTCGGCCAAGACCGGCGCGGGCATCGACGATCTGCTCGAACAAGTGCTGCTGCAAGCCGAAGTGCTGGAATTGACGGCACCGGTCGAAGCACCGGCCAAGGGTCTCGTCATCGAAGCGAAGCTCGACAAGGGTAAGGGTCCGGTTGCAACGATCCTGGTCCAGTCGGGTACGCTGAACCGCGGCGATGTGGTGCTGGCAGGTAGCGCTTACGGTCGTGTGCGAGCCATGCTCGACGAAACCGGCAAGCCCACCAAGTCGGCGGGTCCGTCGATCCCGGTCGAAATTCAGGGTTTGTCGGAAGTCCCGCAGGCTGGCGAAGAAGTCATCGTCATGCCGGACGACCGTAAGGCACGTGAAGTCGCGCTGTTCCGTCAAGGCAAGTTCCGCGATGTCAAGCTGGCCAAGCAACAGGCCGCGAAGCTCGAGAACATGCTGGAACAGATGACCGAAGGCGAAGTGGCGTACATGCCGCTCATCGTCAAGGCTGACGTGCAAGGTTCGCAGGAAGCGTTAGTGCAGTCGCTGCTCAAACTGTCCACGGACGAAGTGCGCGTACAGATCGTGCACGGCGCCGTGGGTGGCATCAGCGAGTCGGACGTCAATCTGGCAACGGCATCGAAGGCGGTCATCATCGGCTTCAACACCCGTGCGGATGCGCAGGCTCGCAAGCTGGCGGAATCCAACGGTGTCGATATTCGCTACTACAACATCATCTATGACGCAGTAGATGACGTGAAGGCCGCGATGTCGGGCATGCTGGCGCCGGAGAAGCGCGAAATCATTACCGGTACGGTCGAAGTGCGTCAGGTCTTCAAGGTACCGAAGATTGGCGCGGTGGCAGGCTGTATGGTCACGGACGGTTTCGTCAAGCGCTCGTCGTCGGTGCGCGTGCTGCGCAACAACGTCGTCATCTTCACGGGCGAACTCGACTCGCTCAAGCGCTTCAAGGACGACGTCAAGGAAGTCCGTCAGGGCTTCGAGTGCGGTATGTCGATCAAGAACTTCAACGATATCGTCGAAGGCGATCAGTTCGAAGTCTTCGAGATCACCGAAGTCGCGCGTACGCTGTAATTCACGCGGCACGGCTCAACGGGCGGAGCGGGCTTTAACGCCCGCTCCGCCCGTTGCTTTTTGGGCCCGCCGTTTCGCGCAGGCGGTCTGACTTGTCGTGAATAGCATGGAGCCGCTCAGGCGTCGCTCCACGAACCATCGGCAGGCCGCAGCTGCGCGACCCACTTTTTTGCATCCGCCCAAGCGGATCACATAACACCATGCCTAAAAAACGTACTTCTCCCAATCGCAACGTGCAGATCGCCGATCAGATCCAGCGCGATCTGTCCGTTCTGCTGCGCGAGGTCAAAGATCCGCGTATCGGTATCGTCACGATTCAAAGTGTCGAACTGACGCCGGATTATGCGCACGCCAAGATCTATTTCACGACGTTGACCGGCGACCCGCAACAGACGCTCGAAGCGCTCACGCATGCGGCCGGTCATCTGCACAATCAGCTGTTCAAACTTCTGCATATCCATACGGTGCCGACGCTGCATTTCCACTACGACCAGACGATCGAGCGGGCTGTCGAGATGTCGAAGCTGATCGACGAAGCCAACGCCAGTCGCGCGAAAGAAGACTGAGTGCGCTGTGAGTTGCGGCTTAGGCTGCTTACGGCGCCGAAGCCGAAGCCGAAAGCATCAGCCCACGCCGCACCCAGCGTCGTTTTCCGTATCCATCGAAGACTCCGTCTTTCTGACATGACCGCACCTCAACGTCCCCGCGTGCCGCGTCGCGTGCTCGACGGCGTGCTGCTGCTCGACAAGCCGCTCGGCCTGTCGAGCAACGACGCGCTGATTCGCGCGAAGCGTCTCTATCTGGCGAAAAAGGCGGGCCATACCGGCACGCTCGATCCGCTCGCCACTGGTTTGCTGCCGTTGTGTTTCGGCGAAGCCACCAAGTTCTCGCAGGACCTGCTCGAAGCCGACAAGACCTACGAGGCCACCATGCGCCTCGGTATTCGCACGATTACCGGCGACGCCGAAGGCGAAGCGATCGACACGCGCGCCGTGACGTGCGACGAGGCCGCGGTTCAGGCGGCCATGAGCCGTTTTCTCGGCGAGATCACCCAGATTCCGCCGATGTATTCGGCGCTCAAGCGCGACGGCAAACCGTTGTACGAATATGCGCGCGCCGGCCAGACAGTCGAGCGGGAAGGGCGCCAGGTGACGATCCTCAAGCTCGAGCTGCTCGCATGCGCGCTGCCTGATGTGACGTTTCGCGTGACCTGCACCAAAGGAACGTACGTGCGTACGCTGGCCGAAGATATCGGCGAAGCGTTGGGTTGCGGCGCGCATCTGGTCGCGTTGCGGCGTACGGGTGTGGGTGCGCTGACGCTGGAGAATTCGGTGACGCTCGACGCGTTGTCCGACGCCACGGAAGCCGAGCGTGACACGTGGCTGCAGCCGGTGGATGCGTTGTTGTCGACGTTCCCGTCCGTCGAGTTGAACGAAGACGCGACGCGCCGCTTTTTGCACGGTCAGCGGCTGAAGCTGTCCGAGTTGAGCATTAGCAGCGACGCAGCGAATGCGCCGCGCGTCAGAGTGTATGCAGCGGAAGGCCGTCTGCTTGGCGTCGCGAAGCCGGGTGAGGGTGTGCTGGCGCCCGAACGGCTGGTGGTCACCGCGCAGAGTTAAGCCGCTCGCTGACCGCAGCAACCAGACATACGCGCCGCAAATAAAAAGGCGGGACCGCTACCAGGCGGTCCCGCCTTTTTTCACATCGGGTTACGTCGTCTCTACAGCGCAGTAACCAACCCGAATCTCAATGCGCCGCCGCGGCCGCGGCACCCGCATCGCCACCCGCACGTTCCGGCCGCGCCATCCAGATCAGCGCGATCAGCGCGACGAAAATCCCCGCCGACACGAAGAACAGATCGTTCACGCCCAACTGCGCGGCCTGCTGCGTGGCCATCGAATTGAACAGACCATACGCTTGCGGCTGACTGAAACCGGCCGCGCCCATCTGCCGGATCGACTGATCGAACACCGGGTTATAGGCGCTCGCCTGCTCGGCCAGTTGCGCGTGATGCATGATCGTGCGGTGATCCCAAGCGGTCTGGAAGATCGAGGTGCCGATGCCGCCGCACATGATCCGCACGAAATTCGACAGACCCGACGCCGCCGGAATCCGGTTGCCCGGCAAGCCCGACAGCGTGATCGACACCAGCGGGATGAAGAACCCGGCCATGCCGATCCCCTGAATCAACGTGGGCACCAGCAGCGAATAAGTATCGACGCCGGTCGTATAGCGCGAGCGCATCCAGAAACACAGCGCGAACACGAGGAACGACAGCGTCGCGATATAACGCGGATCGGTGCGCGGCAACACCTTGCCGGTAATCGGCGACAGCAGCACCGCGAACACGCCGACCGGCGCCATCACAAGACCTGCTTCGGTGGCGGTGTAGCCGATATCGGTTTGCAGCCACAACGGCAGCAACACGAGGTTGCCGAAATAAAGCCCGTATCCGATCGACAGCGCGATCGTGCCGCTCGTGAAATTGCGCCGGCTGAACAGCGAAAGATCGACCACCGGATGCTCGGCCGTCAATTCCCACACGATAAAGAACGCGAGCGAGATCACTGCGGTGAGCCCCAGCACGACGACGGTCGTCGACGAGAACCAGTCGAGATCCTTGCCCTTGTCCAGCATGACCTGCAGCGAGCCGACCCAGAGGATCAGCAGGCCGAGACCGACGCCGTCGATCGGTGCTTTTCTGATCTCCGAATCGCGGTTGCGGAAAATCATCCACGTTGCCCCGGCGGCAATCGCGCCGACCGGAATGTTGACGTAGAAAATCCACGGCCACGAAATGTTGTCCGAGATCCAGCCGCCGAGAATCGGCCCGGCCACCGGCGCGATCAGTGTGGTCATCGCCCACATCGATAAAGCCATCGGCGCCTTGGCGCGTGGATAGCTGGCGAGCAGCAGCGTTTGCGACAGCGGAATCATCGGGCCGGCCACCGCGCCTTGCAGCACGCGCGAGGCGAGCAGGAACGGCAGCGTCGGCGCGAGGCCGCACAGCCACGACGAGATCACGAACAGAATGATCGACGCCATGAACAGCCGCACCTGGCCGAACCGCTGGGTGAGCCAGCCGGTCAGCGGCACGGAGATCGCGTTGGCGACCGCGAACGACGTAATTACCCACGTGCCCTGGTCGGACGACACGCCGAGGTCGCCCGAAATGGACGGAATCGACACGTTGGCGATCGACGTGTCGAGCACGTTCATGAACACGGCAAGCGACACCGCGATGGTGCCGATCACCAGTTGCGCGCCCTCGAGCGGCGGGTGAGGGACTTGCGCCTGAGCCTGAGCCATTAAAAAAACCTTGTATGAATCGTCGCGCCGCTTACATCAGTTTCGCAGCGGGCTTGGCCGGGGCCGCCGCGGCTGCCTGAGCCGGCTTCGGCGTGCCGCCGTTCGGGCCGGCGTTTTCCGCAATGATGCGGGCGATTTCCGCATCGGCCTGATCGCCGTACTTCTCGAACACGTTGGTCTGGTAGACCGTGTTCGGCGCTTCGCCGAGCTGGCCGCCGCTCTGGTCCTTGATGCTGACGTCGGCTTGCATCGACAGGCCGATCCGCAGTGGATGCTTTTCAAGTTCCTGCGGGTCGAGCGCGATCCGCACCGGCAGACGCTGCACCACCTTGATCCAGTTGCCGGTGGCGTTCTGCGCGGGCAGCAGCGAGAACGCCGAACCCGTACCCGCCGAGAAGCCGACCACCTTGCCGTGGTACACGACCGACGAACCGTACACGTCGGCCGTCAGTTCGACCGGCTGGCCGATGTGCATGTACTTCAGTTGCACTTCCTTGAAGTTCGCATCGACCCACACGCCGCCGAGCGGCACGATCGCCATCAGCGGAGTGCCCGGCGAAACGCGTTGGCCGACCTGCACCGAACGTTTCGCGACGTAGCCCGTGACCGGCGCCGGCAGGTTGTTACGCGCGTTGTTCAGGTACGCGTCGCGCACCTTCGCGGCGGCCGCCTGTACGTTCGGGTGATTCGCGATCGTGGTGTTGGCGGTCAGCGCGCGATTCGACGCCAGTTGTTGCTGGGCGGCGTCGACGGAGGCTTGCGCGCTCTTCACGGCGTCGCGGGCGTGCGAGATTTCTTCGAGCGACACCGCGCCGGTTTGCGCGACGGCCAGACGGCGCTTCAGGTCGTCCTGAGCGCGCGACAGATCGGACTGGCGTTGGGCGACTTGCGCTTCGTACTGGTTGTCGTCGGCGAACAGGCCGCGCACCTGGCGTACCGTTTGCGCCAGATTCGCTTCAGCCTGTTCCAGCGCGACGCGCGCGTCGGCCGGATCGAGCACGACCAGCGGATCGCCGGCCTTGACGGTTTGCGTGTCGTCCGCGTTCACGGCGACCACGGTGCCGGTGACCTGCGGCGTGATCTGCACCACGTTGCCGTTCACGTAGGCGTCGTCGGTGTCTTCGTGGAAGCGCGCGACGAGGAAGTAATAAAGGCCGTAGGCGATCGCGGCGATCAGGATCACGATGACGAGCAGCGTCATCATGCGCTTGCGTTTGCCGTTGTTCGCCGGTTGGGCCGGTTGGGGGTTAGCCGCGGGCTGCTGGGGGGTGCTCATTGATGTGCTCCGGGTTCTCTTGAACGTCGTCGTTTATTCGGATGTTCTGCGTGTTCGGTGTGGCTTCGTGCGCTGCGTTCAGTTTGCCGCGGCGGTCGCGGCGGTGGCCGATGCCGGGGCATCGGTCGGCACCACGAGGCCGGTTTGCGTCGCGTCGAAACCGCCGCCGAGCGCCTTGATGAGGCCGATCTGCATATCGCGGCGGCGCATCTTCAGGCTGGTGACCGTCTGTTCGGCGGCGAGGCGATTCTGGTCGGCGGTCAGCACCTGCAACTGCGGCGACAGCCCGGCCTTGTAGCGGATCACGGCCAGCTGGTACGCCTTGGTCGACGCGTCGAGCGCGCGCTGGGCGTCGCCGGACTGCTGGTCGATCGAACGGATCGACGAGACTTGCGTCGCGACGTCCGACAGCGCGCTGATCAGCGTCTGGTTGTAGTTCGCCACGTCCAGATCGAAATCGGCGAAGCGGCCCTTCAACTGCGAGCGCAGCGCGCCGGCGTCGAAGATCGGCAGATGGATCGCCGGGCCGAGTTGCATCTGACGGCTGCCGGATTTGAGGAAGCGGCCCCAGCCGAACGCGTCGAAGCCGACGCCGGCCGCGAGATTCACGTCCGGGAAGAATTCGGCCTTGGCTTCCTTCACGTCGTGCATCGCGGCTTCTACTTGCCAGCGCGCGGCGACGATATCCGCACGACGCGCGACGAGGTCGGCCGGCAGGTTATCCGGCAGTGCCACGGCGTTGCCGTTGGTCAGCACCGGCTTGTCGATCTGCAGGCCGCGGTCCGGCCCCTTGCCGAGCAGCGCGCCCAACTGGTAACGCACCACGGTGATCTGGCCGTCGAGGTCGGTCAAATTCGACTGGCTGGTCGCGATGTTGCCGTTCGCCGTTTGCCGCTCGACATTGGTGTCGAGACCAGCCGCCACGCGACCGTTGGTAATGCGGCCGATATCCTGGCGGTTGGCGATTTCGCGCGCGGCGATGTCGCGGAACGCATAGAGCTGCGCGAGCTGGTTATACGAGCTCGCCACCGACGCGGCAAGCGTGACGCGCGCCTGCTGCATGTCGGCCTCGGCGGCCTTTTCCTGCGACACGGCCTGACCGAGGCGCTGGCGATTCTTGCCCCACAGGTCGAGATCCCACGACGCGCTGGCCAGCACGTTGTTCTCGCTATACCAGGTGCCGCCGTACGGAGGCGGGTAGAGCGCGTTGCCGGAGAACAGTTCGCGGGTCCACGAATAGCTGCCGTTCACCTTCGGATACAGCGCCGAGCGCGAGCTTTCGATATACGACGACGCCTTCGCGATCCGTGCCTGCGCCTGCGCGATCGACGGGCTGCCTTCCAGCGCTTCCGCGATCAGCTTGGGCAACTGCGGGTCGCCGAACTGGTCGGCCCAGTCGAGCGACGGCCACTGGCCGCCCTGGCCCGACAGACTCTGGGAGGACTCGTACTGAGCCGGCGACGAGATCTGCTTGTCGCTTTTCATGCCGAAGTAGTTCGCGCACCCCGTGAGGGCGAGCGCCGTCACCGCGGCGGCGACAGCGGTCCGGCGCGAAAGCGCGGACGCGGACAGGGAAAGGGATTTCATCGCTCGACTCTTTGAGTGGAATTTAATGATGGACACTGCAAGCAATCTATGACGATTTGCTGTCGAAATTGCTTGCTGCATCACGGGTTAGTCCCGTTTGTTCACCGGAATTGACGAGCACACGGCGCAACATGCTCTTCAGAAAACCCACTTCTTCCGGCGTGAAGCCGTTCAGCAGGTCGTCCAGCACACCGTTGAAAATGGCCGGCATTTTCGCCGCGATCGCGTGACCTTCCGGCGTCAGCGCGAGGCGTACCACGCGTCGGTCTTCGTTGCTGCGCACCCGGGTCAGCAGACCGCGCTTCTCCAGCCGGTCGACCAGACGCGTGACGGCGCTTGCGTCGATGCCGTATTCGCGCGCCAGTTCGGCCGCCAGCAGGCATTTGCCGCTCGCCACCATGAACAGGATGCTGCCCTGCTGGCTGGTGATGCCCAGTTCGGCCATGCTGCGTTGCGTGATCAGGTTCGACATGGTCGATTTCACGCGCGACAGCAGATAGCCGACGCTTTCGCCTAGCTGATATTGGCTGAGGTCCGGCGTGGGAGTAGGAGAATGCTCCGTCATGATTCTCGTGCGAATGCAATGGTTGACTAGGCAGGAGTATAGAGGTCCGTTGGTTGACGCGGCAAGCGTTATTACAGCTTAGGCAAGGATCCCTTACGGCTCAAGGCATGATGCGCGCGGTTTTGCGTAGGGTTGCGCCGATCCGCGCGGGCAGGGTGTTCTGCGCCCGCGCGCGCCAAGGCCGCTCGCGCAATCAGGGAATATGAGATAGCTTCATTTCTGCGTGCTATAATGTTGGGTTCCCAAAAGTGCGCTTTGGGCTTGTCGTGGTTTCGTGGTTTATCTGGCAACCGATAAGTAACCGGCTAAGCAAGCGGCGCACTCCAACTGTCTCCAGGTTTCCTATGAACCGCGCCCTACGCAACATCGCCATCATTGCCCACGTCGACCACGGTAAGACTACGCTCGTCGACCAACTGCTCCGTCAGACCGCCACGTTCCGCGACAACCAGCAGGTCGTCGAGCGCGTGATGGACTCGAACGACATCGAAAAAGAACGTGGCATCACGATTCTGTCGAAGAACTGCGCGGTCGAGTACGAAGGCACGCACATCAACATCGTCGACACGCCGGGCCACGCCGACTTCGGCGGCGAAGTGGAGCGCGTGCTGTCGATGGTCGACTCGGTGCTGCTGCTGGTGGACGCGGTCGAAGGCCCGATGCCGCAAACCCGCTTCGTGACCAAGAAAGCGCTGGCGCTCGGCCTGAAGCCGATCGTCGTGATCAATAAGGTCGACCGGCCGGGCGCGCGGATCGACTGGGTGATCAACCAGACGTTCGACCTGTTCGACAAGCTGGGCGCAACCGACGAACAACTCGACTTCCCGATCGTCTACGCGTCGGGCCTGAACGGCTACGCGGGCTTGACGCAGGACGTGCGCGAAGGCGACATGCGTCCGCTGTTCGAAGCCGTGCTGCAACACGTTCCGGTTCGCCCGGCCGATCCGGCTGCGCCGCTGCAACTGCAGATCACGTCGCTGGACTATTCGTCGTACGTCGGCCGTATCGGCGTGGGCCGTATCACGCGCGGCACGATCAAGCCGGGTATGTCGGTCGCCGTTCGTTCGGGCCCCGACGGCGCGATCCTGAACCGCAAGATCAACCAGGTGCTGTCGTTCAAGGGCCTCGAGCGCGTGCAGGTCGAGTCGGCTGAAGCCGGCGACATCGTGCTGATCAACGGTATCGAAGAAATCGGTATCGGCGTGACTATCTGCGCACCGGAACAACCGGACGCGCTGCCCATGATCACCGTCGACGAACCGACGCTGACCATGAACTTCCTCGTCAATTCGTCGCCGCTGGCCGGCCGCGAAGGCAAGTTCGTCACGAGCCGTCAGATTCGTGACCGCCTGATGAAGGAACTGAACCACAACGTGGCGCTGCGCGTGAAAGAAACCGGCGACGAAACCACGTTTGAAGTGGCAGGCCGCGGTGAATTGCACCTGACCATTCTGGTGGAAAACATGCGTCGCGAAGGCTACGAGCTGGCCGTGTCGCGTCCGCGCGTGGTGATGCAGGAAATCGACGGCGTGAAACACGAGCCGTACGAAAACCTGACCGTCGACATGGAAGACGGCCACCAGGGTGGCGTGATGGAAGAGCTGGGCCGCCGTAAGGGCGAAATGCTCGACATGGCGTCGGACGGCCGTGGCCGTACGCGTCTCGAGTACCGTATTTCGGCACGTGGCCTGATCGGCTTCCAGTCGGAATTCCTCACGCTCACGCGCGGCACGGGCCTGATGAGCCACACGTTCGACTCGTACCAGCCGGTTCGTGAAGGCGCGGTGGGCGAGCGTCGCAACGGCGTGCTGATTTCTCAGGACGACGGCGCGGCTGTCGCGTACGCACTGTGGAAGCTGCAGGATCGCGGCCGTATGTTCGTGTCGCCGGGTGAGCCGCTGTACGAAGGCATGATCATCGGCATTCACAGCCGTGACAACGACCTGGTCGTGAACCCGATCAAGGGCAAGCAACTGACCAACGTGCGTTCGTCGGGTACCGACGAAGCGGTGCGCCTCGTGCCTCCGATCCAGATGTCGCTGGAATACGCGGTCGAATTCATCGACGACGACGAACTCGTCGAAGTCACGCCGCAATCCATTCGTCTGCGCAAGCGTTACCTGAAGGAACACGAGCGCCGTAGCGCAAGCCGTAAGGGCGCAGTGGACTAAGCAATATCCGCAGACAACCGGGCGCAAACCCGGTTCGCTGTCAGGCAAAAGCCACCTTCGGGTGGCTTTTGCCGTTTCTGCTCCCATGCAGGCTGATGCAACCTGCTGGCCAATTGGCCCCGTTTGCCGCAGGAGACTGTTACCCATCTTGAAAGTAGCCCGAAAGCCCCGTCAGAAAAGGCTTGAGCGGCAATCCGTCTGCTATCTGGAGTATCGGTTCTGTGATATGCTCCCCGGGTGCAAAGTTTTAGGTCCTTCCAAGCAAGACTTGATTCGCGCAATCCGCCAAACGGTCAGGCCGTGTCGCGGAAGGTTCTGTAACCCGCTATTTCTCGAGAAACTCGAAGAAAGGTGAGCGTAAAAATGATGAAGCAATTCCAGTCGAACTCTTATCTGTTCGGCGGCAATGCTCCGTACGTAGAAGAAATGTACGAAGCGTATCTCGACAATCCGGCGTCAGTGCCCGAGAACTGGCGCAGCTATTTCGACGCGTTGCAGAATGTTCCTGCATCGGACGGCAGCAATGCCAACGACGTGGCCCACGGCCCGATCGTCGAATCGTTTGCTCAACGGGCCAAGGCTAACGCCTTCATCCCGCGCGCTGCGACCGGCGGCGAAGATCTCGCTACCTCCCGCAAGCAAGTCTATGTGCAGTCCCTCATCGGCGCATATCGCTTCCTCGGCTCGCAATGGGCCAATCTCGATCCGCTGAAGCGCCGCGAACGTCCCGCTATTCCCGAACTGGAACCCGCGTTCTACGACTTCACCGAAGCCGACCTGGACCAGGAGTTCAGCGCCACGAACCTGTATTTCGGTTTCGAGCGCGCGTCGCTGCGCGAGATCGTCAAGGCATTGCGTGACACGTACTGCGGCACGATCGGCGCCGAGTATATGTACATCAGCGATCCGGAACAGAAGCGCTGGTGGAAAGAGAAGCTCGAGTCGATCCGTTCGACGCCGAATTTCTCGAACGACAAGAAAAAGCACATCCTGAACCGTTTGACGGCCGCTGAAGGCCTCGAGCGCTTCCTGCACACCAAGTATGTCGGCCAGAAACGCTTCTCGCTCGAAGGCGGCGAAAGCTTCATCGCGTCGATGGACGAAGTCGTGCGTCACGGCGGCGCCAACGGCGTTCAGGAAATCGTTATCGGCATGGCTCACCGCGGCCGTCTGAACGTGCTGGTCAATACGCTGGGCAAGATGCCGGCGGACCTGTTCGCCGAATTCGAAGGCAAGCACGTCGACGACCTGCCTGCCGGCGACGTCAAGTACCACAAGGGTTTCTCGTCGGACGTCTCGACCGAAGGCGGCCCGGTTCACCTGTCGCTCGCGTTCAACCCGTCGCACCTCGAAATCGTCAACCCGGTGGTCGAAGGTTCGGCGAAGGCCCGTATGGACCGTCGCGGCGACGACAGCGGCCTGCAAGTGCTGCCGGTGCAGATCCACGGCGACGCGGCCTTCGCCGGCCAGGGCGTCGTGATGGAAACGCTGAACCTCGCGCAAACGCGCGGTTACGGCACGCACGGCACGCTGCACATCGTCATCAACAACCAGATCGGCTTCACGACGTCGGACCCGCGCGACTCGCGCTCCACGTTGTATTGCTCGGACGTGGTCAAGATGATCGAAGCGCCGGTGCTGCACGTGAACGGCGACGATCCCGAAGCGGTCGTGCTGGCTACGCAGCTGGCCATCGACTTCCGGATGCAGTTCCACAAAGACGTGGTCGTCGACATCGTCTGTTTCCGCAAGCTGGGTCACAACGAGCAGGACACGCCGGCGGTCACGCAGCCGCTGATGTACAAGACCATCGCCAAGCATCCGGGCACGCGCGCGCTGTACGCTGAAAAGCTGGTGCAACAAGGCGTGATCACGGCGGAAGAAGGCGACGATTTCGTCAAGGCCTACCGTAAGGCCATGGACGAAGGTCACCACACGGTCGACCCGGTCCTGTCGAATTACAAGAGCAAGTACGCGGTGGATTGGGTGCCGTTCCTGAACCGCAAGTGGACCGACGCAGCCGACACGGCCGTGCCGCTCGCGGAACTGAAGCGCCTCGCCGAACGCATCACCACGGTGCCGGAAAACTTCAAGGTTCACCCGCTGGTCGAGCGCGTTCTCAACGACCGTCGCGCGATGGGCCGTGGCGAAGCCAAGCTCGACTGGGGTATGGGCGAGCACCTGGCATTCGCGTCGCTGGTCGCGTCCGGCTATGCCGTGCGTCTGACCGGTCAGGACTCGGGCCGCGGCACGTTCACGCACCGTCACTCGGTGCTGCACGATCAGAACCGCGAACGCTGGAACGACGGCACGTACGTGCCGCTGCAGAACATCGCGGAAGGTCAGGCGAAGTTCAACGTGATCGATTCGGTGCTGTCGGAAGAAGCGGTGCTCGGTTTCGAGTACGGCTACTCGACCGCTGAACCGAATACGTTCGTCGCGTGGGAAGCGCAGTTCGGCGACTTCGTGAACGGCGCGCAAGTCGTGATCGACCAGTTCATCTCGTCGGGCGAAGTGAAGTGGGGCCGCGTGTCGGGTCTCACGATGCTGCTGCCGCACGGCTACGAAGGCCAGGGTCCGGAACACTCGTCGGCACGCATCGAGCGTTTCCTGCAACTGTGCGCAGATCACAACATGCAGGTCGTTCAACCGACCACGCCGGCGCAGATTTTCCACCTGTTGCGCCGTCAGATGATCCGGCTGTTCCGCAAGCCGCTGATCGTCGCGACGCCGAAGTCGCTGCTGCGCCACAAGGAAGCCGTGTCGGATCTGTCGGAACTGGCCAAGGGCGCGTTCCAGCCGATCATCGGCGAAGTGGACGAAGCGGTCGACGCGAAGAAGGTCAAGCGCGTGGTGGCCTGCTCGGGCCGCGTGTACTACGACCTCGTCGCGCATCGCCGCGAAGCGAAGCAGTACGACGTCGCGATCATCCGTATCGAACAGCTCTATCCGTTCGCGCACAAGCAGTTCGAAGCGGAAATGAAGAAGTACGACAACGCGACCGAAGTGGTCTGGGTGCAGGACGAGCCGCAGAATCAAGGCCCGTGGTTCTACATCGAGCATCACCTGAAGGAAGGCATGAAGGACGGACAGAAGCTGGCGTACAGCGGCCGTCCGGCTTCGGCCTCGCCGGCAGTCGGCTACTACGCGAAGCACTACGAGCAGCAGAAGGCGCTTATCGAGGGCGCGTTCGGCCGTCTCAAGAGCTCGTCGATCGCTAAATAAGCAAAACAGACGAACCGGGAAAGCGCAGTGCGCTTTCCCGTGCCGCCGCTCACCGAACCCATAGAGGGTTCATCAACGGCAGGCATGGTTCGCAGGCGGTCGTCGTTCACCGCGCCGTCACCCGATACGTATTCAGGATATTCATAATGGCTATTGTTGAAGTCAAGGTTCCCCAGCTTTCCGAGTCGGTCTCGGAAGCCACGATGCTGCAGTGGAAGAAGAAGCCCGGCGAGGCTGTCGCCATCGACGAAATTCTCATCGAAATCGAGACCGACAAGGTCGTGCTCGAAGTGCCGGCACCCGCAGCCGGCGTGCTCGCGCAAATCATCTCGAACGACGGCGATATCGTCGCCGCCGATCAGGTGATCGCGAAGATCGACACCGAAGGCAAGGCTGGCGCCGCTGCCGTCGAAGCCGAAGTGAAGCCGGCTCCGGTCGCTGAGCCGGCACAAGCCGCTGCTCCGGCCGCGCAAGCCGCATCCGCAACGGGTGCGAACACCGCTGCTTCGCCGGCTGCCGGCAAGCTGATGGCGGAGAAGGGTCTGGCGTCGGGCGACGTCGCCGGCACGGGCCGCGACGGCCGCATCACCAAGGGCGACGTGCTGACCGCCGGCGCGCCGGCTGCCAAGGCCGCACCGGCTCCGGCCGCTGCCGCACCGAAGGCGGCCAAGCCGTCGCTGCCGGAAGTCAAGGGCCCGGCCTCCGCCGACCAGTGGCTGAAGGACCGCCCGGAACAACGCGTGCCGATGTCGCGTCTGCGCGCACGTATCGCCGAACGTCTGCTCGAGTCGCAGCAAACCAACGCCATCCTGACCACGTTCAACGAAGTGAACATGGCCCCGGTGATGGACCTGCGCAACAAGTACAAAGACAAGTTCGAAAAAGAACATGGCGTGAAGCTCGGTTTCATGTCGTTCTTCGTCAAGGCGGCGGTTCACGCGCTGAAGAAGTACCCGCTGGTGAACGCGTCGATCGACGGTAACGACATCGTCTATCACGGCTACTTCGACATTGGTATCGCGGTCGGTTCGCCGCGTGGCCTGGTGGTGCCGATCCTGCGCAATGCAGATCAGCTGAGCCTCGCTGAAATCGAGAAGAAGATCGCCGAATTCGGTCAGAAGGCGAAAGACGGCAAGCTGTCGATCGACGAAATGACCGGCGGTACGTTCTCGATCTCGAACGGTGGTGTGTTCGGTTCGATGCTGTCGACGCCGATCATCAACCCGCCGCAATCCGCGATTCTCGGCGTGCACGCCACCAAGGAACGCGCTGTGGTCGAAAACGGCCAGATCGTGATCCGCCCGATGAACTACCTGGCGCTGTCGTACGACCACCGCATCATCGACGGTCGCGAAGCGGTGCTGTCGCTGGTGGCCATGAAAGACGCGCTGGAAGATCCGGCTCGTCTGTTGCTCGACCTGTAAGCACGAGTCGGGTTGGGCCGGCGTCGGCTTGTCATCGCACAAGTCGACGCCATATAAGCACTACGTCTTTCCAGCATTCCGCAGCACAGGAACGCCGCGCGCCTCGAAGCGTGGCCGCGCGCCGTTCCGCCATCAAAAGGATTGTCATGTCCAAAGAATTTGACGTCGTCGTGATCGGCGCAGGCCCCGGCGGTTATATCGCCGCCATCCGCGCAGCGCAGCTCGGCAAGACCGTCGCGTGTATCGAGAAATGGAAGAACCCGGCCGGCACGCTGAAGCTCGGCGGCACGTGCCTGAACGTGGGTTGCATTCCGTCGAAGGCATTGCTCGCGTCGTCGGAAGAATTTGAAAACGCATCGCATCACCTGGGCGACCACGGTATCTCCGTGGAAAACGTCAAGGTCGATATCTCGAAGATGCTGGCCCGCAAGGAAAGCATCGTCGAGAAGATGACCAAGGGTATCGAATTCCTGTTCCGCAAGAACAAGATCACCTGGCTCAAGGGTCACGGCAAGTTCACCGGCAAGACGGACGCCGGCGTGCAGATCGAAGTGAGCGGCGAAGGCGAGACGGAAGTCGTCACGGCAAAGAACGTGATCATCGCCACGGGTTCGAAGGCGCGTCATCTGCCGGGCATTCCGGTCGACAACAAAATCGTCGCCGACAACGAAGGCGCACTGACGTTCGACACCGTACCGAAGAAGCTGGCCGTGATCGGCGCCGGCGTGATCGGTCTGGAACTCGGTTCGGTGTGGCGTCGTCTGGGCGCGGACGTGACCGTGCTCGAAGCGCTGCCGGAATTCCTCGGCGCGGCTGACCAGTCGCTGGCTAAAGAAGCGGCCAAGCAGTTCAAGAAACAAGGTCTCGACATTCACGTTGGCGTGAAGGTCGGCGAAATCAAGGCAACGGACAAGAACGTCACGATCGCTTACACGGACAAGGACGGCAACGCGCAATCGCTCGAAGCCGACCGCCTGATCGTGTCGATCGGCCGCGTGCCGAACACCGACAACCTCGGCCTCGAAGCGATCGGCCTGAAGGCCAACGAGCGCGGCTTCATCGACGTCAACGACCACTGCGCGACGGCGGTGCCGAACGTGTACGCGATCGGCGACGTGGTGCGTGGCCCGATGCTCGCGCATAAGGCGGAAGATGAAGGCGTGCTGGTGGCCGAAATCATCGACGGTCAGAAGCCGCATATCGACTACAACTGCATTCCGTGGGTGATCTACACCGAACCGGAAATCGCGTGGGTCGGCAAGACCGAACAGCAACTGAAGGCGGAGGGTCGCGAAGTCAAGACGGGCCAGTTCCCGTTCATGGCGAACGGCCGCGCGCTGGGTATCAACAAGGCGGAAGGTTTCGTCAAGATGATCGCCGACGCGAAGACCGACGAACTGCTCGGCGTGCACATCATTTCGGCCAACGCATCGGACCTGATCGCGGAAGCCGTGGTGGCGATGGAATTCAAGGCGGCGTCGGAAGATATCGGCCGCATTTGCCATCCGCACCCGTCGCTCTCGGAAGTCATGCGCGAAGCGGCTCTGGCCGTGGACAAGCGCGCGCTGAACATGTAATCACGCGCACGCCTGACTGAACGCAATTCGGCATCACCACCAAGGCGGGCGGGTTCATTCCCTCCCGCCTTTCTTTTTTGCAGCAACCCAATGAACGTCACCGAATACTACGAAAAAGAACTGCAGACGCGCGGCTATCAATCGGACCCGGCGCAGCTCGCGGCGGTCGACCGCCTGCAGCGGTGTTTTGAAGAGTGGACCGAGTACAAATCGCGCCGCTCGAATGCGTTCAAGAAGCTGATCATTCACCCGGATCTGCCGCGCGGCGTCTACCTGTGGGGCGGCGTAGGGCGGGGCAAGAGCTTCCTGATGGACAGCTTCTACATGATCGTGCCGGTGCAGCGCAAAACGCGGTTGCATTTCCACGAGTTCATGCGCGAAGTGCATCGCGAACTGGAAGAGCTGAAAGGCACCGCCGATCCGCTCGACGAACTCGCGCGCCGCATTGCGAAGCGCTACCGGCTGATCTGTTTCGACGAATTCCACGTGTCGGATATCGCCGACGCGATGATCCTCTACCGTCTGCTCGACAAGCTGTTCGAAAACGGCGTGCAGTTCGTGATGACGTCCAACTACGATCCGGACACGCTGTATCCGGACGGCCTGCATCGCGACCGCATGCTGCCGGCAATCGAGCTCATCAAGAGCAAGCTCGACGTGGTCAACGTCGACGCCGGCATCGACTACCGGCAACGCACGCTGGCTCAGGTCGAGGTGTATCACACGCCGCTCGGCGCGGCGTCGGACAAAGCCTTGCGCGACGCGTTCGCGCGCCTCGCCGCAGTGCCTGACGAGAGCCCGATCCTGCGCATCGAAAAGCGCGAGCTGAAGGCGCTGCGTAAAGCGGACGGCGTCGTCTGGTTCGACTTTGCGACGCTCTGCGGCGGCCCGCGTTCGCAGAACGACTACCTCGAACTGGCGAGCCGCTTTCACGCGGTGGTGCTCTCCGGCGTGCCGCAGATGTCGGTGCGTATGGCGTCGGAGGCGCGCCGCTTCACGTGGCTGATCGACGTGTTCTACGACCACAAGGTGAAGCTGCTGATGTCGGCGGCGGTGCCGCCGGAAGAGCTCTATGTCGATGGCCCGATGGCGAACGAATTCACGCGCACGGTCTCGCGCATCGTCGAAATGCAATCGAAGGAATACCTCGATACGCCGCGTCGGATCGTGGATACGTCGCTGACCTGAGCGGTCGCGACAACTAGCCGGGCAATTCTTTTACGATAGGTCGCGCTCCGCTCACCGAACAGGCGACGAGCGCCGACGTATTTTCAAGATTCGGATTGATCTTATATTCCGGCTGCGGACGACTGGATATCTTCTGTCGAGGTTCTGACGAAGGAGAAACCCATGGATCCGTACCGTGATATCAATGATGAAGAATGGCAACGCGTTGCACCGTTGCTCCCCGAACTGAGGCCGCGTGCCGAACTGCGCGGCCGGCCTCTTGCCAATACCCGTTCGGTGCTGAATGGCGTGCTGTGGGTCATGTATAGCGGCGCCACCTGGTCCGCCATGCCGCGCAAATATCCGTCTTACCAGACCTGCCATCGTCGTTTCAAGGCGTGGTACGCGTCGGGTGTGCTCAAGCGCGTGACGGAGCAACTGTTCGGCGCAGCGAGCGAAGAGCTTTGCAGTTTGATGGAAGCGCGCATGAGAACGCATCTGGGCGCGGAACAGAAGAACGTCGACGCCGACCCAGGCCGCATCGTCACGCCGGGCGTGTACAAACCGGCGCCCACGACACCGCTACCGGTCTCGCCATTCGTCTTCGGGTCGCCTTTCAAGCACGCTGCATGACGATACTGATCTCCCTCACTTCACATAAACAAAACGGCCGAACGATGGCAATCGTCGGCCGTTTTTTTATGCTTCATTCCAGGCCGCGCTAAAGCGGCCTCGCGTTTTCTTACTGCTGACGCACCCATGTCTGCGAGCGGCCCAGCAGCGCAATGCCGATATAGCCGCGCACCACCAGCTTGTTGCCACCGTCTTCCAGGTGCATCTTGCACTTGTAGAGCTTGCCGTTTTCCGGGTCGAGAATCTGCCCGTGATCCCAGCCGTCGCCGTCCTTCTTCATGTCGTTGATGATCGTCATGCCGAGAATCGGCTGATCCTTGCGCGCGTCGGTGCAGGCGGTGCAGCGGCGATCCGGTTGGTCGTTCGGTCCGAGCCCCTTGACCACCTTGCCGGTGAGTGAGCCGCCGCCGTCTTGTGCGATCTGCACGAGCGCCTTGGGCTGGCCGGTGTGATCGTCGATGGTTTGCCACATGCCGATCGGGCTGTTGGTTTGCGCCATGGCCGTCATGGCGCTGGCCAGCAATACGCCGGCGAGTGCGGCCTGTTTGGCGGTGCGAAGCGCGATGGCACGCGCGCGTTGTGTGAATTGCATCATTGTCTTCCTCCTTGATTAAAGACAGCGCGATCATGGTCGCGCAGCGTTATCGGCATCTCGGGCGGCTTGCCGGGTTTGCGCCGCCGTGATGCCTTGCCCGGCCCTCAGGTTCTCTGTTTCGCCTGGGTGGTGGCGCGCGGGTTGCGCGCCGCCGGCCGCACATCGTCAGCGCAGAATACGTGAAAGTGTGCGCGTCGTTTGATAGGGGACCCTCTAATCAGGACGCGGCACTTTCGCGGTTCAGGCATCGCTCAGGCATCGTTCAGGCATCGTTCAACCACCGCTCAAACGCATATCGCGCGAGCCTCAATTCAACTGGTACGAGAACGTCGCGTTGACGCGCGGCGCGCGCGATGCGCTTTCCACCGGCGCATCGCCGATCGCCTTGGCCACCGACAGATCCAGGCTGTAGTACTTCGCATCGGAGATGCGGAAGCCGAACGCGATCGAAGAAAGCCGCGACGGCGACGGCGTGCCCGCATGCAGATAGACGCGCGCCATGTCGAACGACACGTACGGCGTGAGCGTGCGCAGATAGGTGAAGCCCGGCGTGAACGGACGGTTGACTTCGAACATCGCGCCCCAGCCGGAATCGCCCGACGCTTCACCCGGTTGATAGCCCTGCGCGAATCGTTGCGCACCGAACGAGATCTGTTCCGAGGTCGGCAGCGAGACGGCGCTGTACTGACCTGTCAGCGACACCGCGGTGCCGATCTTCATTGGCCAGTCGTTGCTTTGCGAAAAGCTTGCGCCGGTGCGTACGAAGGTGATCGACGCCGGGTTCGTGACCGGCGAACCCGGCACGTTCGAGTCGCCGGATTTCGACGCCCCGAGAATATCGAACGCCTTCGCCACGTTGATACTCGCGCGACGCACCTGGCCGGTCTGCACGTTGGTGTAATCGGCCTGCAATTGCATGACGCGCACCTGCGAACGCAAACCGATCTGCGCGCCGGTTTGCGTATTGTTGTAGCGATCCTCGTCGTGCGATGCGTACACCGACGCCGTGCCGATCACGCTCTGCGTGTTGCTCAACAGGATCGGATAGGCGAGCGAGCCGCCCACCTTGTCGTTGATCACCGTGCGCCCGATGTAAGAGGGCAGGCCGGGGTTGTCGACCGGATTGCCGCGATAGTGGGTCGCGTCGATCTTCGCGATCAGCCCGTTGCTGCCGATCGGCACCGCCGCGTGCGCGGCGAGATAGGTGACGTTGTCGCGACCCTTCGGCAGCAGCGCCGACACGCTCAGCTGTTCGCCGAGCGCGGTCAGGCCGTTTTCCGTGGCGGTCAGCAATCCCTGCACGCCGGGGTGATTGAAATCGATCCCCATGCTGACGTCGAACGGCTTGCGGTCCACGTTCAGTTCGAGCGTGGTGGCGCCGTCGGTGTTCTGCGGCGGCGGTACGTTCGCCGCGACCTTCACGCCCGGCAGCAGGCCGAGCACGTTGATATAGCGTTCGAAGGTGGCGCGCCGCAACGGCCGGTCGGCGACGATGTGGTCGGCGATCGCGCGGATCTTGTCTTCGACCGCGCCGGGCTTGCCCGTCACCTTGACCGCGGACACGTAGCCTTCCACCACGGTCACGCGCACCACGCCGCCTTCGAAGGTCTGCGCCGGAATGAACGCGAACGAGAGCGCATAGCCGCGATCCTGATATAGCTTGGTGACGCCGTTGGCGACCTCGATCAGATCGCCGATCGTGGTGTCCTTGCCGACGAGCGGCGTGAAGCGCGCCGCGACTTCGTCGAACGGAATCGACTTCACGCCCTCGACCTGCACGCGCGAGGGCGTCAGATGGCGGGCGAGCAGTTCCTGAAGTTGGGGCGCTTGCGGCGCGACCTGCACGGTCACGTTGGGTCCTTTGTCGGGCGCCTTGATCTGCGGCAGCGAGTCGAGCGGATTGCCGCCGACCGCACCGCCCGGACGCGCCTGGGCTTGAGCCTCCACCTGCATGGCGCTCGCCGCGAGCGCCGCGAGCACGATGGTCCATTTGCTGCCGTACCCGAGTTTCATCGGATTTTCCTCGTATGCCGTTCTTGTGCTGCGGCGTGCCGCCTGGCCGGGCGGGTCGCGATCGCTTATCTGTGGCTCGACGCATACTGCCATGCTTGCTTGTATTACGTCACGCGCTCCGTGGAGCTTGAGCGTCGACGGCGCAAGCGCGGAGCACGTGATCAATCGGACTGCTTATGCGTGATGCTTAAACTGCTTCGTTCGATACCCGATGTGTCTGGTCTCCGCGCTCCGGCGAGACGCACCCAGAAGTGCGTCTCGCCGGATAACCCCCGCGCGCGGCATTCAGCGATGCCGTTAGGTGGACTACTTATGGCTGACCGGCAGCAGGCCGCCGAGCAACGTCGTCAGGCCGCCCGTCGGGCTGCTCGAGCCGCTCGTCGAACCGGCTGCTGAACTGAGCGTGCTGGTCAGTTGCCCGACCAGTCCGGTGACCGGCGCGAGCGCCTGGCCGCCGCCGCTTGCGCCGCCGGTGACGCCGGACAGCGCGCCCGTCAGCGACGACAGCGGACCTGCGCCGCTACCTGCGCCGCCCAGCGCGGACGTCAACGAGCCCAGCGGCGTGCCGCCCAGCACCGACGTCAGCGAACTCAGCGGCGAACCGCTCAATCCCGAACTCAGCGCGCCCAACGGCGTGCCGCCGAGCGCCGACGTCAGACTGGAGAGCGGCGTGCCGCCGAGCAGCGTCGACAGCGAGCCGACCGGGTTGCTGCCGAGACCGAGGCTCGCCAGCGTGCTTTGCAGCGGCCCCAGCGGGCTGCTGTTGGACGGCGGGCCATTGACCACGCCCACATTGGTGCTGCCGACCAGACTCGTGATCAGACCGGGAATCGGCATCGCGCCATTCGGGCCGTTCGGATTGACGAGGCCGCCGGCGTTCGTCACGGTGTTGCCGAGCGAGCCGACCAGCGTGCCGAGATCCGCGCCGACCGGATTCCTGGTCGCTCCGCCCACTTGCGAGGCGGCCGAGCTCAACGTGCCGCCCACTTGCGCGAGCACGCCGCCCAGCGGCGCACCGAGTCCGGTCTGCGTGCCGACCGTCTGCGTGACGAGTCCGGCGGTCGTGACGATCGGCGTGATCGCGGTGCTGAGCGGCTGGGTGATCTGTTGCACCGGCCCGGAGTTGACCACGTTGCCGAGCGTCGCGCCGCCCGCGTTCAGCGCACCGGCGGTGGTGGCGAGCGCGCCGGCCAACGGCGTGGTGAGCGGCGACAGCGGCGCGAGATTGCCGGTGCCGAGACCGCCTACCGCGGTGCTCAGGCCTTGCACGACACCGCTCGTCGAACTGACCACGGAGCCGAGACCGCCCACGGTCGCGCCGACCGGATTGGAACTCGTGCCGATCTGGCCGAGACCGTTGCTGACCGCGTTGGCGGCCGCATTGAGCGTGCCGCTGGTGCTCGACACCGCGTTGCCCAGGCCTTGCGTGACTTGCGGACTGAGGCCGGGAATGGTCGTCGAGGCGATCGTGTTGCCGAGGTCGCTGGTAGTTTGCGCGGCGGAGGTGACGAGGCCGCTGGTGCTGGTGGTCGCGACGGTGCCGGAACCGCTGCCGCCCGAACCCGAACCGCCGCCGCTACCGGTGCCTGAGGTAGTCGGTGGCGCGCTGACGGTGCTGCCGCCACACGCGGCGAGCACGCTGGCGACCGCGACGGCGATCAACGGTGCGCGCAACGACGACACGGTCGCGCACGCCGCATGGAGAGTAAAAAAACGATGAGTGGACATGGTGCTCCTCTGTGTCTTCCAGGTGTGTCGTGTGTGCGGTTGGTCAAGTGCGCCGTTGCAACGGGTTTCTGAGCGGCGCGGCCCAGTTCAGCCGAGGTCGGGCAACCGGGTGCGGCCGGTGGGCCGCGTTCCGGTATGCCGTTCCTTGTAGTGCTTGTGTTGTCGGTACGGTGTGACTGCCTGCGAATCGCGCGGCAGCGGCTTACTTCTTACCCAGTCCGCCGAGCAGTCCGCCGACGAGCGAGGTCACCGGCGCCAGCGGGTTGCTGCCCGATCCTTTGCCGGAGGTGCTCGACAGCGACAGGCCGGCGCCGGAGTTGGTCGTGGCGGAGTTGGTCGTCGAGGTCGGCGTGGCGGCGGCCGTGGTGGCGACGCCGCCGAGCGCGTTGGTGACGCCCGACAACAGGCCGGTGACCGGAGCGAGCGGGCCGCTGCTGCCGCCGGCTGCGCCGGACAGGCCGCTCGTCACGCTCGACAGCAAGCCGGTAACGGGGGCGAGCGGGCTGCTGCCGCCGCTTGCGCCGCCGAGCGCGCCGGTCAAGCCGCTGAGCGGGCTGCCACCGGCGCCGCCGGTCAAACCGCCGAGGGCGCTGGTGATCGGGGCGAGCGGGCCGCTGCCGGCGCCGCCGCTCAAACCGCCGAGTACGCTGGTAAGCGGTGCGAGCGGGCCGCTGCCCGTGCCGCCGCCCAAACCACCGAGTACGCTGGTAAGCGGAGCGAGCGGGTTGCCGCCGCTGCCGCCGGTGAGCAGGCCGCCTACCGATGCGACCGTGGTGCCGGTATCGGTCACCGTATGGCCGAGCGCGGCCGTGATCGGGTTGCCGCCGGTTGCGGTCAACAGCGCGCCGGCCGTGCCGAGCCCGCCGCCCACTTTCGACAGCAGCGAGTTCAGCGGTGCGCCGAGTCCGGTGGTGTTGCCGACCGTTTGCGTGGTTGACGCCACCATCGTCGTGATCGGCGTGATCGCGGTGCTGAGGGTCTGCGTGACTTGCTGGACCGGGCCGGTCGAGAGTGCGTTGGTGAGCGTGCTGCCGCCATTCGTGACCGCGCCGCCGAGCGTCGTGACGACGCCGCCGAGCGGCGAGGTGAGCGCGGACAACGGCGCGAGCGGGCCGCTGCCGAGGCTCGTCACGAGGCTGCCGGCGTCCGTCACCGCGCCGCCGACATGACCCACGACGCCGCCCAGGCTCGACACCGTCGTGCCGACCGCGTTGCTGCCGGTGCCGAGTTGACCGAGGCCTTGCGAGACGCCGCCGCCGAGCGTCGACACCGCGGCGCCGACTTGCTGCACGATGCCGCCGGCGGCTTGCGTGGTTTGCGAGCTGACGCCCGGCAGGTTTTGCGAGCCGATCACGCTGCCGATGCTCGACACGGTCTGACCAGCATCGCCGATGATTCCGCCGCCGTTGTCCACTACCGTGCCGAGCGCGTTCGCAACCGGCGTCGTGCCGCTGGTGCCCGAGGTGCCCGACGTGCCGCTCGTGCCGGACGAACCGACGGTGGTGCCCGAGGTGCCGCTGGTGCCGGAGCCGCCCGAGCCCATCGAGCCGCTGCCGCTGGTGGACAGTGTGCCGCCGGCGGAGCCGCTGCCGTTGCTGCCGGTGCCGGAACTGAGGCTGCCGGAACCGCCGCAGGCGGCCAGCGTCAGCATCGCGGCAATGCTTGCCGCCATCAGGGTGGTCCGTACCGTCGTGTTGGTCGTTTGAATGTTCATGTCGCCCTCGCATCGCATGTGGTTGTTGGGTGCTGCTGCGTACCTATCTCTGCACGAGCCGTGCCATTTCGCCTGAGCAATTCGCAGGTTTTTTTCAGCACATGCCGCCGAGCCATACGCAATACGGCTCTGCGATGTTTTGATGGAGTGGGCGCTAAATCAGAAAGACGGTATTTGAAGCGATGCATTACGCATTAATCGACGTTGCGTAACGTAACGAGCCACGCGCGCCGTTACGGTGTACGGCGTAACGCACGCGCAAAGCGGGGACTGGCGCGCTTGAAACGTTCTGTTCAAACAAATAATTAGTGCAGCGAATCTAACTTATGGTTAGTACTATGTGCTGCAACGCACGAACTGCCGTTAACCTGTGTGAAGCGTTAAAACGCATAGGCTATAGGGATCAGGGAAGCGGACAATTGCTTAAATAAGATTGTTCGGCTATAAAACCCGAAAGCAGTAGAGATTGGCGACGGAGGTGCGTTATCGAACAGACAGCTGACACTGACGCGTTTTATTGAAGCAGGCTGCAAGGCGAGTGTTACCGCGGCGCAACAAACCGGACCATGAATGAGAGCTCAATGGTCCGTAGCGCTAAAGAATTCGCGGTTCGAGGCAGCTGGTAAACAAACGAAATAAACGAAGTCCGAGGGTAACAATGAAAAAGTTCACACAACGCTTCCTGAGAGATAACAAGGGCGTGACGGCCATCGAATATGGGCTGATCGCGGGGTTGATCGTGCTGGTCATCGCGGCCAGCGTCACGACCATCGGTACCAATCTCCAAACCGTGCTGGGTGATATTGCCGCGAAAATAACTGCGCCGGCGGCGTAAAAGCAACGCTGAAAGTCCCGCGGAACAGTCGGCAATTCGGCGTCCGTTCGTTTCGCGGCCTTTTTTTGCCATAGCCATTATGGTTAATGCGGATTGCCTGGCAATCCGCATGGCATTGCTTTGCCTGTCGAGTGCGAAATGAAAGCTTTTCTCGGGATCGTGATATTTGTGGCGTGGGCCGTGGTGGTCGCAGTTTGCGACTATCGCCGCCGACGTATTCCCAATTCCGTTGTCGTGGTCGGATTCGTCGCGGCATTCGGTTGCGCGCTCGGGCAATTCGGCCCATTCGGTGTTTCCCTTACACAAACATTAATGGGCGCGTCGATTGGGCTGGTCGCGCTATTGCCGTTTTTCGCACTCGGCGTAATGGGTGCGGCCGACGTCAAAGTGTTCGCGGTGCTGGGCGCGTGGTGCGGTATGCATGCGCTGCTCGGCTTGTGGATGGCGGCGAGTCTCGCCGCAGGAATTCATGCACTGTGGTTATTGGCGGTGACACGCACTCGCCTGGCCGGCCTCGGCCGCCACGGCGGACCCACGTTTGAGTTGGCCGGCAAAGCGTCCACGCCTTTTGCGGCGTATCTGACTGTCGCCGCAAGTGGCTGGCTCGGGCTGCAGGTGCTGAGCGGAGGCCTGCGATGAACCCGCGGCGCCTTCACGCTCGCGCTCCGTTAGCGGCGGCCCGACGCCTTCGTCTGTCCCGGCCTCGGCGCCAGGCGCAGCGCGGCTCGATGACCGTCGAATTCGCGCTGATATTCCCGGTGTTCTTCACGGTGCTGTATGCCATCGTCAGCTTCAGTCTGATCATGATGGCCCAGCAAATCATGACGCTGGCCGCCGAAGAAGGGGCGCGTGCCGCCTTGAACTGGACCAGCAACACGTCGCTGCAAAGCGCGCTGACCAATCGCGGCAATAACGCGTGTACCACGGCGAATCAGTTGACTGCCGCGCTCGCCAAGCTGGCGGGAACCGCGATCACCTGCACGCCGACCTCCGCGCCGTGCGGGGCCGGCAACGCGATGCAATGCATCAATGTCGCGCTGACCTACAACTACGCGAGCATGCCGCTCGTGCCGGCCTTGCCGATCATGCAGAACCTGCTACCCAGCACGCTGAGCAGCCTCGCCACCGTTCAACTCAACCCGGAGAATATCCAGTGACGCACGCGCCGGCTCCACGCCTTTCCGTCGCTGCCCATGCGCAGGCGCCTGAGTTCGAGCGCGCGCGTGGTTATTCGCACGGCAAGGCATCGTTCAACCGACGCAGCGAGTTCTCATGCCGAATCTGACCAAAATTCTCGCGGGTGTGCTGATCGTGCTCGCGCTGCTGCTGGGGATCCTCGCGTGGACGTTGTCGCGCCGGCCGCCGCCGACCACGGTCACGGCCGCGCCGCAAGCGAGCTTCGCGGTGGTCGTGGCGACCCGCGTGCTGCCGGCCGGCAAGCCGATCACGGCCGACGAACTGCGCGTGCAGTCGCTGCCGATCAATCCGAACGGCACCTTCAGCGATCCCACTCAACTGACCGGCCGCGTACCGAACGCGGACATCGGCCTGGACTCGCCGATTCTGGACACGCAGTTGGCGTCGGGGCTGGCCGAGCGCGTCGAACCGGGCGAACGGGCTCTCGCCGTGCGGGTCGACGAAAGCAATGCGGTCGGCAACCGGCTGCGGCCGGGTAATTTCGTCGACGTGTTCTTTACGCTCAAGCGTGACGGCTCGATGGGAGGCAACGGCGAAATCGACCGTACCCAGGCGCGTCTGTTGATGTCGAAAGTGCGCGTGCTGACGTTCGGCAACGCAACCGCGAGCGGCGACAGCGCGGGCGATCCCAACGGCATGGTGCGCACCGCGGTGCTGGCGGTGCCGGTGGCCGACGTCGATCGTCTGATGCTCGCCGAAAGCGCCGGCCGTCTGATCTTCGCGTTGCGCAATCCCAAGGATCCCGAAGTCGCCGATCAGAGCGCGTTGCCGGCTTATCCAGGCGTGCTGAAGACCGCGCTGCGCGCGGGCGCGGAGCCGTTGCAGGATTCGACCCGCGCCGCGGCCGGCGTGGCGCTCGATACGTTGTCCGGCAGCAGCGGCCCGGCGGGGGCGGGCGCGCGGCTGCCGCCATTGCCGTCGCATATGCCGTTGCCGGCGACACGCGTCACGGCCAGTACGAACACTACAAAGAGCGGTATCGAAGTGATACGGGGTGGGCGCGCCGAAACGGTCGCCTGGTAAGCGGTTTAGGGAGCGGGCGGCCTGACTCGTCCATGACTACATGACAAAACGGATTGTTGTATCTGGCATGACCGCCTGCCTTGGGCTGACGCTGCTGGCGGTATCGGTGGCGACCGACGCGGCCGGACCGGTGGTGGTACAGCGGGGCCAGGCCATGCAGGCAGCGACGCCGCCGCCGGGCGCGGCCGCGCCGACCATCGAACTGACGGTTGGCGCGCAGCGCTCGGTCGCGGGCGGCCATGCGTTGCAGCGGGTGGCGATCGGCGATCCGGCGGTGGCCGACGTGCTGATTATCAAGGGCGAGAAACGCGGCGGCGTGCTGCTGGTCGGTAAGGCGGCGGGCACCACCAGTCTGATGGTGTGGGAGCGCGATCGCGATGCGCCGCAGACCTATACGGTCAACGTGATCACCCCGGCGGCCGCATCGCTGCTCGGCCCTGACACGCCGAGCCTGAAGGTGCTCGGCGGCACCGCGGTGGTGGCCGGTTCGGCGGCGACGATGGAAGCGCATCAGCGCGCCGTGGTCGCGGCGGAGGGCTCGCTCGGCAAGGACGGCTCGGTGTTCGATACGTCGATGGTGGCGAGCCGCGCGGTGGTCCAGGTCGATGTCCGGGTGGTCGAGTTCAGCCGCACCGTGCTCAAGGAAATGGGCTTCAACTTCTTCAAGCAGAACAACGGTTTTTCGTTCGGTTCGTTCGCGCCGTCGGCGCTGACCTCGGTGTCGGCCACGGCGGGGCAGCAACCGCAGGTGACGAGTACGACGCCCATCACGTCGGCGTTCAACCTGCTGTTCAACTCCGCCACGCATGGGCTGTTCGCGAATCTGAGCTTGCTGGAAAACAACAACCTCGCGCGCATTCTGGCCGAGCCGACGCTGGTGGCGCTGTCCGGCCAGAGTGCGAGCTTTCTCGCCGGCGGTGAGATCCCAGTGCCGGTGCCGCAGGCGCTGGGTTCGACCTCGATTGTCTATAAGCCCTACGGCGTCGGGCTGACGTTGACTCCGACGGTGCTGAGTCCGCAGCGCATCGCGCTGAAGGTCGCGCCGGAAGCGAGCCAGCTCGACTTCACGAACGCGGTGACGATCAGCGGCGTGTCGGTGCCCGCGTTCACGACGCGGCGCGCGGACACCACCGTCGAACTCGGCGACGGCGAGAGCTTCGTGATCGGCGGGCTGATCGATCGCGAGACGGCGTCGAACGTGTCGAAGGTGCCTTTGCTCGGCGATCTGCCGGTGATCGGCACGTTCTTCAAGCAGTTGAACTACCAGCAGAACGAGAAGGAGCTGGTGATCATCGTGACGCCGCATCTGGTGTCGCCGCTGGCCAAGGGCGCAACCTTGCCGTCGACGCCGGGCGAGCAGTCCGAACAGCGCGACGCGCCGGTGTGGCGTTCGTTGATCGGCGGCGTGGCGGCACGCGACGCCGCGCCCGGCTTTTCGAAATGAACGCGGCGCTCGCGCGGGCGCCGCGCCGGTGGATTGAAGCAGCAAGCCGCAGGACGTGCGATCAGCGCACGTCCGCCGGCGGGCAGGACGAAGCGGCGGCCTTGCAGCCCATGCCGCATGAGGATGTTCCCCATGAACGCGAGAACGCATTCATTGACTGAACGGGCGGTCACCGACTATTTCGTGTTCGCGTCGCTTACGGACGGACACGTGCACTGGCTTACCGATACGCTGGTAGGCGCCGGCGTGGTCGAGTCCGCCACGCTCGATCCGACCATGCTGATGCAGCGCATCGCGACGCTCAATGCGTCGCTGGTGTTCGTCGACTTTTCAGGCGGCCGCGCGGCCGCGGCGAGTGCGGCGGCGAGCGCGGTGCGCAGCGCCTATCCGGGCATGCAGATCGTCGCGCTCGGCACGCTGGCCGAACCCGAAAGCGCGCTGGCCGCGCTGCGCGCCGGCGTACGCGATTTCATCGATATGTCCGCGCCGGCCGAAGACGCGCTGCGCATCACGCGCCAGGTGCTCGACAACCAGGTCGAGCCGGTCAGCCGCCATGGTCATGTGACCGCGCTGCTCGGCGCGCGCATCGGCATGGGCGTCAGCACGCTGGCCGCGAATCTCGCCGTGATGCTGCAACGGCGCGACGTCGCGCAGGGACGTCAGGCGGCGTTGCTGGATCTCGGCCTGCCGGCCGGCGACGGCTCGCTGCTGCTGAACACGCGCAGCGAATTCAATTTCGTCGAAGCCGTGCGCAATCTGCGCCGCTTCGATCAGACCTTCGTGTCGACCGCGCTGTCGCATCACGCGAGCGGCCTCGCGCTGACCACGTTGCCGCCGAATCTGGCCGACATGCGCGAGGTGTCGTACTCGTCGTCGATCGGTTTGCTGAACCGGCTGCGGGCGTTCTTCGACCAGCAGATCATCGACCTCGGCGGTTTTGCCAATAGCGAATTCATCGCGCACGTGGTGCAGGCCGTGGATGAAACCTGGCTGCTGTGCGACCAGGGCGTCGCGTCGATCGTGTCGGCCGTCGGCGTGCTCGACGCGCTGCGCGAGGAGGGCGTGGATACCGCGAACGTGCGCCTGATCGTCAACAAGTTCGACGCCGATCTCGGCCTGGCCGCCGCGCAGATCGCGCAGCGTCTGGATATTCCGTTGCTCGCCACCTTGCCGGAGCGGCGCGTCGCGCTCGGTCAGGCGGTCAACCAGGGGCATCTGCTGGTCGACGCCGCCGCGCGCGATCCGTATGCGCGCGCGCTCGAACCGTTGATCGAGCGTCTTGGCGGCGCGCAGCGCGCGGCCGCGCAGGCGCACGGTAAATCGGCGCTTGGCGCGCTCAAGCGTTTCATCCCAACCACTCACAAGCGGTCATAGACGATGGCAAAAGAGATCGAATTTGCCGACGACGCGCCTTCGTTCGCGCACAGCCAGCAGTTCCAGGACATCAAGAACGCTGCGCACGAACATCTGTTGACGCGTATCGAGGAACTCGGCTCGGAGTTCGGCCGCTGGTCGCGTAACGCGATCAACCAGTTCGTCGATCTGGAAATGGACAGCTTCGTCAGGCTGCGCCGGATTCCGATCAACGAGAGCGAAGTGCGCCTGATCGCCGAGGCGCTGACGAAAGAGTTGGCGGGCTTCGGGCCGATCGAGGATCTGCTCGCCGATCCGGCCGTCGAAGATATTCTGATCAACGGCTACAACGACGTGTACGTATCGCGGCACGGCATTCTCACGCGCATCCAGGTGCGCTTTGCCGACAACGCGCATCTGCTGCGGATCATCCGCCGCATTCTCGCGCCGATCGGGCGGCGGCTGGACGAGTCGAACCCGATGGTCGACGCGCGTCTGCCGAACGGCGGCCGGGTGAACGTGGTGATCGAGCCGCTGTCGATCGACGGCCCGATCGTGTCGATCCGGAAATTCCGTAAAGATCCGATGCGGCCGGACGACCTGCTCGCCAACGGCACCTACAACGACGAAATCGGCGCGCTGCTCGAAGCGGCGGTGGCGGCGCGCTGCAACGTGCTGGTGTCGGGCGGCACCAGTTCGGGCAAGACCTCGCTGCTGAACGCGCTGGCGTTTCATATTCCCGAGCCGGAGCGGGTCGTGACGATCGAGGACACGGCGGAACTGTCGCTGAACCATCCGCATGTGGTGCGGCTCGAAAGCCGGCCGGGCGGTTTCGACGGCGCGGGCGTGGTGACGATTCGCGACCTGCTGCGCAATACGCTGCGGATGCGGCCGGACCGCATCATCGTCGGCGAAGTGCGCGGCGGCGAGGTGCTCGAAATGCTGCAGGCAATGAACACCGGCCATGACGGTTCGATGGGCACCGTGCACGCCAGCTCGCCGCGCGAATGTCTGTACCGGCTCGAAATGCTGGCCGGCTTCGCGGGCTTCCAGGGCACCGAGTCGAGCTTGCGCCGACAGATCGCCAACGCGGTCGACTTCATCGTGCAGATCGGCCGGCTCTCGAATGGCCGGCGGCGGATTCTGTCGATCACCGAAGTCACCGGGCTGTCGGACAACATCATCGCAACCCAGGAGTTGTATCGCTACGAGCCGGTCATGACCGCCGAGGGCGACGAGCTGGACAACTGGGTATCGCTCGGCATTCATCCGCATTCGCCGAAGCTGGTGCGGTTCCGTCAGGCGTTGAGTGGCGGTGAGCCGCGCGGTAATGCGTTCGGCAATGCGGGCTTTGGCGGCGGTGGTTTTGGCGGCGGTAGCGGAGGCTTCAATGTCTAGCGCGGTGCTGGTCGTTGCGGCGCTCGCGCTCCTGTGCGCGGCGCTCGCGTTGCTGCTGTGGCAACGCAGCGCGCAACGCAAAGGCCAGGTGAGCACCGAACGTTTTATCGATAGCCGGATGGCGGCGGCCATGCCGGGCGCCACGGGACCGGCCGGCCTCGCCGGCGGCCCGCGTGTCGCACCCGCCCGTGTCGCGGCGCAGGTCGCGATCGCGCCACAAGCGCCGCCCGCCGACGCGGGCTGGCTGGCTTCCTGCCGCTACCTGCTGGCGCGCGCGCGCTTCATGCTGCGCCACATGCTGGAGCGTGCGGGTATCGTCGACGCCAAACGGCCGTTCGCCACCAGCGGGGCGATCGTGCTGCTGTTGTGCGGCTGGGCGGGACTCGCCCGTGGCGTGCTCGCCGCGCTCGTGGTTTTCGCGATGTGCTGCCTGTTGATGTATTTTTTCCTGACGATGCGCGTGAACAAGCGTCGCCAGTTGATCGTGCGGCAATTGCCGCTGTTTCTCGACGGCATCGTGCGTCTGATCACGCTCGGCAATAGCGTGCCGGCCGCGTTCCAGGCCGCGCTGCAAACCACCGAAACGCCGTTGCGCGAATGTCTCGACAACGTCTCGCGGATGCTGCGCACGGGCGTCGAAATCGATCGCGCGCTGTATCAGGTTTCGTTGATCTACGGCGTGCGCGAACTCGAACTGGTGGGCTCCGTGCTGCGTCTGTCCGTGAAGTACGGCGGCCGTGCCGACGTGATGCTCGACCGGATGGCGTCGTTCATGCGCGATCTCGAACAGGCCGAGCGGGAACTCGTGGCGATGTCGTCGGAAACGCGGATGTCGTCCTGGGTGCTGGGGGCGTTGCCGGTGGGCATCGGCGGTTTTCTGATCGTCTCCAACCCCTCGTATTTCGCTTCGATGTGGTTCGATCCGAGCGGGCGGCAACTGGTTTATCTGGCGTTCGCGTTGCAGGTGGTCGGCGCCTGGCTGCTGTACCGCATGGCGAGCCTGAGGGATTGACGATGCAAGCCCATCAACTGTTCGCACTCGCGCTGGCGCTCGCGGCGCTCGCCTTGCTGCTGGTTGCCGGCCTGGTGCTCGCGCGGGTGGCCGCGCAGCGGCGCACCGAACGCACCCTGGGTCATGCGCTCGACGAACGCGCATTGCAGGCGGCGGCGCTGACCGCCGCGGCGGCTCGCGCCACGGACGGCGCGCCCGCCGCGTCGAAGACGGCGGTGCGCGCCGCGCGGCCGACGGGTTTCAAAGGCGTGTTCGAACATCTCGTGCATGTGGGGATCCGCTGGCTCGATACGCCGTTCGGACGCCAGGTGGTGGCTGAAGAAGATCGCCGCCTGCTCGAACAGTGCGGTTTCGTCGATACGCGCACGCGCGGCCTGTTCCTGGTGTCGCGCTTGCTGGGCGCGCTGGTGTTGCCCGTGGTGGCCGGTACGCTGGCGCGCGGACAGGTGGACGGCACGCGCTACGTGGTGCTGGTGGTCATCGCGATGATGGCGGGCTTCATGCTGCCGAAGATTCTGCTGAAGCGCCGCGCCGGCAAGCGCCGCCGTCGCGTGGTCGACGAGTTGCCGCTGCTGGTCGATTTGCTGCGGCTGCTGCAAGGCGTGGGTCTGTCGCTCGATCAAAGTTTGCAGGTGATGGTCAACGATTTTCGCAGCGTGTTGCCGGTGCTCTCGAACGAGCTCGAAATCGCCCAGCGCCAATTCGCCACGGGCCGCACGCGCGAGCAGTCGCTCAACCGGCTGGCCAGCAGCTACGACAACGAAGATCTGCGCGCGGTCATCCGTCTGCTGGTGCAGGTCGACCGGCACGGCGGTGCGGTGCAGGAGCCGCTCAAGCAGTTCGGCGACCGTCTGCGCGAAACGCGTCGCGCGATGCTGCGCGAACGCATCGGCCGGCTCGCGGTGAAGATGACGGGCGTGATGATCGTGACGCTGTTGCCCGCGCTGATGATCGTCACCGCGGGTCCTGGCGTGCTGGCCGTCACGCGTTCGTTTCATTCGGTGCATCAGTAAGGATTGCTCCATGGTTCAGTGTCTGCCTTTCGATTTCACCCGGCGTGTGTCGCGTTACGCGCCGGCTGTCGCCGCTTGCATGCTGCTTGGCGCTTGCACGTCGCAAGTGCTGACGGGTTACGGCGTCGGGCCGCAGGCCGAGCGCGCGGCGATGGCCCAGCAGCAAGCTAATCGCGATCCCGCGCCGGACACGCCCGGCGTGTATCTCGGCCTGATCGACAAGATGCAGGCGCAAGGGCTCTACTTCGCGTCGCTCGCGCATATCGACGCGTACGAAAAGCAGTACGGCGCGAGTCCGGACAGCCATCTGCTGCGTGCCGACGCGTTACGCATGACCGATCAGCCGGACGCGGCGGCGCAGGCATACGGTCTTTTGCTGAAGACGCCGTTGGCCGCGCGCGGCTACCGGGGGCTGGGGTTGATCGCCGGTGCTGCCGGCGATTTCGCGCGCGCCGCGCAAGCGCTGGAGCAGGCGTCGCAACTGGAGCCGACCGACGCGGTGACGTTGTCCGATCTCGGTTATGCGCGACTGCGTAACGGCGATGTGGATGGCGCGCGCGTGCCGCTGATGAAGGCGGGAGAACTCGATCAGAACAATCCGAAGATCGTCAGCAATGTGGTGCTCTATCTGCTCGCCAATGGCGAGCAGGCGCAGGCGCTGGCGGTGATGAATCAGCAGAAACTGACGCCGGACGTGCGCGCTGCGATTCGCAGCGACGCGGCGAAGGTGGCGGCGGCCGGGCGGGCTCAGACGCGCGGCGCGCCGGCGCCGGCGCAGCCACAAGCCGGACAGATGGGGACCGTCGCGAGCGTGCAGGGTATCGAACCGGCGCCGCGTTTGCTGCAGCGGTTCGCGCAGTGACCGGGCGAAGGCGACGCGAGCGTCGCACGAATGCCGGTTGGGTAATCAGGGGGCGGACATGACAGACAACAAAACAGGAACATGGGGTGGGGTGGCGCGGCGGCTGGGCATGGGCGCCGCGCTGGCGGCGTCGATCGGCGGTTCGGTCGGTGCGCTTGCGCAGACGGACGACGCAGCGCAGGCCGTTCAGCCCTCTCAGACGATGCAACCACCGGTGCGCGCCAGCGAAGTGGGGCATAGCACGCGCACGTGGCTCGACCTGCAGAGCAGCAACGCGCAAGCGGCGCCGGCGCTGCCGATGCTCGGCGCGGAAGCCGGCCTCGCCTATCGGCGGTACATGGAATCGTTCAAGAGCAAGATTCCCGATCTCTACGGCTCGATGCTCAACACGACCGGCGGCGGCGGTGGCAGTGGCGGCGGCAGCGGGTCGGGCGGCGTGACCGGCGGTGGCGCTAACTGACATGCGCGGCCGCCCGTCGTCCGTGACGCGTCCCGACCGCTGCGCGCGCCCGCGTGCGCAGCGCCGCGCCGGCACGCGCATGCACGGTCAACGTGGCTCGATCGCCGTACTCGCGGTGATCTGGCTGAGCGTGGCGATTGCGGCGCTCGGCGTGCTGGACGTCGGCAACGTGTATTTCGCGCGCCGGTCCTTGCAGCGCACGGCCGATCTGGCGGCGCTGGCGGCGGTGCAGATGATCAGCTCGTCAGGCGGCTGCACGGCCGCCACCACCGCCGCGCAACAGAACGCGGCGGCCAACGGCTTCAGCGTCGGCGGCACGACGACGATCGCCACCACCTGCGGACGCTGGGACACCAGCACCAGTACCTACTTCGGCACGACCGGCAATCCGTTGAACGCGGTTCAGGTGCAGACCAGCCAGGTGATACCGTATTTTTTCCTCGGACCGAACCGCACCGTCGCGGCCACGGCGACCGCGCTGGCATCCAACATCGACGCGTTCTCGCTCAGCACCGGCATCGCCACGATCAATACGCAACAGTCGGCGTTGCTCAACGCGATTCTCGGTGGTTTGCTGAATACCAGTGTGGCGTTGACCGTGGGTAATTTCCAGAGTCTCGCGGGGGCGACCATCAAGCTGTCGGATCTGATGGTGGCGCTGGGTGCTTCGTCGATGCAGGGCCTGCTCTCGACCACCGTGACTTATCAGCAGTTGATGCTGGCGATGGTCCAGGCGTTGCAGGCGGGCGGCGATACCGTCAATGCCGCGATCCTACAGACGCTGGCCGTCACGGTGCCGGGCGGACAGAACATCACCATCGGGGACAACGGGCAGAGCGCGCCGGGACTGCTTGCGCTGGGTCTGTCCAATCCGAACGCCGCGGCAACCGCGACGATCGACGCGCTCGACGCGGTGATGGTCGCCGCGCAGATCGCGCAGAGCAATCCGAACGGCACGGGGCCGGTGATCAACGTGACGACCGGGCTGCTCGGGGTGGCGGGGATTTCGTTGCAGATCATCAATCCGCCGGTGCTGGCGGTCGGCGAGGGCGGGACGACGACCGTCAATGGTGTGACCACGGGCCGCACGATGGCGCGCACGGCGGTGGCGAACGTGACCATCAATCTGCTACCGGCGCTGTTGCCGCCGTTCACGGTGGGTCTTCCGCCGCTGGTATCGGCGTCGATCGCCACGCTGAATACGCCGCTCGTGGTGACGTTGGGCGTGGCCTCCGGTACGGCGACGTTGAACCCGGTCGACTGTGAAAGCACCAAGGCGGCCACCACCGCGACGATTCAGGTGGCGCCGGGCATTCTGAACGCCTGTATTGCCGGCGATGCGTCGTGTAGTAAACCGGTCAACGTGGCGACGGTCACGGCGACGTTCCTCGGTCTCACCGCGCAGGTCGCCAATGTCGTCCTGAACAACGTGCGCTTGCCGGTTAATCCCGGTACGACGACGCCGCTGGTCTTCAATGGCTCGTCGGGTAGCTTCGACTACAGCCAGAGTGCGAACTCCAACGCGCTCGGCAGCGATGGTTCGGTATTGACCACGCAATTGCTCGGCAGTCTGGGCACCCTGCTGAAGGTGTCGCTTTTAAACAATCTGATCGATATCTCGTCGCTCCCGATTGTCGGCAACTTGGCGAGTTCCTTGACACCGGTGCTGCAACCTGTCTTCAACCTGCTCGACACTGTGCTCATTCCGACGCTCTCGCTGCTCGGCGTGCAAATCGGCACGGCCACCGTCCACAACATGTCGCTGACATGCGGCGTCCCGCAACTGGTCAACTAGCCTATTCACGATGAGAACCACCGCCAAAATCGAGGAACTCGATATCTACGTCTGGGAGGGCAAGGCCGATATCGTCGACCGGGTCGCACGCTGCATGGCGAGCTTCGACGTCGAAGTGATCCGCGCGGACGATGTCGCGATTTCGCCTGAACGGACCGCGTCGCGGCCATCGCTCGCAATCATCAGTGTCTCGGTGATCGACAGCGGCGCGCTGGTCCTGCGCGACTGGCAGGCCGCGCACGGCATCCCGGTCGTGTGGGTCGGCGCCGCGCCGCGCGACCACGATCCGTCCAGCTACCCGTCCGAGTATTCGCACATTCTGCCGCTCGACTTCACCTGCGCCGAACTGCGCGGCATGGTCATGAAGCTGGTCGCGCAAATTCGCGCGCACAGCGCCAAGACGCACGAATCCGACGCGATGATCGCCAACTCGGAGTGCATGCAGGCGCTGCTGCACGAGGTCGACACCTTCGCCGACTGCGACACGAGCGTGCTGGTGCATGGCGAGACCGGCGTCGGCAAGGAGCGCATTGCGCAACTGCTGCACGAAAAACATACCCGCTACGGGCAGGGCCCGTTCGTCGCGGTGAATTGCGGCGCGATTCCGGACGGCCTGTTCGAATCGCTGTTCTTCGGCCACTCGAAAGGCTCGTTCACCGGGGCGGTCGTCGCGCATAAAGGCTACTTCGAGCAGGCCGACGGCGGCACGCTGTTCCTCGACGAAATCGGCGACTTGCCGCTCTACCAGCAGGTCAAGCTGCTGCGCGTGCTCGAAGACAGCGCGGTCACGCGGATCGGCTCGGCCACGCCGGTCAAGCTCGATTTCCGGCTGGTGGCGGCCAGCAACAAGGTGCTGCCGCAACTGGTGAAGGACGGCACGTTCCGCGCGGATCTCTACTACCGGCTGGCGGTGATCGAGTTGAAGATTCCGTCGCTCGAAGAGCGCGGCGCGGTCGACAAGATCGCGATCTTCAAGGCGTTCATTTCGCAGGTGGTCGGCAACGAGCGTCTGTCGGCGTTACCCGATCTGCCTTACTGGCTCGCCGACGCCGTTGCCGACACCTACTTCCCCGGCAACGTGCGCGAGCTGCGCAATCTCGCCGAGCGGATCGGCGTGACGGTGCGCCAGATTGGCGCGTGGGACGCGGCCCGTCTGCAGCGGCTACTGGCGCTGGCGCGCAGCACGCAGCCGGTGCCCGCCGAGAGCGCGGCCGAGGTGCTGGTGGACCGCAGCAAATGGGACATGGCGGAGCGCAACCGCGTGCTCGCCGCGCTCGACGCAAACGGTTGGCGTCGCCAGGATACGGCGCTCTATCTGGGCATCAGTCGTAAGGTTTTGTGGGAGAAGATGCGCAAGTACCAAATTTTCGACGAAGAGCCCGAAACCCGCGAAAGTGAGTAATAATGAGACGGTTGTACTAAAACAAAAACTGTTTAAGCAGGAATTACATGGACCACAAGTCGAAACTACGACAGATCACCCTGGCCGCTTTCATCGCGTTGGGGGCCGTGCAAGGCGTCTATGCGCAGGCTTTGCCGGACAGCAGCGCAAGCGCTGGCGGCGGTGCTGGCGTCGTTTCCCAGCCGGCCACGACGACCGCGTTGCCGGCCACTACGCAAGCCGGAGCGGCCCAGACCACCGCTTTGACGCCGGACGAGGCGAAGCAATCCGCCGCGGGGAATGTCGCGGAATTGCAGCAGATGATCCACGGTGCGGATCTGGCGGAATTGCGCACCACGTACAACGGCAGCTACGGGGCGAGCCTGCTGTTTTATGGCAAGGAGATGACGTACTACGTGGCGTTGTTCCAACAGAAGAATTTCTGGCGCGTCATCAAGACGCAGGACGCCACGCGGGCCGACATGATCTATAAGGATTTCGTGCGCCAGACGATGCAACTGTCCGACGTCGAAATTCGCCGCACGCAGCTCGAAGCGCAGAAAGCCTTCACGGAGCGCATGATCGCGCTGTCGCAAGATCGCGCGAATCGTCTGCAGGCCGATCTCGACGTCGCGCGTCAGCAGCAGAGCATCGTGGCGAGCCAGCAGCAACAGAGCCGTGCCGAAGCATCGGCGCTGGCACAGCAGAAGGCTGCCGCGCAAGACCAGTTGCGCGCCGCGCAACGCCAGGTGCGCGATCTGCAGCGTCAACTGGAAAGCGGCTTGCCGTCGCACTGAGTGCGATGGTTTGAAGGCCTCGCGGACCGGTAATGCAGTGTGAATGGCGCTGCGTGGTTTGCTTGAGGATGGGGCGGGTTGACCGCCTTATCGTTGTCTTCGAGCCGTTATCCATACAGACATAATCAGGCGGCTTGCGGGCCGCCTGATTCATTGTGGGTCGCCTTCGGCATCGGCATCGCCCTCGGCAGCCGCGCGCTGCGGCGGCGTATCGCTAATGCCGCTTCTTTCCCTGCGAAGACGTTTCTTTTTCCGACGAGCGATGCGGATCGGTCGTGTCGACGGCGATCGGGTCGCTGGCGGGAAAGCTTTCGTCGAGCGCCTCGTCGAGGCGGCTGTCGTCGGACTCCACGGGCGGTTCTGCTTGCGCGGGATGAGCCGCGGGGTGCTTCTTGCTGGTCATGACAGGCTCCATTCGAAGAGAGGCGGTTCCCCAGCATAGCGCATGGCGGCCGTCGACGAGCATCGGCCGAACGGCCTAAGGCGTCGCACACGGCATGCATGCCCGTTCAATCGCGGCACGCAAAAAAGCACTCGCCGAAATCGACGCCAAACAACACTTCAAATCATCCGGCATCAACTCGTTTTCCGTGTGTCGCTGTCCGGCATAAACGGCAAGCAAGGGGCCGCGACATTCACCGGCCGCGTGGGCCGGCGCTCACACCCTGTCGCACGACGTGAACCGGCAGTGTCCAATTCGGCAGGGACGCAGGCTGACACCCGCGGACCCTCGCGAATCACCAGGCAGCGAATAACATGGACCGGAAAAAAACCGCGAGCGGGCCGCGCTTCAACGCGTTGCACGTCGTGGAAGCAGAACTGGAACATCTGGATTGGGCCACGCGGCAACCGGCGCTACGCATGCTGGACGCCGGTTATTGGCGCCGCCGCGTGATGGCGGTCAAGAGTGGATTCGAACTGACAGAGCAGCAGCTAGTGCGTCTGGAGAAAATCTTGATGCGGCTCGGCCATCCTACGGAATAGCCGAGCGCCGAAGCGGCTGCTTACTCGCTGCCGCCGTTGTTGCCGTTACCACCATTGCCGCCATTACCACTGTTGCCGCTATGACCGCCATGATTGCCGCCGCCGTGGCTGCCGCCGTCGCCACCGCCCGTGCCGAACAGACGCCGGCGGCGCGTGACGACCACGGGGCCGTCTGACGTGCTGCCGCTGCTGCGGTCGGGTGCGGGACGGTCGGATGACGGTGCGCCATACGACTCGCGGGGTTCACGCGGTTCGCGCGGCTCGCGATGGTCACGCGGTTCACGCGAGCCGTGCGGACCCCGCGTGGTGTGCTCGCCATGTGACGGGCGCCCCGTGCGCGGCGCCGGACGTGTGCCGGTGTCGAGCTGGATCGTCGAGATCGCGCGCTTGTAGATGCCTTGCAGGCCGACAGGCGTGCGCAGCATCACCAGGTACTGATCGAACGACTCGATGCACCCCGTCAGGCGAATGCCGTTGACGAGATAAATCTCGACGCGCTTTCGTTCTTTGCGCGCTGCGTTCATGAAGTCGTTTTGCGGGTGCGATTCTGCGGAAGCCATGGACAATTCAGGTTAGAAAAACGGTTGTTCGCCGCGATTCTACCCTGTGTGGGGGCGGAACGCGTCGACGGGCGAACTGGCTTCACTATAACGGCTTGTGCGCACATAAGCATCCGTTAACGCCTGGCTGTAACGTTGCGTTACGAATCTGCCGATGAATGGCGCATTGTTCCGCCATGCCCGCGCGTTCGGGGCGTCGATGGCGGAAAAAAGATAGCGCGTGACGACGCCGCGAACGGAATAAATCGTCGCTCGTCTGCGTTATGACAGGAAGGGCAGCGACGCATTGTGCGCGAGGCCGACTGGATGCCAGGCTGACGCATGTCGCCGGCAGTGAGGAGACTCAACATGAAATCGTCCCGCGTTCTTTCCGCCATCTTCGTGGTGCTCGCGCTTGCGCTAGGTTCGCTCGCGACGAGCGCCTGTACCTCGGCGACCGACACCGGTGCGTCGAGCAGCAGCGGCAACGGCAGCAGCGGCGGGTATTGATGCAACGAGTGCCACAAGTGCAACGAGCGTTGCAAGTATTGCAAGTGCCCCCGAACCTGCCATGTCGCGCGAGTTCCTCCGGGCGGAGCCCGTCCAACCTGGCGCGGCCCGGCATTTTCCTGGGAGCGTCGCTGACTGGATGAACTTCGAAGCGGAAGTGATCTCCTGGCTGCCGCAGTTGCGTCGCTACGCGCGCGCACTGACGGGCGACAGCGCATGGGCCGACGACCTCGTGCAGGATACGGCGGAGCGTGCGCTCGCCCGTTGGACCGCGTTCCGTCCGAACAGCAATCTGCGCGCGTGGCTTCTCACGATTTTGCGGCATCTGTATATCGATCAGCTGCGCGGGCGCCGCGAGATTACCGTCGACGACGACAGCGCGCCGTGGCGTACTCTCGAAGCGCCGCAGGGCGAGGTGGACGGTCTGGTACTGCGCGATTTGCAGCGCGCGTTGTACTGCCTGCCGCTCGAGCAGCGTGAGGTGTTGTTGCTGGTTGGGGTGGAGGAACTGTCTTATCAGGAAGCGTCGCGTGCGCTCGGCGTGCCGGTCGGCACGGTGATGTCGCGGCTCTCGCGTGCGCGTGAGCATTTGCGCGTGTTGTTGACGGAAGGGCCGGCGCAGGAGTCGGCGCGCAAAACTCCGCCGTTGAAAGTGGTGAGAAATCCGTGATGAATAACGACGACCACGAAGCCGGCTTGCCCGACGGGCTCGATCTGCGAGCGCTGTCGGCATGGGTCGACGATGAATTGCCGGCCGCCGAACGCGCCGCGCTCGAAGCGAAACTCGAGCAGCATCCGCAGGCCGCCGCACGGGTCGCGGCGTGGCGCGCGCAGAAGGCCGCGCTGCGGGTGCTGTGCGGTGCGCCGCTGCGGGGTGAATATGACGCGCGCGGCGAACGTAGCGACCGCGCCGAACAGGGTGAGCGTAGCGAGCATGGGGACCGCGCTGACCGCGACCGCGACCGCGACCGCGACCGCGACCGCGACCGCGACCGCGACCGCGACCGCCGCGAATATAACGGTCATGCCAACGCTACACCGGAACCGACTTTCATCGTCGTGCGTCGTGCGGCGCCATGGTGGCAACGCGTTGGTATCGCGGCATGCTGGCTCGTCGCCGGTGCGGGCATCGCGCTGGCTTTGGGGCCGCTCGCACCGCGCCTGACAGGCGGCGCGTGGGGCGGTCTGGGCGGCCAGCCGCCGAGCTTCGCCGAGCGGGCGGATGTCGCCTATGCGGTGTACACGCCGGAGCGGCGTCATCCGGTGGAAGTGGCCGCGAGCGACGAAGAGCATCTGATCAACTGGCTCTCCAAACGCCTGAACCGGCCGTTGTCGGTGCCGTCGTTGCAGGAGTACGGTTATTCGCTCGTGGGTGGGCGTCTATTGCCCGGCGAAGCGGGGCCGGCCGCGCAGTTCATGTACGAGAACGCCGGCGGCGCGCGGCTCACGCTGTACGTGACCGGCACCGCGCGCGACGAAACCGTGTTCCGCCTGTTCCGCGACGGCAACCGTCGCACCTTCTACTGGATCAGCGACGGCATGGGCTACGCATTGTCTGGGCCGATCGCGGAGGGCAAGCTGCGCTCCATTGCCGTCGACGTATGCAGCGCGCTCGGCGGCAAACCGGAGACGTGGCAGTGACTTTGCAACCCGCCGTGCCCGCGCACCGCGTGTTGCGATGAGTCTTGCGACAGGCTATGAACGATAAAAAACGCGCCGTTCCCAGACCGGCCATTTGAGCTGCAACACGTGGTAACAGAAACACGTCGCGCTTCGTGCGACCGGCCGGAATAGCTTCGCGCGACGCTTCGTTTACTCGTTGCTGGATCCTGCAAGCGCATGCCCCGATACATGCATGCGCGTCTTTATCGCAAGGTTTCGGGCAAGGCAAACCGACGGGGTCTTTACGGTGTCGATGCGTCCTTCGCGTCGCAACGCCGACGCGTCGAGGCAGCGACATCATGCTCACCTTTCATCAGTTCGGCACGAGGCTCGGTTCCGGCGTAGCCTGTCTGTGTCTCACTGCGCTTTGCGCCGCGCCGGCCGGCGCACAAACGGACGCGGACGCGCCGTTGGCCGATACGTCGACATGCCGGTTCGTCGTGGGTCAGGCGGAAATCGACGGCGTCATTCAGCAGGTTAGCGGACGCGCGTGTCTGCAACCGGACGGTAGTTGGCAGATCGTTCAGGACGACGCCGGGGCGCTCGCGCCGGCCTATTACTACGATCCTTGGTACTGGGGGCCGCCGGTGGTGTTCGGGGTCGGCGTGTCGGTTATTTTCGTCGACCGTTTTCATCATTTTCATCACATGGATCATGTCCGCTATGTGCGTGGATCGTATGGCGTGGGTGGTCGCGGCGGCTGGCACGGCGGGTCGTCCGTGCATGTGTGGGGCGGTGGCGCGCACATGGGGGGTGGCGGCATGCATCGCTAGCGCGCGGCGGCTATCGCCCGCGAGGGAGACCTCTTGACCCGTAGCCTGCCGCCGGAAGTCTCCGCCGCGCAGTTCGATCGTGCGCTTGCCGGTTGGCGGGCGATCGTCGGCGAGCCGCACGTGGTGACGTCGGCGGCGGGACTCGCCGCGTATCTCGATCCGTTCGCGCCCGGCGAGACCGCCGCGTTTTCGGCAAGCGCGGCGCTGCTGCCGGCCTCCGTCGATGAAATCCGCGCCGTGCTACGGATTGCCAACGAATTCCGCATTCCATTGTGGACGGTCTCGACCGGCCGCAACTTCGCGTATGGCGGCGCGGCACCGCGTTTGTCCGGATCGGTCGTGCTCGATCTGCAGCGGATGAACCGCATCATCGAAGTGAACGAGACGCTCGCCTACGCGCTGGTCGAACCGGGCGTGAGTTACTTCGATCTGTACGCGCATTTGCGCGACAAGGGTTACCGGCTATGGGTCGATCCGCCCGCAGCCGGTTGGGGCAGTGTGGTCGGCAATACGCTCGAACGCGGCTTCGGCTACACCGACTACGGCGATCACGCGGCAACGCAGTGCGGCATGGAAGTGGTGCTTGCCAACGGCGACGTGTTGCGCACGGGCATGGGCGGGATCGATATCGGCACCGCATGGCAGTTGTATCGGTCGGGCTACGGGCCGTCGTTCGACGCGATGTTCATGCAGTCGAATTACGGCATCGTCACGAAGCTCGGCGTCTGGCTGATGCCCGCACCGCCCGCGTATCTGCTCGGCGAAATCCAGTTTCAGCACGAAACGGATCTCGATACGATCGTGGAAATCTTGCGGCCATTACGGCTCGACGACACGATCCGCAACAACGCGGTGATCGAAGGCGGGTTGCGTCGCGCAGCGGGACTGTCGGCGCGCTCGCGGTGGTACGAAGGCACGGGCGCCATGCCCGAGAGTGCGGTGACGGCCATGCTGGAGAAGCTGAACGTCGGTCGCTGGAATCTGCATTTCGCGCTCTACGGCACGCCGGAATTGATCGACGCGCGCTACGCGATCGTGCAGCGCGCGTTCGCTCGCGTGCCGCAGGCGAAGTTTTCCGCCACGCGCTATACAGGCGATGCGCAACCCGTAGCGGGCGGCGACCGCAACCTCGCCGGCATTCCGGCGATGAGCGCGTTTCGCATGCTCGACTGGCGCGGCGGCGCGGGCGCGCACGTGGACTTCGCGCCGGTGTGTCCGGCGAGCGGGCGCGACGCGTTGCGTCAATACATGATGATCAAGACGCGCGCCGCGGAATACGGCTTCGATTACTACGGCGGATTTACGGCGGGCGTGCGTCATCTGCATCACATTTTTGCAGCGATTTTCGATCGCGACGACGCGAACCAGCTTGAGCAGGCCGGCGCGTTGCTGCGCTCGCTAATGAGCGATGCGCGTGCGGCGGGATACGGTCAATATCGCACGCATCTCGCGTATATGGATTTTGCCGCCGCGCAGTATGGATTCAACGACGGCGCGTTGTTGCGGTTATCGGAAACGATCAAGGATGCGCTCGATCCGAACGGGATTCTCGCGCCGGGTAAGCAGGGAATCTGGCCGGAGAAATGGCGGGATCGGCGGGGATATACGTGAGCGCGTTGGGCACGTACGCGACTCGCGGCGACAGGATCAGGCAATGGATCGACGCACTTTCATGATGAGCGGCGCGTGGTTGTCGAGTGCGGCGTGGCCGTTGCTTGCGGATGCCGACGGGCGCCTCGACACGCTGGCGATTGTCGACACCACGTTGACGCACGGTCCCGCATTCGCCGACTACGCGAGCCGTCTGAAGCTTCCGCTCTTCGAAGCGAACGACGACGTCGGCACGCTCTGGTACACGACGCTCGCGCCGCTTCTCGATCGAACTTCGTTGAGGATGCAACTGTCGTTGATCGGCCTCACGCGGGCTTCCGATTATTTCGTTCTCAAGCAACTCGCCACACGCGCAGGGTATCGGTGCGGGCGGTGCGAGCGGTGCGACGCACACGGCGGAAAAATCAACGCATCAACCTCGCCGTTTGCCCCTGTCGCCTTCGTCTTCACCGCCCACCCTCAACGCTAAAACTTATACGCCTTGTTCTTCGGATCGAAGGTCGAATCGTCGAAGGTTTTCGGCGTGATGGTGTCGAACACGATCTTCTCGAAGAGCTTGCCGTCGTTGTTATACGACTCGACGGTGCGGAAATACGGATGCCGCAGATCGAGCCCGAGCGTTTCCTTCTTCGCGTAGAACTGCGGCTGGCCGGTCGGCGTTTCGAAAGTGAAAGCGACCACGCGCACGCCGTCGATCGTTTGGACCTCCACCTGGGTCGAGCGCGGCAGGCCGGCCTCGACATATTTCTTGCCTTCCGACAAGTACTGAGCGGCAATATACTCGGTGCCGAGATCGCGCACCTGGTGATTCGATTGCGCACGAGCCAGCGCGCCGTTCAGCGAGGTCCACAACGGCATCACATTCATGATGCCGCCGAGATGCCCGTACATTTCATCGGTGCGTTTGGATTCGTCGTAGATGATTTCCTGGCCCGCGTGCGCGCCGTCGGGCAGCCACTTCGCGTAGATCCGCAGCGGGTCGTGCGCGAGACGCACCAGCATGTGATCGGGCTTGTCGGGCCACTGGCCGTGAATGCGTTCCGAACGTGACATCGTGAACTCGTACGACGGGTAGCCGTTCGGTCCTTCCTTGATATAGCGCGGCAAGGTCAGCGGATCGAGCGACTGGAACAGCGCGACAAGTTGCGCGTCGTCGAGCTTTTCGAGCGCACCGCTCTGTTGCGCGGCGCGCAGCCATTTGACCTGCTGGTCCAGCGTGAGCTTGCCGACCTGAGACGACGGCGTGGTCGGTGCCTTGACGCTGGAGGCGGTATCGAGCGGCGGCGGGGTGTCGTCGTTTTGCGCGAACGCGGACGGCGCGGCGAGACTGAAGGCCAGCGCCGCCAACGCGCCGGCCAACGTTGCACGCGACGACGCCGTGCGCGATGCGCGGCGCCCGACAAGACCCATGACCGCCGACAGGCGGCGCGAGCGTGCGGACAGGCGGTGCTTCATGAATCTCTCCGAAAAGTAAGCGACGCAAAGCGCCTTGCCTGTCAGGCAGCCTTTTGCTTCGCGAGTTCCTCGTCGCGCAGCGCGCGGCGCAGAATCTTGCCGACGTTGGTTTGCGGCAACTCGTCGCGGAACTCGACGAGCTTCGGCACTTTGTAGCCCGTCAGATTCTTGCGGCAATGGGCGATCACCTGTTCCGCGGTCAGCGAAGGGTTGCGCTTGACGATGAACACCTTCACGCGCTCGCCCTGGGCTTCGTCGGGCACGCCGATTGCGGCCACCTCGCGCACATCCGGATGCGCGGCGATCACGTCTTCGATTTCATTCGGATAGACGTTGAAGCCCGACACCAGGATCATGTCCTTCTTGCGGTCGATCAGGCGAATGAAGCCGCGCGAGTCCATCACGCCGATGTCGCCGGTAGCGAGCCAGCCTTCGTCGTCGATCACCTTGGCGGTTTCGTCCGGGCGATTCCAGTAGCCTTTCATCACCTGCGGTCCCTTCACGCACAATTCGCCCGCTTCGCCGATGCCGGCCCAACTGCCGTCGTCTTTCTTGAAGCGCACCTGGGTGGACGGCGCGGGCAGACCGATCGAGCCTTCGAAGTCGCGCATGTTGCTCAGATCGACCGGATTCATCGAGACGATCGGCGAGCATTCGGTGAGGCCATAGCCTTCGATGATCGGCTTGCCGGTGACGGCCTTGAAACGCTCGGCCACCGACTTCTGCGTCGCCATGCCGCCGGCCATCGCGAGTTTCAGGTTCGAGAAGTCGCGCTTGCAGAACTCCTCGTTGTCGAGGAACGCGTTGTAGAGCGTATTCACGGCGGTCATGCCGGTGAATTTCTCGTGACGGATGATCATCATCACGCGTTTCATGTCGCGCGGATTGGCGATCAGGATGTTGCGCCCGCCGAGTCCCATGAAAATCAGCGCGTTCACCGTCAGCGAGTAGATGTGATAAAGCGGCAACGGCGTGAGTACGGTTTCGATCTCGCCGGTCAATTGGCCTTCGGACCACGCTTTCGCCTGCAGCAGATTGGCGATGATGTTCTTGTGCGTGAGCATCGCCCCCTTGGCGACGCCGGTGGTGCCGCCGGTGTATTGCAGGAACGCGATGTCGTTGTGCGCGAGACGCACGGGCGTGACCGGCCGCGTGTAACCGGTTGCGAGCGCGCTGAGCAGCGGCACCGCTTGCGGCAGGTTGTAGGCAGGCACCATTTTCTTCACGTGACGCAGCATGAAGTTGAGCACACGTCCCTTCAGATTCAGGCCGTCGGCGAGCAGATCGCCGAGACCCGTCACGATGACGTTCTGGATCTTGGTGCCGGGCAGCGAGTCTTCGACCGTCTTCGCGAAGTTCTCGAACACGATAATCGTGGTCGCGCCGCTGTCCTTCAACTGATGCGAAAGCTCGCGCACGGTGTACAGCGGATTCACATTGACCACCACGCCGCCGGCTTTCAGCACGCCGAACAGCGCCACCGGATACTGGAACGTGTTCGGCAGCATGATCGCGACACGCTCGCCGGGCTTCACGCCGATGCTCTGCAAATATGCGGCGAACGCGGTGGCCTTGCGGCCGAGTTCGCCGTAGGTCAGGTTCGCGCCGACGCTCACATACGCAACCCGCTCGCGGAACTTGGCGACGCACTCGTCGAAGAACTGCGGAATCGATTCGTATTGCCCGACGTCGATGTCATGCGGTACGTCCGACGGGTAGGAGGCGTACCAGATGCCGTCGGTGTTCGGTGCGGTGTGCGTGGCGCTGGTCGCATGCGCGGCATTCACGGCGGCCGACGCTTGATCGGCGGGCGAGAGCGGGGTTTGAGCGGGCTGGGTCATCGGTCGTCTCCAGAAGCGGTGGCTTCATCTGTTTGTGTGCTGGTCGTGCGGCCAGTCATCCGAGCGTGCGTCGAAGCAATCCAAAGCAAAGTTTGCAGCAATCTTTCGTGAAGCAACACTATTAGTTGAGGCGAACGAGGTGCGGCGGATCAACGCTCCAGAATCGCCACCACGCCCTGGCCACCCGCCGCGCAGATTGAGATCAACCCGCGCGCGGTGCCGGCTGGCTTGTCGAGTTGCGCGAGCATTTTCGCGAGACCGGCGACGATGCGCCCGCCGGTCGCCGCGAACGGATGGCCGGTGGCAAGCGAGCTGCCGTTCACGTTCAGCTTCGCGCGGTCGATCGCGCCGAGCGGCCCGGGCAAGCCGAGCTGCGTGCGGCAATATTCGTCATCCTGCCACGCGGTGAGCGTGCACAGCACCTGGGCGGCGAACGCCTCGTGAATTTCGTACAGATCGAAGTCCTGCAGCGTGAGGCCGGCGCGCGCGAGCATGCGCGGCACCGCGTAGGCCGGCGCCATCAGCAGGCCTTCTTTCTTGTCGAAATAGTCGACTGCGGCGGTTTCGGACCAGCTCAGATAGGCGAGCACCGGCAAGCCATGTCGAGCCGCCCAGTCCTCGCTCGCGAGCAGCACGGCGGAGGCGCCGTCGGTGAGCGGCGTCGAATTGCCGGCGGTCAGCGTGCCGGCGTCGCGGTCGAATACCGGCTTCAGGCTCGCGAGTTTTTCGAGCGTGAGGTCGGCGCGCAGATTGTTGTCGCGCGAGAGGCCGCGATACGGCGTCATCAGATCGTTGACGAAACCGCGTGCGTACGCTTCGTTGAGCTTGCGGTGGCTGTCGTACGCGAGCACGTCCTGCGCCTCGCGCGAAATGTTCCAGCGCTTGGCCATCAGCTCGCAATGCTCGCCCATTGACAGGCCGGTGCGCGGCTCGCCGTTGCGCGGCAACAGCGGCTTGAAGAACATGCCGGGCCGCAGTTTGGTCAGCGCGCCGACGCGCTGCCCCGTGCTGCGGCTGCGATTCACTTCGAGCAGGATCTTGCGCATCCGTTCGTTGACGCCGATCGGCGCGTCCGAGGTCGTATCCACGCCGCCCGCGATGCCCACTTCGATCTGCCCCAGCGCGATCTTGTTGGCGACGAGGATCGCCGCTTCGAGTCCGGTGCCGCAGGCCTGCTGCACGTCGTAGGCGGGCGTTTCCTTCGCGAGCGTGGTGGACAGCACCGCTTCGCGCGTCAGGTTGAAGTCGCGCGAATGCTTGATGACGGCGCCCGCCGCGACTTCGCCCAGCCGCTCGCCGTGCAGGTTGTAGCGATCGATCAGGCCTTGCAGCGTGAAGGTCAGCATGTCCTGATTCGACGCGGTCGCGTACGCGGTGTTCGAGCGGGCGAACGGAATCCGGTTGCCCCCGACAATGGCGACGCGGCGCACGGCTGGCTGCGGGTGGGTCATGCTCGGCTCCTTGAGGTTCTTGTTGTGATGCGGCGGCTCATAGCAGTTTCCACTGCATGCGGCCACGCAGATGCGGTTTTTCGCCGCTGATGTCGCGCACTTCGATATCCCGTTCGATCAGCGAAGCCGACGCGCTCCACAATGACGCCTCGCCGGGCAGCAGCATCGGCAATTTGAATTCGGCGCTGAGCGTGCCTTCGGCGAGCGGCTTGGGCGGCTGCAGCGCGGCGGCGGCGCGCGCCAGCGTCCACATGCCGTGCGCGATGGCACGCGGAAAACCGAACGCTTTCGCGGACAGCGCGCTGAGGTGGATCGGGTTGTAGTCGCCGGAGACCTTCGCGTAGTCGCGGCCCAGTTGCGACGGCAACTGCCAGCGCGCGATACGCTGCAGCGCCTCGGGCCCGAGTTCGAGCGGCGCGAGCGCGCTGCCGGTCGCCGGCACGCCGCGTTTCAGATAGACGCTGTCGCCGTCCCACACCGCTTCGCCGCGCCGGTACAGGCGTGTGTGCAGGACGAACGCCTGACCCTTGTCGTGACGCAGCAGCGCGCCGAACTCGACCTCGACGCGCAGCAGGTCTTTATAGGCGAGCGGGCGGCGCAGGCGCACGTGATTAGCCAGATGCACGAGCCCGAGCGCCGGCCACGGAAACGCGGGATCGGTCAGCATCAGCAGATGCAACGGAAACGCGAGTAGATGCGGATAGGTGAGCGGTACGCCGTGCTCGGGGATGAAGCCGCATACACGCGCGTAACGCCAGACCGCGCCTGGATCGAGCGCGACGGCGGGGCGCACGAGGCGCAGCGCCGGCAGTTGCGTGGGCCGGCCGCGCTTGACGATGCCCGACAATGCGCGCGCATAGAGTTTGGCCGGCGCGGGCAGCGGTTCGACCACGACGGTTTTGGGCCGGACCGCGTCGGCCCGGCGCTCGCCGAATGCGCTGGATGCGTCGGATGTACCCGATGCACCGGATGCGCCGCTGTCGTCGAACGGATCACCGGGCTCGGCCATGCTCACGCTCCAATCAGGCTTTGGCCGCACACGCGCACAATCTGGCCGCTGACCCCCGCCGAACCCGGATGCGCGAGCCACGCGATGGTCTGCGCGACGTCGACCGGCTGGCCGCCCTGGCTCATCGAGTTCATGCGGCGGCCGGCTTCGCGAATGGCGAGCGGAATCTTCGCGGTCATCTGCGTTTCGATAAAGCCGGGCGCGACCGCGTTGATCGTGATGCCGCGCGCGCGCAAATGCGGCGCCATGCTCTGCACCCGGCCGATCACGCCGGCCTTCGACGTCGCGTAATTGGTCTGGCCGAGATTGCCGGCAATGCCGCTGATCGACGACACCGCGACGATCCGGCCGCCGTCGCGCAGAATGCCGGCGGCAAGCAGTGCGTCGTCGATCCGTTCCTGCGCGCTGAGGTTGATGTCGATGACGTTTTGCCACGCGGCGTCGGTCATCTTCGCGATGGTTTTGTCTTTCGTGATGCCGGCGTTGTGCACGACGATATCCACGCCCTGTTCGTCGAGCGCGGCGGCGATCTGTGCGGGCGCTTCGGGGGCGGCGATGTCGAACGCGAGCGCGGTGCCGTTCAGTTGACGCAGCGTGGCGTCGAGCGCGTCGCGCGCCGACGGAATGTCGATGCCGATCACGTGCGCGCCTTCGGCCGCCAGCGCGCTCGCAATCGCGGCGCCGATGCCGCGTGCCGCGCCCGTGACGACCGCGCGCCGGCCGGCGAGGGGTTGGGTCCAGTCGAAGTCGGGCGGGGGCAAGGTGGGGCTGGTGGCGGTGCTCACCGTGCCGATCCGCACCACCTGACCCGACACATACGCCGAGCGTGGCGACAGAAAAAATCGCAACGTCGCTTCAATCCCGCTTTCAGCGCCGCGTTCGACATAGACGAGGTTCGACGTGATACCGCGCCGCGCCTCCTTGCCGAGCGAGCGCGTGAGGCCTTCGAGCGCGCGCTGCGCGGTCCACTGACGCGGATTCGCGCAGCTCTCCGGCGGCCGCCCCAGCACGACGATGCGACCGCACTTGCCGAGCGAGCGCAGCGTGTCGTGAAAGAAACCATGCAGGGGTTCAAGCTGGCTGCTGTCTTCAATGCCGCTCGCATCGAACAGCAGCGCGGCAAGCCGACCGTGCGAACCGCCATCCGCGGCTTCGAAGCGGCCGGTCATCAAACCGCGGCGATTCGCGAGCGGCACCCATAGCCCGGCGCTTTCATGCGCGACGCTGGTCACGCCGATGCTCGCCACCAGATTCGCGAGCGCGTCCAGCAGATGCGGTTCGCGGCCCGCGCCGAGCGCCACCATGCCGCTGAATTCGGGCTGGTCCGCGCGATAGCGGTGCAGCACCTCGGGCTTCGGCAAGCCGAGCGAACGCGCGAGGCGCGCGCCGAACGGCGAGTTGACGAAGTTCAGGTATGAGTCGTTCATAGAGTGATTTGCTCCGCTGGCCACGTCCCGTACGAATTCTCCCCGGCGGGCGCCTCGAAGCTTGCCCCGTTAAGGCATGCCTCGTTGAGCGCCACTTCAAGGGGTGCCTCGAAGCCGGCCCCCTTGTGGGACGTCAAACGTGTGTCAGTGTGCACTGAGTTCGGCGCCACGGGTGCGCCATCCCCGGATGTTTTTTTCATACGGTTCTTTCCGCGCTCAAGCTGCCATTTCCAACGCCTTTTCGAGCGACTCCTTGCGCTTCTGCAAACTCGCGAACAGGTCGAAGTCGGCGGGGAAGTCGTCGACCTTCACGACGTGCGCGCCGTAGCGGGCATAGTCGTCCAGCACGCGGCGCTCGTCGGCGTCGATCAGGCCTTGGCGCTGCGCCGCGTCGGTCCACGCGCCTAGTTGCGGCAGGCTTTGCGGCATCGGTTCGAGCAGGCCCTGCTTGACGGCTTCACGCAGCTTCTGGTCGATCTGCGTGAAGCGCGGATTCAACTGGAACACCAGTTCGCCGTAGCCGAGCGCATCCACGTCGGGATGCGGCACGTACGAGTCCGACACCAGGCGGTCGCGCGCCGCGCCGGGCGTCTGCATCAACTCGGCGATCTCGCTGCCGAGACTGTCGGCCGGCTCGCGGTACGGCAGCCCGAACGGGAACGCGAGCACGCGCACGAGGCCCGCGGCGAGGCGGTTCGGATAGTTGGCGAGCACGCCGTCGAGCGCGTGTTGCGCCTTGTACAGCGAGTCTTCCACCCCCCAGCGCACCAGAGGCAGATCGTCCTGCTGACGGCCTTCGTCTTCGAAACGCTTGAGCGTCGCCGAAATCAGGTAGAGCTGCGACAGCACGTCGCCCAGTCGTCCGGAGAGGCGTTCACGACGCTTCAGATCGCCGCCGAGCACGAACATGGAGACATCGGCGAGCAACGCGAATGCGGTCGATATACGCGTCGCCGCGCGGTAGTACGCGTGCAGCGGCGCGTACGCCGTGCGCGGCGCGGCGATCACCGCGCCGCCCGTGACGCCGTAGACCAGACTGCGCACCACGTTGGACAGCGTGAAGCTGACGTGGCCGAAGAACGCGTCGTCGAAATCGCGCAGGGCTTTCGCGTGATCGGTTTCGCGGGTCGCGGCCATTTCCTTCAGCACGTACGGATGACAGCGAATCGCGCCCTGGCCGAAGATGATCAGGCAGCGCGTCAGAATGTTCGCGCCTTCCACGGTGATCGCGATCGGCACCTGCTGATAGGCGCGCGCGAGAAAGTTCGACGGCCCCATGCAGATGCCCTTGCCGGCGGCGATATCCATGCCGTCGTTGATGACCATGCGGGCGCGCTCGGTGATGTGATACTTCGCGATCGCCGAAATCACCGACGGTTTTTCGCCGAGGTCGACCGCATGCGCGGACAGGCGGCGCGCGGCGTCCATCACGTACAGGTTGCCGCCCATGCGGCCGAGCGCTTCCTGCACGCCCTCGAACTTGCCGACGGCGGTGCGGAACTGGCGGCGTACCGCCGCATAGGCGCCGGTGCCGCGCACGGCGATCTTCGCCATGCCCACATTCGACGACGGCAGCGAAATCGCCCGGCCCGCCGCAAGACATTCCATCAGCATGCGCCAGCCGTTGCCGACCTGCGCGCGGCCGCCGATCACCCAGTCGAGCGGAATGAAGACGTCCTTGCCCGAGTTCGGACCGTTCTGGAACACCGCATTCAACGGCCAGTGACGGCGGCCGATATTCACGCCCGGATGGTCGGTCGGAATCAGCGCGCAGGTAATGCCGGGTTCATCGTTCGAGTCGAGCAGATGGTCGGGATCGAGCGCGCGGAACGCGAGGCCGAGCACGGTTGCGATCGGACCGAGCGTGATGTAGCGCTTGTCCCAGGTGACGCGAAAGCCCAGCGTTTCACGGCCTTCGAACGTGCCCTTGCAGACAATGCCGACGTCGGGAATCGCTGCGGCGTCGGAACCCGCGTATGGACTCGTCAACGCGAAGCAGGGGATTTCTTCGCCGCGTGCGAGGCGCGGCAGATAGTGGTTCTTTTGCTCTTCGGTGCCGTAGTGCATCAGCAATTCGGCGGGGCCGAGCGAGTTCGGCACCATCACCGAAACGGCGGCGGCCGAGCAGCGCGTGGCGAGTTTCATGATGACCTGCGAATGCGCGTACGCGGAGAACTGTTTGCCGCCGTACTGCTTCGGAATGATCATGCCGAGAAAGCCGCGTTCCTTGATGTACTGCCAGGTTTGCGGCGACAGGTCCTGCCAGATCATGGTGGTTTCCCAGTCGTTCGCGAGATCGCAGAGCTGTTCGCATTCGACGTCGAGGAACGTCTGTTCTTCCGCCGTCAGCGTGGCGGGACCGTAGCCGAGCAGCGTGTCCCAGTGCGGGCGTCCCGAGAACAGTTCGGCGTCCCACCAGACCGTGCCGGCTTCGATCGCGTCGCGTTCGGTCGGCGACATCTCCGGCAGGATCTTGCGGAATACGTCGAGCACCGGTTTCGTGAGCCACGCGCGGCGCAGCGGCTTCACCGCGAGGACAAGGGCAGGGAGGACGAACACAATCGCGAGCAACGTCGTCGCCACCGGGCCCGTTGCGCCGCTGATATGCGCGGCTGCGACCCAGACGACCAGGAAGGCCAGCCACCAGGCGGCGCGCGCCTGAACGTAGACGAGCGCGAGGGCGGCAATATTGAGCACTAGGATGAACCACGGCATGACGTTTCCTCCTGTTTCGATGGTGCGTGCGAACGCCTCCACGGGGCGCGGACGGGCTCGCGTTCTGTTGATTCTGTTTCTGCGGTTCGCGGGCGGCGTTGCCGGTGTCGTGTCTCCGTTCTCGGTTCGACACCGCGACGTCGCTTAGGTGCGGGTTTTAGACGGGCTGTTCGACTCTGCGTTTTTCATGAGCACGTTTCATTCCGCGTTGCGCGTGGACGGACCGTCACGGTGCCGTCCACGTTGAACTGCTCGACGTAGTGCTTTGCTTTTGCGTTGCGTTTGCATTGCTTCTGCTTTGCCTCGCATGCGTGTTGCGGTCAGGCTGTGCCATGCAGCGCGTGCTGAAACGAACTTGCGTCCATCGCGCCGCCGCGATGTTCGTCGTCGCGCGTATCCGCTGCATCCGCATCTGTCGACTGCATTGCGCCTTGCGCCGATTGCGCCGATTGCGTCACGCCGGCGGGGTTCGCCGCCTGCGCGGCGCTTTGCAGCGGACAGTCCGCACCGCTCTCCGTCGCGTCGCCCAGCACCGCGGCGAACGCGGCGAGTTGCGTACTGTCGGGCAGCGGTGCCTTGAGCGCGGCCACCATCAGCGACGCAAGACGCGCGATCAACTGCAGGTCGTTCATCGACTTGCCCTGCGAGAACTCGGAGATCAGGCTGTCGGTATCGGTGCCGGCCAGCACACCCGACAACGCGCCGATCGCGAAGTGCAACCGCCAGCCGAGTTCCTCGCGCGGCAGATGCGGCAACGCACGCTGAAACGCGTCGAAAAAGCGCACGGCCACCGACTCGTAATGCGCATTCAGAAAGTCGCGAATGAAGGACGACGGATCCGTATACGCGCGCCCCAGCAAGCGCAGAAACGCCTTGCCGCCCACCCGCGGATCGCGCGACAAACGCAGTGCCGGAATGAACATCGCGCCGAGCACGTGCTCGCAGGTCAGACGTGCGCCGAGCATGTCGTCGAAGCGGTCGAGCAGCTTGAGACGCTCCTGATTGAGCTTGTCGAGGCGGCGCGACAGCATCGAGTGAATCAGCGATTCCTTGCTGCCGAAGTGATAGTTGACCGCCGCGAGATTCACTTCGGCCCGCGAAGTAATCTGGCGCAGCGACATCGCCTCGTAGCCGCATTCGATAAAGAGGGTTTCGGCGGCGTCGAGGATGCGGGACTTCGTATCGCCGGCGTGCCGGCCTGTTGTGCGAACTGCCATGTTGCGTCTCCCAGTTGCCGGGCGTCCGGCCCGCAAACAAGCGATTCAAATGTTTATTTGAAACAGCCGTTTTTTTCAGGATAAGAAGGATGAGGACTGCGATCAAGTGTCTGCTGTGGACTAACTCCTCTAGAAGACCTGACGAAAGTCTGGCTTTCCCGGTTTGCGCGGTGCGTCAAAACGCGCGGAAATAAAAAAGGCCGTTCCGATCGAAATCGGAACGGCCTCGTATGGCGTTGCTACTCTGTTTGGCCCTGCTTATAGCTGCATTCTCTATGCGACGCTGGCTTCGCGTCGTGGCGGATCGAGCCGCCTTTGCGCCTATTGTGCCCTAATGCGGCCGCGAGTGGGCCAGCAAAATAGCTGTTTAGTTCGAACGCTTGAATCTAGGCCACGGCCTCTTTCGCCGACTGCGTCATGTCGATGCCGCGACGCTCGCGGCTAAACGGAATTAGCACCGCGATCACCACCGCGACGATGCCGATCACCGTGCCCATGATCAGCGCGTAGTTGTTGCCGTGCGCTTCCGCGGCGCTCGCTTGCAGCGGGCCGTTGACCGACGCGATCAGATTGCCGAGCTGATACACGAGACCCGGGAACGTGGCGCGGATTTCATCGGGCGAGATTTCGTTCAGGTGCACCGGAATCACACCCCATGCGCCTTGTACGGAGATCTGCATCAGGAATGCGCCGAGCGCGAGCAGAATCGGCGTGCTCGAAAACGCCCACAGCGGCAGCACCGGCAACGCGATCAACGCGGCGATAAAGATGGCGCGCTTGCGGCCAATCTTCTCCGACAACGAGCCGAAGAACAGCCCGCCGCAAATCGCGCCGACGTTCAGCGTGATCGTGATCCACGACACCGTGTGCGCGTCGAACTGATGCTGCACGCGCAGGAAGGTCGGATACAGATCCTGCGAGCCGTGCGAGAAGAAGTTGAACGCGGTCATCAGAATGATCGCGTAGATCGACAGGCCGACGTTCTGCTTCAGCGTAGCGAGCAGACCCGGACGGGTTTTCTTTTCGAGCGTCTTGAACGCGGGCGACTCCGGCACGTGCGCGCGCACATAGAGCACGAGCAGCGCGGGCAACACGCCGACGAAGAACATGCCGCGCCAGCCGATGTATTGATAGAACACGCCGAACACCACCGACGCGAGCAGGTAGCCGCTCGGGTAGCCGGCCTGCAGCAATCCGGAGACGAAGCCGCGCGATTTCGGCGGGACGGTTTCCATGGTCAATGCGCCGCCGACGCCCCATTCGCCGCCCATCGCGATACCGAACAGCGCGCGCAGCACGAGCAGGGTGGCCAGGTTCGGCGAGAAGCCGGACAGCAATTCGAGCAGCGAGAAGCACGCGATGTTGACCATCAGCGTGGGACGGCGGCCGTATTTGTCGGCGAGCCAGCCAAAAATCAATGCGCCGACCGGACGCATCATCAAGGTCAGCATGATGCCGAAGGCAACCGCCGGGATTTTCGTATTGAACTCCGCCGCGATATCTTTCAATACGAACACCATTAGAAAGAAATCGAATGCGTCGAGTGTCCAGCCCAGATAGGCGGCGATCGTGACGTTTCTCTGTTCCCGTGTCCAGCTCATTGATTGTTCTCCTGAGTCTCTAATAACCCGTGTGTGACGACGGGCGGCTCTGCAGCCCCGCAGCCCCGTGGCATGGGCTTTGAGCGAGTGTACGCCGAGCGTTAAGCGCTTGCATGAATGAACGCACTTTTATCCGTATTAATCCCTGGAACGGAATTGATGCCGCATTGCGATGCAGGCTTTATGTTTGGTTAATGTAATTATTGTATTGATTCTGTTTTATTTTAAGTTGGTTATTTGTAATGTTTGTTTAATGTCGGTTCGAGTCGGGAAAGGGTCGATTTGATAGCTGCATGGCGGGCGCGGATAGAGGCGCCGCTCGCATGATTCCGGTTGGCGGCGTGCGAAGACGGCGGGTATAACAGCGGCTCACGGCGTCCGCGCTGCGGTGACTACATTGACAGGGGAGACCAGCAAACTATGACCATTCCGCATCTATGCCTGCTGATTGTTGCGCTGCTGCCGTTTCCGTGGACGATGCTCGCGAAAGGCA